>JBKJZR010000185.1:0-26122 GCA_046715035.1 Burkholderiales bacterium | reverse complement strand
CGACGAAGCCGATCACACCCAGCGGATACGTGATCTGCTTGAAGAAAGGCACGATGAATTCGGTCTGCGCCGGCAGATGCGTCGAAAACGCGATGTAGCATGCGGCTGCGACGCCGAAGACCGACTGCCAGAAGAACTTCGTTCTCGCCGACAGCCCTTTCGGATTGCGATGCACGACCTTGCGGTAATCGTCGATCCAGCCGATCGCACCGAAGCCGATCGTGACTGCGAGCACGACCCACACCAGGCGGTTGTCGAGATCGGCCCAGAGCAACGTCGTCACCACGACCGACACCAGAATCAGCGCACCGCCCATCGTCGGCGTGCCGGTCTTCGGCAGATGGGTTTGCGGGCCGTCGTCGCGCACCGCCTGGCCGATCTTGTACGAAGCCAGCCTGCGTATCATCGCCGGTCCGACGAGGAAAGTGATGATCAGCGCCGTCAGGCAGGCCAGCACCGCGCGCAGCGTGATGTAGCTGAAGACGTTGAACGCCCGGATGTCCTTTGCCAGCCACTGTGCGAGCTCTAGCAGCATCGATGACCTTGGGCTGCGCGAAAGGAGAGCGGCGAGAGGAGCGAGGCGTAACAGCCGCGAGCCATCATGGTTTCCGCTCCTCTCTCATCTCCCCTCTCTCCTCTCTCATCTCTCGCTTCTCCTCCCGATCGTCGGCAAACGAACGCACTACCCGTTCCATCTGCATGAAGCGCGACCCCTTCACGAGCAGCGTCACGTCCGGCGCCAGGCTGTTTTCGACTTCAGCCAGCAGATCTTCGATGCGCGTGAAATGCCGGGCGCCGGCTCCGAACGCCCGTGTCGCATGCGCCGTCAGCTCCCCGAGGGTGTAGAAGCGCGTTATGCCCTGCGCACGCGCAAACTCGCCAACCTGGGCGTGCATCTCGGCGGCGTCGCGGCCGAGCTCGCCCATGTCGCCCAGCACCAGTATTTTTTTGCCGGGCGCCGCCGCCAGCACCGCGATGGCGGCGCGCACCGAATCGGGGTTGGCGTTATACGTGTCGTCGATGAGAACGGCGCCATGCAGGCCTTGGCGCCTTTCCTGCCTGCCCTTGATCGGGCTGAAACGCGCGAGCCCAACGGCGACGGTGGCGACCGGAACTGCGAGCGCGGTGGCGGCCGCGGTCGCGGCGAGCGCGTTGCTCACGTTGTGGACGCCGCCGACGGGCAGCACCGCTCGCGCCGTGCCCAGCGGCGTTTTCAGAACGATCTCGCTCGTCAGCTCGCGCGCCCGGTACGTCGCAGTCACCGGCGCCAGGTCGGTGTGCAGTGCGAACTCGAGCTGCCGCTTGCCGGCGGCCAGCTCGCGCCACAACCCCGCATAAGGATCGTCGGCGTTGAACACCGCGACGCCTTGCCCCTTCAGCCCGGCAAAAATCTCTCCTTTGGCGCGCGCGATCGCTGCGGTCGATCCGAGGTTCTCGATATGCGCGATGCCGGCGTTGTTGACGAGCGCCACGTCGGGTTGGGCAAGACGCGTGATGTAGTCGATCTCGCCGGCGTGGTTCATTCCCATCTCGATCACGGCATAGCGGTGCGCGCGCCGCAGCCCGAGCAGCGTAAGCGGCACGCCGATGTGGTTGTTGAGGTTGCCGCGCGTGGCCAAAACGCTGGATTGAGGATCGACGATTGCGGACTGAGTAGCCTTGCACGCTTCCCGGAGGATGGCGGCGAGCATCTCTTTGACGGTAGTCTTGCCGTTGCTGCCGGTCACGGCGACCAGGGGTATTTCGAACCGGCTGCGCCAGTACGCGGCCAGGTTGCCGAGCGCCCTGAGCGTGCTGTCGACGATCAGCAGAGGAATCTGCGCGGCCGCTCCTCGATCCTCGATCCCCAGTCCTGCGTCCTCCACGAGCGCGGCAGCCGCACCCGCCGCTGCCGCCTGCGCGATGAACCGGTGGCCGTCGTAACGCTCCCCGCGCAGCGCGACGAACAAATCGCCGCGCTGGATGCTGCGGCTGTCGGTACTCACCCCTGAAAACGCACCGTCGGGTCCGCGCAGATTCGCGCCGAGCGCACGCGCGGCCTGCGAAATGTGCATCATCGCTTCCATGTCAGCTCATCCACCGCTCGAGCGCGGCACGCGCCACCGCGGCATCGCTGAATGCGCGCCGCACGCCGCGCTCCTCCTGATAGGTCTCATGCCCTTTGCCGGCGATCAGCACCACGTCGCCACGCCGTGCGAGGCCGATCGCACGGGTTATCGCGCGCCGGCGGTCGAGCTCGATCTCGCCGTCGCGCTCGACTCCGCCGAGAATGTCGTCGACGATGGCGAGAGGGTCCTCGCCGCGCGGATTGTCGTTGGTGATCACGAGCCAGTCGGCGAGCTGCGCAGCGATGCGTCCCATCAATGGCCGTTTGCCGCGGTCGCGCTCGCCACCGCATCCGAAAACGCAGATGACGCGCGGGGGCGGCGCGCCAGAACCGCGTCCACCGGGCACACTCAGTTCGCGCAGGGCCGACAGCGCTTTTTCGAGCGCATCGGGAGTGTGTGCATAGTCCACGACCACGAGCGGGCGCGCACCTCCACCCAGCGTTTGCATGCGCCCGGCCGCCGGCACTACGCGTGCCAACGTGGCCACCGCCTTGCGCAGGACCACACCGCTGGCCAGGAGCACCCCCAGCGTGGCGAGCAGATTCGAGGCGTTGAAGCGTCCGAGCACCGGGCTCGCCACGCTGGCGGCGCCCCATGGGGTGGCCACGTCGAAGCGCACCCCGCGCGCGTCGGCGACCAGCCGGCTGCCCCTGATCTCCATGCGCCGGCTGCCGGTCGTGCCGCGCCGCGGGCCGAAGCCATAGCCGATGACGTTCAGCCCGGGGCGTTCGATGCGGCTTGCCAGCTTTGCGCCGACGCCGTCATCGAGGTTGACCACGGCGTGCTCGAGCGTTTCACAGTCGAACAGCCGCGCCTTTGCCGATTGATAACGCCGCATCGTGCCGTGATAGTCGAGGTGATCTCGCGTCACATTGGTGAGCAGGGCGACGTCGAATCGCACGGCCGCGACGCGGTCCTGCTCGAGTCCGATCGACGACACTTCCATGCTGACCGCGCGCGCACGCGCGCGCACGAAGCGGGCGAGCTGCGCGTGCAGCCACACCGCGTCCGGCGTCGTGTTGACGAGCGGCCGCAGCGTGCCACCGGCGAGCCCGTAGCCCAGCGTGCCGATGACCGCGGTGCGCGTCCCGTTGCCGTGCAAGGCGCGCGCGATCCACTGACTGCAGCTGGTCTTGCCGTTGGTGCCGGTGACGCCGATCATCCACAGCCGCGCGCTGGGACGTCCATACACCTGGTCGGCGATCACCCCCGCGCGCGTGCGCAGGTTGGCTATGCCCAGATGGGCGACGCGCCACGCGGCTCGCCACCGGAAACCGCGGCGCTCCCACAGCACGGCGCGCGCGCCATTGGCAATCGCTTCCGGAATGTAGCGCCGGCCGTCCTGCGCAGCGCCGGGATACGCGAGAAACGTGTCGCCGCGCCGCACGAGCCTGCTGTCGGTCGCCAGCCGCCTCACGCCCAGCTCCCCGATCGCGCGCAGCGCGACGCGGATGTCGGTTGCGGACGATGCTTCGTAAGGCCGAGATCCCGTTCTCACACTTCCTCGCGGATCTCGGGCGCATGCGGCGGGGGCAGCACGACATTGTTGAGAGGCGCATCCGGTTTCACCGCCAGGATGCGCAACGCGCGCGACATGACGTTCGCGAACACCGGCGCGGCCACGGCGCCGCCGTAATACTGGCCGGCACTGGGCTCGTCGATCATCACCGCGACGATCAGCTGCGGCTGCGAGGCCGGCGCGAAACCGATGAACGAGGACACGTACTTATCGCGCGCATAACCGCTGCCTTCGATCTTGTGCGCAGTGCCGGTCTTGCCGCCGACGCGATAACCCGCGATCTGCGCGCGTGGCGCGGTGCCGCCTGGCTGCACCGCCATTTCCAGCATCTTGCGAACTTCGTGCGCGGTCGCTGCAGAGATCACACGCACGCCCTGCGCCGGCTCCTCGCGCCTGAGCAGCGTGACCGGAGCGATCTCGCCGTCGTTGGTAAAAATCATGTAGGCGCGCGCAAGCTGCAGCAGGCTCACGGAGATGCCGTGTCCATACGACAGAGTTGCCTGCTCTATCGGACGCCATCCCGCGTGCCCCCGCAGCCGCCCCGCGACCTCGCCCGGAAATCCCAGACGCGGTGGCGTGCCGAATCCCACCTGGCTCAGCACGTTCCATAATTTTTCCGCCGGCAGGGCCAGCGCGATTTTCGCGGCGCCGACGTTGGATGATTTCTGTATCACCTGGGCCACGGTCAATGTTCCCGACGGGTGCGCGTCGTGGATCGTGGCGCTGCCGATCGACAGCTGACCGGGTGCCGTATGGATGAGGCTGTCGGGTCTGTAGCGTCCTGTTTCGATCGCCGCTGCGGCAGTGAATGGCTTGAGCGTAGAACCGGGCTCGAACAGATCCGTGACCGCGCGGTTGCGCGTGCGTTTGGGCTCGAACCGGCCGCGGTTGTTGGGGTTGTACGACGGCAGATTCACCATCGCCAGCACTTCACCGGTGCGCACGTCGAGCACGACCACGCCGCCTGCTTTCGCTCGGTGCGCATTCACTGCCGTGAGCAATTCACGGTAGGCGAGGTACTGAATCCGGGTGTCGATCGACAGCACGAGCTCGCGCCCATGCTGCGGGGCGCGTATGCTTTCGACGTCCTCGATGATCTGGCCGAGCCGGTTCCTGATCACGCGCCGGCTGCCGGGTTTGCCGGCGAGCTCGGTGTCGAAGGCAAGCTCGAGCGCTTCCTGGCCCTTGTCGTCGACGTCGGTGTAGCCGATCACGTGCGCGGTGTACTCGCTGCCGGGGTAATAGCGCCGGTATTCGCGCTGCAGGAATACCCCGGGGATGTTCAGCTCGACGACCTTCGCGGCCTGCTCCGGCGGCAGATGGCGTTTCAAATAGACGAACTCCCGCCTGGTGTTGGCCAGGCGTTTCTCGATCTCGCTGCGGTCGAGATCGAGAAGTCGTGCGAGGCGCTGCATCTGCTCCGAGCTGATCTCGATATCGGCAGCGCTCGCCCACACCGATTCAACCGGAGTGGAGATCGCCAGCGGCTCGCGGTTGCGGTCGGTGATCATCCCGCGCGTTGCCGAAAGCTCGATGACTCGGCTGTAGCGCGATTCGCCCTTCTGCTGCAGGAAATCGTGATGCAGGCCCTGCAGATATATCGCGCGCGCGGTCAGCACGGCAAAAGCGCCGAGCAGGCATGCCAGCAGCGCGCGCGCGCGCCACACTCGCAGCGGGGTAGCGCTCAGCCGGTTCATGGGCGGGGCTCCGGCGCCACCACCTGGACCCGCGCGGCAGGCGGGACGCCCATCATGAGCTGCCCGCTCGCAATCCTCTCGATGCGCGCGTGCATCGCCCACGTGCTCTGCTCGAGCTGCAGCTGTCCCCATTCCACGTCGAGCTTGCGCGCGAGCTCCTGTTCTTTCTGCAGCTCGATATAGAGCTTGCGCGCCGCGTGCTGCGAGGTGACGACTGACAACGCGCACACGACCAGTACGCCGAGCAGGATCAGATTCATTCTGGCCATCAACGAACTCCGCGCGGCGGGGATGCCACGTCCTTCTCGGCGCAGGCTGGTTGTTGCCTATGCGAGGCGGTGAATGCCATGCGCATCAAGGGGCGTCGGTCCGTTCGGCCACCCGCATCACCGCGCTGCGCGCGCGCGGATTGACCGCGACTTCCGCAGCATCGGGGCGGCGCGCCTTGCCGATCAGCGGCAGCCGGGGGCGCGGCATCTCGCGCGCGCGCAACGGCAATCGGTTGGGCATCTGCGGTGGCTGTGACTGCTCGCGCAGAAAACGCTTGACGATGCGGTCCTCGAGCGAGTGGAAACTGATCGCCACGAGACGGCCCCGCATGGCCAGCAGGTCCACGCATTGCGGCAGGACGACTCTTAACTCTTCGAGCTCCTGATTGACGTGTATCCGTAGAGCCTGAAAACTGCGCGTCGCCGGGTCCTGCCCCGGCTCACGCGTGCGGACCGCGCGTGCCACGATCCCGGCAAGCTCGCGTGTGGTTGCGACAGGGCGCCTTGCTCGCGCCGCAACAATCGCTGCTGCAATCTGCTTAGCAAACCGTTCTTCGCCATAGTCCCTGATGACCTCCCCTAACTCGCGCTCGCTCGCGTCCGACAGCCATTGCGCCGCGGTCGGCCCACGGCTCGTATCCATACGCATGTCGAGGGGTGCCTCCGCACGGAAGCTGAACCCGCGTGCAGCATCGTCAAGCTGCGGCGAGGACACCCCCAGATCGAGCAGAATGCCGTCGACATTGGCCACCGCGTGTTTGCGGGCGATGTCGCTCACGCGGCTGAATCTTTCGTGCTCGAGCAGCAGCCGCCCGTCGTCGATGCCGCCTCGCGCAGCGATGGCACTGGGGTCGCGATCGATGGCAATCAGGCGCCCGTGCTCGCCGAGCCGCTGGAGGATGCGCCGCGCGTGGCCGCCGCAGCCGAATGTGCAGTCGATGTAAACGCCTTCCGCCCGCACGTTGAGACCGTCGACTGCGGCATCGAGCAATACCGGCGTATGTGAGTGCCCGCTCACAAAGAGAACCCTTCCAGCTCCGGCGGCAGATCGCCGTCGCTGAAACCGGCTCCACGCGCCAGGACCTCCTCCCATTTGGCGGCGTCCCACAATTCAAACTTGCTGCCC
Organism: Burkholderiales bacterium; assembly: GCA_046715035.1. Lineage (GTDB taxonomy): Bacteria > Pseudomonadota > Gammaproteobacteria > Burkholderiales > SG8-41 > PALSA-1004. The sequence continues at coordinate 19,403 of JBKJZR010000185.1, read as the reverse complement.
TGCCCGACGAGCACGACGTTCTTGGCAAGCTCGGCAAAATCGCGCAGCGCAGCCGATACCAGCAGCCGTCCGGCGCCGTCCATGTCGACGTCTTCGGCATATCCGATCAGCCGCCGCTGCAGATCGCGAATGCGGGGGTTGAAGCTCGACAGCCCCATCAGCTTTTGCTGGATCGGCTCCCACTCAGGCAGGGGATAGAGCAGGAGGCACTTGTCAGAATCGGCCGTGATCACGAGCCGCCCCCCGCAACGGGCAATCAAGGCCTCGCGATAGCGCGCTGGCACGGCGAAGCGGCCTTTGCTGTCGAGATTCAGTTGCGCTACGCCGCGAAACACATCTCCCCCCTATTACCCGTGGTGGGAGTCCATTTCCCCCACTTTTTCCCACTTAGACCCACTATATGAAAAAGAACTAGCAGGGTCAAGCAAGTAAACGAGGTATTTTGTTTTGCGGACAAAGACTTATGCTAACAAACGCGACTCCGGCTCAAGGTGGAAAAAAATTTATCGTTTATAAATAGATAATTAAGAGTAAAACGAGATGTAAAACATTAACGTTATTGGGCTGTTAGATCAATGACTTGCCGGAAGATAGCGTTGCGAAAACGCAACAGCGTCCATCGTGATGGCCGCCCATCGCACGCCCCGGCGAGACGCACGATGAACCGTGCGCCCCAGGAGGCCGCGATGCAAAAGCCCGGGGAGGGCTTAGAAGGTCAGCTAAATCGCTTCCGCGATGGCTGCGCCGAGATCTTCTGTCTTCGCTTTGCCGCCGACATCCGGGGTGCGCGGCCCCTCGACGAGGACGGTTTCGATCGCATCCACGATCGCTTGCGCCGCCTCGGGATGGCCGAGGTGCTCCAGCATCATCGCCCCCGACCAGATCTGGCCGATCGGATTGGCGATGCCGCGGCCATAGATATCGGGTGCCGAACCGTGGACCGGCTCGAACAGCGACGGAAACTCGCGCTCCGGATTGATGTTTGCCGAGGGCGCGATGCCGATCGTGCCGGTGCACGCCGGGCCCAGGTCGGACAAAATGTCGCCGAACAGATTGGAGCCCACCACGACATCGAACCAGTCGGGATGCATCACGAAATGCGCCGCCAGGATATCGATGTGATACTGCGTCGTCCTGACGTCGGGATAGTGCGCCGCCATCGCCTTGAAGCGCTCGTCCCAGTACGGCATCGTAATCGAGATACCGTTGGATTTGGTCGCCGACGTCACGTGCTTCTTCTTGCCTTTGCGCGCGAGCTCGAATGCGAACCGCATGATGCGGTCGACGCCGCGGCGCGTGAACGTGCTCGTCTGCACCGCCATTTCGCTCTCGGTGCCATCGAAGATGCGGCCGCCGATCGATGAATACTCGCCTTCGCTGTTTTCGCGCACGACCCAGAAATCGATGTCGCCCGGCTCACGCCCGGCAAGCGGGCATTTGATGCCCGGCATCAGCCGCACCGGCCGCAGATTCACGTACTGCTGAAAATTGCGGCGGAACGGAATCAGCAATCCCCACAGCGAAATGTGATCGGGCACCGCCGCGGGCCAGCCTGCCGCGCCGAAAAATACCGCGTCGTGGCTGCTGACCTGCGCGAGTCCATCCTCGGGCATCATGCGACCGTGCTTCTGGTAATAGTCGCAACTCCAGTCGAACTCGTCGAAAACAAACTCGATGCCGAATTTGCGTCCCGCAGCTTCCAGCACGCGTACGCCTTGCGGCCCGGTTTCCTTGCCGATGCCGTCGCCCGGGATGTAGGCAATTCTGTATTTTTTCATTGGACGCTTTCACGATGACCGCGTTTGTTTGCGCGCTGCGCCAGAGCTGCGGCGGGGGCGGTGGAGCGGGAGTCAGCCGGTAAGCCGGGTTCTGTAGGAAGCTCGCGCCTCCTCGACAGTCATTCCTCTGGGCGCGCAGTCGCCTGCGCGCTCTAGCCACCTACCCGCAGGCTCGGTGGGTCACGTCATCGCCTGCCTATTTGATGTTGCTCCGGGTGCAGGTTGCCGTGCCGCCCGCGTTACCGCGGACGCGGTGCGCTCTTACCGCACCTTTTCACCCTTGCCTGATCCTTGCCGTAACCGTGCGTTGCGCTCGCGCGCACTCCCGGTCCCGACGCGGCCATCGGCGGTTTATTCTCTGTGGCCCTGTTGCTCGCCTCGCGGCGGACGGTCATTAGCCGTCACCCTACCCTATGGAGCCCGGACTTTCCTCCATCGGCGCAAGCTACACGTCGACAGCGACTGTCTGGCCAACTCCCGGCGCAATTTTATCACGCGGCTGGTGCGGGCCGCGCCGCCCGTTCGCCAGCCACGCAGGTATCGGGCACTAATCTGCAGCTGCGTGGTCCAACGATCAGCTTCGTCTTACTCAGGCGGGGCGTATCGAAATCTGCCGGTACCCGGTGCGGTACCAGGAGGATTGCCTCACGATGCAGAACGCGACCTGATCACATAACATTAACCACATGTATTCAACGCCGTAACGACGGCGTAGCAGCATGCCACGCAAAGTGGCCAAAGCCCCGCCCCGCCGGGGCTTTTTAATTCGATGCCCTCCCACTGCGAATTGACGCGGCAGCGCCGGCCTTCGATAATTCGACGGCCCCCACACGCACCCAACGCAGATGAGAACACTGCACTTCACTCTGATCGCGGCGCTCGCAGCTTGCAGCGGCGTCCATGCGCAAAGCTTTCCGGTAAAACCACTGCGGCTTATCGTGCCTTTTCCTGCGGGGGGCAGCACCGACGTGCTGGCGCGACTGGTCGCGGAAAAGCTTGGCGAAGCGCTCGGGCAGCAGGTCATCGTCGACAATCGCCCGGGCGCGAACGGCACCATAGGCACCGAGATGGTCGCGAAAGCGCCGGCTGACGGCTATACCCTGCTGATGGCCGGCATCGGCACGCTTGCGATCAACGCTGCGCTCTACAGCAGGATCAACTACGATCCCGTCAGGGACTTCGCACCGGTCACGCAGGTCGCGGCCGTGCCCAATATCCTCGTCGTGCACCCGTCGCTGCCGGTCAAGACGGTGAAAGACCTGATCGCGCTGGCACAGGCGAATCCTGGCAAGCTCACGTTCTCGTCGTCGGGCAGCGGGTCTTCCGATCACATGTCCGGAGAGCTCTTCAAGACCATGGGGAGAGTCGATCTGGTGCACGTGCCGTACAAAGGCGGTGCGCCTGCAATCGTCGACGTCATCGGCGGCCAGGTAAGCCTGACGTTCTCCAACCAGCCGACTGCGCTGCCTCACGTGAAGACCGGCAAGCTGCGCGGGGTCGCCGTAACGAGCAGCAAGCGTTCGGCTGCCGCGCCGGAGCTTCCCACCATCAGCGAATCCGGACTTCCGGGTTACGACGTGAGCTCGTGGCACGGCGTCGCCGCGCCCGCCAACACGCCGCGCGAGATCGTGCTTAGGCTGTCCCACGAAATCGTAAAGGGAATGAATCAGCCCGCCGCGCGCGAGCGGCTGAACGCGCTCGCATTCGATCCGGTCGGCTCCACGCCGGACCAGTTCGCGGCGCACGTGAAGTCTGAAGTGGCCAAGTGGGCACAGGTCGCCAAGGCGGCGGGCGCCAAGGTCGACTAGCTGATCAAAGCAGGCGCCAGCTCACCGTGCCGCCGGCCCGGAACGGAACGAGCGTGCCGGGCTCGTAGGGAAGCTCTTTCGGCACCTCCCAGGTCTCCTTCACCAGCGTGATGCGGTCCGTATTGCGCGGCAATCCGTAGAAATTCGCGCCGAAAATGCTGGCGAAGCCCTCGAGCTTGTCGAGGGCGTTCGACGCCCCAAAAATCTCCGCGTACAGCTCGATGCCCGCGTGGGCCGTGTAAACACCGGCACAGCCACAATGCGCTTCCTTGGTGTCGCGGGCATGAGGAGCGCTGTCGGTGCCGAGAAAGAACTTGGGGTTGCCGCTGGTCGCCGCCTGGATGAGCGCCTGGCGGTCCTCTTCGCGCTTGAGGATGGGCAGGCAGTAATGGTGCGGGCGTATGCCGCCGGAAAACAGCGCGTTGCGATTGAGCAGCAAATGATGCGCCGTGATCGTCGCGGCGACGCGCGGCGGAGTGCCGAGCACAAAACGCGCGGCGTCGCGGGTGGTGATGTGCTCGAAAACCACGCGCAGCCTGGCGTGGCGCTGCAGCACGGGTATCAACACGCGGTCGATAAAAATCTTCTCGCGGTCGAAGACGTCGACATTGGGAAATGTAACCTCACCGTGGACGAGCAGCGGCAAATCGCACTCCGCCATTGCGTCGAGAGCAGCGTCGCAGCGGGCGAGATCGGTAACGCCGGAATCCGAGTTGGTCGTGGCGCCCGCCGGATAATATTTCACCGCATGGACGGCGCCGCTCGCTTTCGCCCGCCTGATCTCGTCGGCGCCCGTGTTGTCGGTCAGATAGAGTGTCATCAGCGGCGTGAAGCTCGCACCCGGCGGCAGCGCCGCGACGATGCGATCACGGTAAGCGAGCGCCAGCGCAGTCGTGGTAACCGGCGGGCGCAGATTCGGCATCACGATCGCACGCCCGAACCGGCGCGTGGCGTGCGGCAGCACCGCGCGCATATGGGCATCGTCGCGCAGATGCAGATGCCAGTCGTCGGGACGGATGATCGTCACTCGGCTCATCGCTGCTCCTGTTTTTCAAACATGGTAATTGGTGCAGGACGAATAGTAAAAGCGCGCGCGCAGCGAGCGCTCCTGATGGCCGCGCAACCTTTGAACCGGCTGCAGCGTCGTAATGCGCGCGATGCAGCCGTCAATCATCGCCGCTTCCCCTCAGCTGCAAGGCCTGCGCATAAACTTCGTTCTTGCGGGCGCCGGTTATTTCCGCCGCCAGCTTGACCGCCTGCGCGAGCGGGAGCTCGCGCAGAAGAACATCGAGGACGCGCGGCGCCGAACCCTCCGCCCCGCGCTTCGCCGCCGGCGCACCTTGCACGAGGAGCACGAATTCTCCCCGGCTGTGATTGGGATCGGCCGCAAACCATGCGCCAGCAGCGCCCAGACTGCACGTATGCAGAGTCTCGAAACGCTTGGTCAGCTCGCGCGCGATCGTGATGGTGCGCTCGCTGCCGAACGCGCCGGCCATGTCCTCGACGCTTGCGCTCACGCGGTGCGGGGCTTCGTAAAACACGAGCAGATAAGGCAGCCCGGCCAGCGCGGCCAGCTCGCGCCGCCGCGTCGCCGCTGGCGCCGCGGGAAACCCGCAGAACAGAAACGTCGTCTCGGCATTGCCCGCTGCCGACAGGGCGCAAACCGCGGCATTCGGTCCCGGCAGCGGGACCACCGCGTAACCTGCGTCACGCACCGCTCTTACCGCGACCGCGCCGGGATCGGAGATTCCCGGTGTTCCGGCGTCGCATACCAGAGCGACCGATCTGCCCTGCGCGAGCAGCCCCACTATCTTCTGCGCGGCGCGACGTTCATTGTGGGCGTGCAGCGCGAAGACCGGCGCCTCGACGCCATAGTGGCGCAGCAGCCTGGCCGACACACGCGTGTCTTCGGCCGCCACGGCATCGACTTTTTTGAGGACCTCGAGCGCACGCAGGGTAATGTCGGCCAGGTTTCCAATCGGCGTAGCGACTACATATAATGTGGGCGCGCCTGCCGAGGCCCGCCCATGATCGCCAGTTTCATCCATCGCCTGAGTGCCATTGTGGTCTGGTGCGCAGCCCTACTATACGGTGCGGCTCTCGCCTTGGCCATCGCGCCCGTGCACGCCGCCGAGCGCGTTGCCCGCGCGCCGCATGTCGCGTTGATTCTCCCGCTCAACTCCGCTTCGTTCGCGCGCCATGCCGATGCCGTGAGACAGGGATTTCTCGCTGCGCTCAAGGTGCAGGGGTCGAACGCGCCGCTGGTGCGCATCTACGCAGCCGACGAAGACTCGAATAATTTGCTGACCGTCTACGAGCAGGCGGTCGAATCCGGTGCGCAGCTTGTCGTCGGACCGCTTACGCGCAGCGGTGTCGCCGACCTCGCCGCGAGCAGTGTCGTCACCGTGCCGACCCTGGCGCTGAACACGGTCGAGACCCCCGCAACGGCGCCGTCGCGGCTGTACTTTTTCGGCCTGGCGATCGAATTCGAGGCGCGGCAGGCCGCGCAGCTCGCCTTCGAGGACGGCCGCCGCTCGGCTTTCGTAGTGAGCGACGACACGCCGTTGAGCAAGCGCATGCGGCTCGCTTTCGCGGAGGAGTTTTCCCGGGCCGGGGGCAACATCGTCGCCGAATTCGCCTACGGCGCCGATCCCGGCAGCCTGAACAGGTTGCAGCAGGCCGTGGGCCTCGGGGTCGCTGACGCGGTTTTCCTTGCGCTCGACTTTGCGCGCGCGCGCGCGTTGCGCCCTTATCTGGGCAACTCGGTAAGCATTTATGCGACGTCGCAGGCGAATGCGGGCCGTCCTTCCGCGCTGGCGGCCCACGATCTGAATCTCGTGCGCTTCGTCGATATGCCGTGGCTGCTGCAGCTCGACCACCCGGCCGTAATGATTTACCCGCGACCGCAGTTTGGTGATGCGAGCGATTTCGAGCGGCTCTATGCACTCGGCATCGACGCCTTCCGCATCGGCCTCGAACTGCTGCGCCAGGACCGCGAGCCCTCTATCGACGGGGTTACGGGCCGCATCCGGCTGGCGCGCGACCAGCAATTCGTGCGCGACCTGATCGCTGCGCAATACGTCGACGGCAAGACGGTGATCCTGCGCGAAATGCGGCCGTGAGTGAAACCGGGCAGCGCGCCGAGCAGGTCGCCGCGCAGTTTCTGCGGCGGCGCGGGCTCGAGCTCGTCGCGCGCAACTATCGCTGCCGCTATGGCGAAATCGACCTGATCGCGCGCGACGGCAAGATATTGGTGTTTGTGGAAGTGCGCATGCGCGCCAGCCCGACCTACGGCGGCGCGGCCGGCAGCATCACCCGGGCCAAGCGCGACAAGCTCGCGCGCGCGGCGCGCCATTACCTGGCGGGACTGGCGCGGGTGCCCGCGTGTCGCTTCGACGCAGTGCTGATCAGCGGCCCCGACTGGACGATCGAATGGCTGAGGAACGCGTTCGCAAGCGATGGGTCTGCGTGACCTCGCGCCGTCGTCCGGCCGCGCATCGTTCGGGCATGCGCACCGGGCGCCTTTTCGTCCCGCCGCGCGCTTATGCGATAATTCGTGCGCTTCACGACGGCACGAGACGCCATGGACCTGATCAACCGCATCAGCGAGAACTTTTCCGAAAGCGCGCATCTAAAGCTGCAGAGCATGGATGCGCTCGCAGCACCGATCGCCGCCGCCGCGGAGCGCATGGTGCAGTGCCTCAAGCTGGACGGCAAGATCATGGCGTGCGGCAATGGCGGCTCGGCTGCCGACTCGCAGCATTTCGCAGCGGAGCTCCTGAATCGCTTCGAGATGGAGCGACCCGGATTGGCGGCCATCGCGCTGACCACCGACACTTCGACGCTGACCTCGATTGCGAACGACTACGACTTCGAGCAGGTGTTCTCGAAGCAGGTGCGCGCGCTGGGTCAGAAGAACGACGTGCTGCTGGCGATCTCGACGAGCGGGAACTCCAAGAACGTGCTCGCCGCGGTAGAGGCCGCGCACGAAGGCGGGATGTCCGTAGTCGCGCTGTCGGGCAGAAACGGCGGCAGGTTGGCCGAGGTTCTGCAAGCCGGGGACATCCACATCTGCGTGCCGGCGCAGAGCACCGCGCGTATCCAGGAAGTGCACCTGCTCACGCTGCATTGCCTATGCGATGCAATCGATTGTCTGCTACTGGGGGTGGAATAATGCGTAACGTGCGTCTGCTTGCTGTGCTCGCGATCATCGCTGCGCTGACTGGCTGCGCCGCAGCCGTCGTGGGCGGCGTGGGTACCGCGCTCGTCGTGGCCGATGACCGGCGCACGATCGGCACCGTCACCGAAGACCAAAGCATCGAGATCAAGGCCGCCAGTCGCATCCGCGACAAGCTCAGGGAGTCGCACATCAACGTCACCAGTTACAACCGCATGGTATTGCTCAGCGGCGAGGCGCCCGATGCGGCGACCAAGGGCGAGATGGAAAAGATAGTCCGCGGAGTCGAGAACGTGCGCGGCGTCCACAACGAGATCGCAGTCGCCGGCAACCGCCCCCTGTCAGCGCGCGCTAATGACACGTTCCTGACCGGCAGGGTCAAGGCGCGCTTCGTGGATGCGCAGAAATTCAATCCGGTCCACGTCAAGGTGGTGACCGAGTCCAACGTCGTCTACCTGCTCGGCATGGTCAAGCGCAAGGAGGCCGACGATGCTACCGAGGTCGCACGCACGACCAAAGGCGTGCAGAAAGTCGTCAGGTTGTTCGAATACCTGCCCGATTAGCAGCGCGCCGAGCGTATCCTCACGCGGCTGCCCGCGTGATCCGCACCTCGGCCGTATGATCCTGGTGATCGTCGACGAGTGGAATCGTGCGCGCGGGCTGCAACGCCCCGTCCACCGTCACAGTCATCGAGCCGGGTGGTTCGCCGCCTTCCCCGCGCGCCTGCACCACGGCGATGCGATAGAGCGTTTCGCGATAGCGGTAGCGCATGCTGAACCGCTCCCAGTGTGCCGGCAGGCACGGCTCGAAACGCAGCTTATCGACCTCCAGCCGCAATCCCAGCAGCGATTCGACCGCCAGCCGGTAGAGCCAGCCCGCCGACCCCGTGTACCACGTCCAGCCGCCGCGGCCGACGTGCGGTGAGACAGCGTAGACATCGGCGGCAACGACATACGGTTCCACTTTATAGATGGCGATTGCCGCCGCAGAGCTGCCGTGGTTGACCGGGTTGATCATGCCCATCAGCTCCCACGCGCGCTTGCTGTCGCCCTGGGCGGCGAACGCCATGACCGTCCAGATCGCGCCGTGAGTGTACTGCCCGCCGTTTTCCCGGACGCCCGGAACATAGCCTTTGATGTAGCCGGGATCCAGATCAGATTTGTCGAACGGCGGGTCCAGCAGCTGGATCAGCGCATGCTCGCGGCGCACCAGACGCGCATCGACCGCCGCCATCGCCCGCCGCGCGCGCTCGGGATCTGCTGCGCCGGAAAGCACGGACCAGCTCTGCGCGATCGCATCGATCTGGCACTCAGGATTGGCGGCGGAGCCCAGCGGCGTGCCATCGTCGAAATAAGCGCGTCGATACCATTCGCCGTCCCAGCCGTGCGCCTCGATATTGTGCCGCAGCCGCTGCGCCTCGGTCGTGCAGCGTTCGGCAAACTCCGGGTCCTGGTGCAGGCGCGCAACCGCGGCGAACTGCGTGAGGACTTCGTACATGAAAAATGCCAGCCATACACTTTCCCCTTTGCCCAGCTTGCCGACCAGGTTCATGCCGTCGTTCCAGTCGCCCCCGCCGATGAGCGGCAGCCCGTGCTCGCCCGTAGTGAGTCCCCTCAGTATCGCGCGCACGCAATGCTGGTAGAGACTCGCCGCGTTGCCCGAGCGCACCGGCAGGTCGTAGTACGAATCCTCTTCGGCACTGACCGGGCGGCCCTCCACAAAGTGGACCGGCTCGAACAGCACACCGCTGTCCCCGGTACCCAGTACATATCGGCACGTCGCCAGCGGCAGCCAGAGAAAGTCGTCCGAGCAATGAGTGCGCACCCCCCGGCCTGACGGCGGGTGCCACCAGTGCTGAACATCGCCCTCCTGGAACTGCCGCGCTGCGCATACGAGCAGATGCTCGCGCAACAGCGCAGGTTCCGTATGGAGCAGCGCCATCGCGTCCTGCAACTGGTCGCGGAATCCGAACGCGCCCCCGGACTGGTAATAGCCGCTGCGCCCCCAAAAACGGCAGGCGATGATCTGGTAGGTGAGCCAGCCATTCGCCAGCACGTCGAGCGCGGGATCCGGCGTCTCGACCTGAATCCCCCCCAGCGCACGGCGCCAGTGCGCTGACACCGCGTCGAGCGCGTTGCGCGCCGCGGTCAGGTTGCGGAAGCGGTGCACGACTTGGCTTGCGTCCGCAGCATCGCGGCCCGCGCCCAGGCGAAAGACGATTTCGCGCTCCTGTCCGTCGGCGAGATCGAAAGCCACCTGGAGCGCGGCGCACGGATCCATGCCGGCACCGACCCTGCCCGAGAGCCGTGCACGAGCCATCGCGGCGGGGTTTTGCAGAGTGCCGTTGCGGCCGAGAAACTCGGCTCGGTCGCCGGTCAGCGTGCGGCCCGTATCATCGGTGTGGAAAAATGCGACGTGTTCGGGAAACTCTGTCGAGTACGGATTTCGCGCGCGCAACGCGCCGGTATCTGAATCGATCTCGGTGATCACATGCATCGCCGATTTGTGCGGCAGGCCGCCCAACACCCATTCGACATAACCGGTGACCGACAGCCGCCGTGCGCGTCCCGACGCGTTGCGCACCTTGAGCACGGAGAACTTGAGCGGGGCATCGAGAGCAACATAGGTCCACAGTTCGGAGCTGATGCCGTTTTCAGTGTGCTCGAATACGCTGTATCCGAAACCGTGGCGGGTGACGTACGGCGCCGCGCCGCGCCGGGGCAGCGGGGTGGGACACCAGAAATGGCCGCTTTCCTCATCGCGCAGGTAAAAGGCTTCGCCCCCGGCATCGGTGACCGGATCGTTGTGCCACGGCGTCAGGCGGAACTCGTGTGCATTCTCGCTCCACGTATAGGCCTGGCCGCTTTCCGAGACCACAGTGCCGAAGCGTCGATTAGCCAGGACATTTACCCATGGTGCGGGGGTGAGGTTGGCGTGCGTAGTGGTGATCACGTATTCGCGGCCGTCGGGGGTGAATCCGCCGTGGTCGTTGGCGAGGATGAGCTCACGCTGCGGCATCTCCGTCGGTACCGGCAGGTCGGCGCGCGGGCTGCGCACGGGTTCGAGGCGCGGCACGTTGACGGCACGCATGTCGACGGGCACGCGCCGCGCAACCTGCTCGGCAAGCGAGCCGCGCCCGTCGGTGAGGATCACCCGCGCAGCCGACTGCAGCAGGATCCGATCCTCGCTCGATATCTGTTCTGCGTACCGCACAAATATGCCGCCCGGCCGATCCATCACATTCGCTTCCACCCCGGCGGCGATCAATCCCATGATCTGATCGTGTAGCACCTGCCGGTACCCCGCGTGGTCTTCATTCCAGATCACCAGATCGACCACCAGCCCTTTCAGGCGCCAATAGGCGTGCGCCTGCACTAGCTGTCGCACGAGGTCGATATTGGCCGCATCCTTGATCTGCAGCAGGACGATGGGCAGGTCGCCTGAGATGGCGTACGCCCACAGCCCGGACTGGCCGCGCCGGTTGCGGCTGAGAATGCCGGGGTCCGCGCGCAGCAGCGGATTCGCGTAGACGATCGAGTTCGCGAGGCGCGCGTAGAGCTGCGCATCGGCTTCGCTCGCGTTGATCTGCCTCAGCACGACCTGGCTGTGGGTCCAGGCGAGCTCGAACACGCGGTCGGCCAGCCGCAGATCCTGATGCTTCTCGATCAGGCCCAGACACGCCTCGCGGGTGTCGCCTACGCCGGTGACGACGTCCACCGTGGCCGACTCGTCGGCACTCAGCGTTATCCGGTAGCGAATGGCGACGATGGGGTCGAGAACCGAGCCCTGCGTGCCCGACAGCTCCGCGACGTCGATGAGCGCGCGGGGCGCGGCGACCGTGCGGCCGCGGCCGATGAACCGCATGCGGTCGGTTTCGTACGAGACGTCGCCGACCTGCGCCCCGTGCACCGCCATCAGGTGAAACATCCACAGCGCGCGCTCTTGCTGCGAGCGCGGCCTGCGCGTGCACAGAATCGCGTGGCGCTCGCGCACGATTTCGGTCTGCACGAACAGGTTGCTGAACGCGGGATGCAGCGCATCGGCGTCCGCCGAGGCGAGCACCACTTCCGCATAGCTCGTAATCTCGATTACCCGCCGTCCGCGCGCGCGGTTGACGATGCGTATGCGGCGCAGCTCGATATCGTCCTCCGGAGAAACGACGATCTCGGTCCGCGTTTCGATGTCATTGTCGCGGCGCCTGAGTTCGGCCCGCCCTTCGTGAAAGATCGCTTCGTATTTTTCCGCGCGCTTGAGCGTGGGATGGTGTGCGGTCGACCAGAACACGCCGCTGGCGATGTCGCGGACATAGCAGAAGGTGCCCCAGTTGTCGCGCGTCGGGTCTTCGCGCCAGCGCGTGACCGCGCTGTCTTTCCAGCGGCTGTAGCCGCCGCCGGCGTTGGTCACCATCACATGATAACGGCCGTTGGACAGCAGCTGGACTTCGGGCACGGCAGTGTCGGGACCCGCGAGCAGGCGCAGCGGCGTCTCCGGTTCGGTGGGCGTCGTATGGATGTCGGAGAGCTCGGCGGTATGCGCGTAAAACGCGGTCTCTCGCGGAACTCTTTCCTGCAGCAGCAGCATCGTCGCCTTGAACAGCAGGTCGGACTCGAAGCGCTGTTGCATCAGACGGCCCAGCAGCGGATAGGCGAGCGCGAGCAGACTCATGCCCTGGTGGTGCGCCATGAACGAGTGCACGATGGCGCTCGACTGGCCTCGCGGCAGCCGCGCCGGCGTGTAATCGAGCGCTTCATAAAACCCGTGCCTGCCGAGTATGCCGTCGGCCGCGAGCCGCTGCAGGTTCGTGCAGGCCTGTTCCGGCGCCACCATCAGCGCCAGCGCCGAGGCGTACGGGGCGATCACGAGATCCTCGGCGAGACCGGTCTTGAGGCCGAGCCCCGGCACGCCGAACGCGCGGTACTGGTAATTGAGCCGCACGTCGACCATGTTGTAGCCCGATTCCGAAATGCCCCACGGCACCCCGCGCTGGCGCGCGTAATCGATCTGCCGCTGCACCGCTCCATGATAGGTCTGATCGAGCAGCGTGTTTTGGTAAGTCGGCATCACCAGCAGCGGCATCAGATACTCGAACATCGAGCCGCTCCACGACAGCAGCGTCGCCTCGCCGCCGCTTGCGGTCAACAGGCGCCCCAGCGCAAACCAGCTCTCCTGCGGAAGCTCGCCTTGAGCGATGCCGACGAAGCTGCACAACCTCGCCTCCGACGCAAGCAGGTCGTAGTAACTCGAGTCGCGTCGCCGGTCATCGACGTTGTACCCGATCGCCAGCAGATTGCGGCCCTGATCGTACAAGAAACCGTAATCCAGCTGCGCGTACTCATAGGCGATTTGCGCCAGTCGGTCGAGCATGGCGATGCGCTCGCGCGCCCGCTGGCTACCCAACGCGATCAGTCCATGCAAATGGGCGAGCCACTCAGCCTCTTCAGGCGTTGCCGCGGCGGCCAAGCGCTGTTCCACCACCGGCAGCCAGCGCCCATCGATGGCCGCGAGCTCGCGCAGGGTCAGGATGCTGTCGTTGCCGGGAAAGGCCCGCATCAGATGCGCCGCCGCAGGCGGTGCGAGCCACGGGGCGAGCCACAGCAACTCGTCGAGTGCACTTCGGCATTGACGGCGCAAACCATCCGCCCATCCGTGCGCAGCGGATTCGGGCGTATCCGTCGCCGCGACCTGCGCCACGACTTCTGCCGCGCTGCTGGAGAGCCGCTCGAGGCTGAGCCGCGCCGCGGCGAGCGTGGTCAGACGAGTCAGCCGTGCAGCTTCCAGCTCGCGCTGCATCTGAGCGAGCGCCGCAGCCGGGGTCGCCGCACCCGCGGCGTCGACTACCAGCCGGAAGCTGTCGTAGAGTCCTTCAAACCACCGCGCCTGGAGGACTGCGTCGTCAGCCAGCGCGAGCAAGCCCGGCCGCAGAACGAGAAGATGGGCAGCCAGATTCCCGCTGTCGACCGTCGACACGTACTTGGGCGCAAGAGGCGCCAGCGACTGCGTGTCGTACCAGTTGTAGAAGTGCCCGCGGTGGCGCTCGAGCTGCTGCATCGCCTCCAGCGCTCGTGACGTGCGGTCGAGCAACTCTCCGGCGCAGATGTATCCGAAGTCGTACGCCGACAGATTGGCGAGCAGCGATAGGCCTATATTGGTGGGCGACGTGCGATGCGCGACGACCGCGACCGGATGGTCCTGATAATTGTCGGGCGGCAGCCAGTGATCCCCGGGACCGACGAACGTTTCAAAGAACGACCAGGTGCGGCGCGCGACCTTGCGCAGAAAGATAACCTGCGCTGCGGTGAGCCTGATGGCGGTGCGGCCGAAGGGTTGGCTGAGCCATCCAGCAAGCGCGGGCGCCGCAAACCAGAGCCCCAGTATGGGCAACGCAGCCGGCAGAATCTGCGGACGCTCGAAGAGCAGGTAGGCGGCGGTCAGCGCGGCCACAGTCGGCGCAACCCACATCGCCCGCCACGGTGCGGCTGCATCGGCGGCCCCGTTGGCTTCTTCGTTGCTCGACGGATTCCACTCGAGCAGCCGGCGGCGCGAGACGAGCATGCGCCACACGGTCCGCGCAATCGCATCGAGACTGTAATACGCCTCGTACGGCAGACACGCGAGCGTGAATGCCGAATGGGCGAGCTGCCGTCCTGCGGTGACGGCAACCGCACGCAGGTGTTGCTCGACGAGCACGTCGTCCGGCTTGTGCACGAGCTCCCACAGGTTTGCGCTCAGGACGGGGATGAAGAACACCCCCAGCACGGCCAGCGTCCACAGCCCGGGATGCTCGAGCATCGTCCAGCCGAGCACCAGCAGCAACGTCAGCACTGCCGGTACGAGGCTGCGCCGCAGGTTGTCGAGAATCTTCCAGCGCGACAGGCCCGACAGGGGATTGCGCACCGTGCGCCCGCCTGACGGTGCAGAGGGGCCCGGCACGCGCGGCATCACCCATCCCGCAATCTGCCAGTCGCCCCGTATCCAGCGGTGGCGGCGGGCGACGTCTACGCCGTATCGCGACGGATACTCTTCGTAGAGCTGCACGTCGCTCAGCAGCCCTGCCCGCACGTAGCAGCCCTCGATCAGATCGTGACTGAGGATGCGGTTCTCGGGCAGGCGGTCGCGCAGCGCGCGCTCGATAACGTCTACGTCATAAACGCCTTTGCCGATGAACGAGCCTTCGCCGAACAGGTCCTGGTAAACGTCGGAAACGGCGCGTGTGTACGGGTCGATGCCGGGCTCGCTGCCACTCAGTCGCGCATAGCGCGACTGGACAGAACTGCCCTGGTATACGGCCACTCGCGGCTGAAGGATGCCGTAACCCTCGCACACGCGCTGCAGATCGGCATCGTAGCGCGCGCGATTCAGGGGATGTGCCATCGCCCCTGCGAACTGACGCGCCGCATCGCGCGGCAACTGCGTATCGGTGTCGAGCGTGATCACGTACTTGACATTGGTCAGCACCGCCGTCTCGCCCACGATGCGGGAGAAACGATCGGCGGCGCCGCCGCGCAGCAGCTCGTTGAGCTCCATCAGTTTGCCGCGCTTGCGCTCGTAACCCATCCAGACCCGCTCGACAGGATTCCAGCGGCGCGGGCGGTGAAACAGAAAAAACACGTCGTTGCTTGTGCTGCAGTAGCGCGCGTTCAGCTCTTCGATCTTCTGCTGCGCGAGCTGCAGCAAGGCGTCATCGCCGGGCAGGGTTTCCGCGAGCGCGTCGGGAAAATCGGTGAGCAGCGCGAAATGAAGATTCTCGTCACGGTTGGCCAGGAACCTGACTTCCAGCGCTTCGCTGAGCGCGTCGACGTTCTCGGCGCTGCTGAGCAGGGTGGGAACGACGACCAGCGTGCGCGACTCGGATGGAATGCCTTCGCTGAAGTCCATGCGCGCGAGCGGATACGGCGTCGCGGTCAGCGTCGTGAGCCAGTTCACCATCGCCACGGCGAGCTGGCTCGCCGCCAACAGCGTAAGCGTGCCGACGAGGCCCGCAACCCAGATCTCCCATTCGTGCACTTGAGCAGCTTTGAGCACGGCGGCAGCCAAGCCCGCGCTGAGCATCGTGATCGCACCCAGATAAAAAAGCAGCGGCCGCTGCCCGGCCGCCCTGCGCAGTCGTGCGAGCGGTGACAAGCGCGCGCCCACGGCCTCTTCGAGCCGCGGCAAGCCCCTGTCGACCAGGTAGTAACCGACATGGGCCCTGCGGTCGTCGTCATCCGGCCCGGCCGCGCTCGCCAGCTCCAGCGCCTTGCGCGCGACAGCGTCTTCCGCCAAATCGCTGCGCCGGGCGACGGCCTCGATCACATGGCGATAATCGTCGCGCGTGGCGAACTCCATGCGTCCATAGGTGCCCGCGGAGTCCTCGCGCAACACCCGTTCGACGGCGCTCATCGTTTCCACGAACTCGCGCCAGTCCATCGCCCCCAGAAAGCGCAGGCTGCCGATGCTGTTGCTGACCGACACCTGGTCGGCGGCCTGCTGCTGGTTTTCCGTCTGCACGAGCTGCTCGATCGTCAGCCCGCTCGCGGCAAGCTGCTGCTCGATCCAAGTCAGCGGGAGCACGAGTGCCGCGCTTTGCCCCTGCAGACGGCGCGCGAATTCAGCGACGAATGCGCTTACCAGCAGCTGGCCGGAGCGCGCCATGTCGGCAACGACGAGTATCAGGCTCTTCGGATCCTTCTCGGCGACCTCGAGCATCTGCTCCGCCCAGTAATCGGCGCGGTTGCGCTCGACCCGATGGGCGGCGAGCCGCGCGGCGATACGGCGCAGGTTTTCGATCAGCGCCAGACGCAGCATGATGGGGATCGCCCACAGTTCGCCGAGCGTGAGCGCGGTGACCGTCTGGTACGAGGCGACGAAGCTGGCGAGGCTCTCCGGATCGACGCGCCCGTCGCCGTGTGCGATCGTTTCCAGCGCGATGTCGTAGACACGGGGCATACCTTGGGACGGCCCGTGCGCGAGTCGCGGCAGTTCACGGCTGTAATCCCGCGGCAAATGACGCTTGGCGGTGCGGACTTGCTCTTCGATCAGGTAGAAGTTGTCGAGCAGCCATTCCGCGGCCGGCGTAATGCGGCGATTGGCCTTGACCGCGGCCGTGAGCAGCTCGCAGGTTTCCAGCAGTACGGTTTCATTCTCCGCGAGCCGGAACAGCAACCGGTCACGCACGCGTTGCGGGCTGAGGTGGTGGGATGCGGCGAGGAGCTTGCCGTACTGCTGCATCTGCTCCGCGCTGAACAGCTCCGCGCGCAGGGGAGATTCGTCCTCGGCGCGGGGCATCCGCCGGCGCAGGCCTCCGCTCCAGGCGCGGAGATTGCCGAGCAGGGTCGCACTTCCCGCGTTCATTCCAGCGGCCTCACCAAGTGCGGCGATTCAAATGGGAAATGCGTGCGATCACGACGCCGTTGCCGACGCCGGCCGCCTTGCGCGAGCGATGCTTGCAGAGAGGGACCAGCGTCACGCGCTGGCCTCCAACCTCAAGGCCACGCTGACCGATCGATCGGCGCCATGCGTAGCAGCTAACGTCCCCCGTTGCGGCCCATCGGCCGGCGTCCCTTTGCGCGGGCCGGCCCGCGCGCGCCTTTGCGCGGCGGAGACTGCTGTTTGCCAGGACGCGTTTCGCGGGCTCTGCCAGGCTGAGACCCGCCGCCGGCGAGTTTCTTCACGCGGTCGATCTCGCGCGTGACAGCCTCGATGTTCAGCGAATTGCCGGCGTTGGGGGCGTTCTGCGCGGACTCCCGCTCGCTGCGCAACAACTCGTGCAGCTTGCGCAGCGCTTCGCTGCATGCCGCCGCCAGCCCTGACTCCTTGGCCGCTTCCTGCCGCACCATTTCGATGTGGGCAATGCTGTCGGTCACTTCATCCGAGGCCATTTCAGTGTTCATTGCGTGCTCCTTTGCTCTCGATGCCTACCAGAAGTCGGCACACCGGGCGACGGCTTGGGCGCGGGCACGGTATCGTGCGTACGACGGTCGAATGTGTTCGCGATGCCGCGTATTTCATTCTGCGGCGCACCGCCCGAAAACGCGTCGCATCGGTCGCGCGCCGCGGGCGTCGCCGCATCTGTTTGCCGTTTGCAGCGCTACCGCCAGCGGAATGCTGGTTATCGCTGAAACGCGCCAGGCCGTGCCGATGAACGGTCGACACCCTGAGCGCGGGCGCCATCATTGCCTGCGTAGTTTACGGAATCCGTGCAGATCAGGCCACTGCAGCTAGTGATAATCGTATTACAACCTCACGCAACGAACAACGCTAAAATTTCGGCAAGGCGCAGTATCTGCATCAAGCAGCGTCCGCTTGCAGCGAGCGGCGCTCATTCCCCATTACGGTTGTCCATTCTGCGACCCGGCAATAGAGGGCTCTGTTCGGCAACGCACAATTGCACGGTGACGCCAGTGGCTGTTCGTGCGACGACTTTAGCGCCCCAGCAGCTCTCCAACGGACTTGAGCGATTCGACGTGATCGCAGATCGCTTTCGCGATCGCGACCAGAGGCGCGCCGAGCAGCAATCCCCATACCCCCCACAACCACGCGAAAAACAGCAGAGCGATGAACAGCACTGCCGAGTTGACGCTCGCCAACCGCCCCTGGAGCCAGGTCATGAACCCCATGCCGATGACCCCTGCCACGACCAGCGACGCTCCTCCCACGATCACCGCGTCGAGCATCGAGTCGAATTGCAGGAATGCCGCAATGCCGCTTGCGAGTGCGGTGAAAGCCGGTCCCAGGTAAGGGATGAAGTGCAGGATGCCGGCCGCTACGCCCCATATGCCCGCCTCTTCGACGCCGAGCGCCTCGAAAGCGAGCCAGGTCGCGACGGCGATCAGTAAATTGGTCACCACCATCGCCAGCAGATAGCGCTTAACCTGGACCTCGATCTCTTCCAGTATCCGCACCGCATCTTTCTTGCGGGACAACGAAGGCCCGACGAACTTTACAAGCTTGCGGCGGAAATGCTCGCCGGAAGCGAGCAGGAAATATATCAGCAGCAGAACGATCGGGGTTTGCGCGGCGAACGCGAACAGCGCGGCCGATTGCGCGATCATGTAGTTACTGAGCCAGCTGCTGGACTCGGGAGGCCGCGGCGGCAGCGGCCGCACAGTCGGGTTTGCCCCGACGACCGTCGCCGCGGCCCCTTCGATCTCCTTCGCAGCCTGTTGCACGTTCTGCAGCGCACTCGGCGAACCGCTCGCACTCGCCGCACTGATGCGCTGCCGCAGCTTGCGCGCCGCCTCAGGCAATTTTTCACTTATCGCCGCTACGTCGTCGCTCAGCGAGTCGGCAACCCAGCTCAAGCCAGCCACGAGAACCGCGAGCACGAGTCCCGCGGCCAACGCACGCGGAATGCGGCAAACCATCAGCGATTCCACCACCGGAGTCAGCGCGTAACTCCCGAGGATGCCGATGAGCAGAGGCACGAAGAAATTACGCCCGAGATAAAGTGCGGCGATAATGGTGACCCCGGCCACCAGTCCCAGCGCGAGATTCGTGCGCGAAAGTTGGGACGAAGCAGGTGCATCCGCAACGGCCGCATCCGCCGTGGGGATCGGCGCATCCGTCTCGGGGATGGGTGCATCCGTCGTAGGCACGGGCGCGCCCGAGGCGGGCACATCCGTTGCGGGCGACGGCGTAACCGCGGCTTCCGGCTTGCGCAGC
>JBKJZR010000184.1:0-43038 GCA_046715035.1 Burkholderiales bacterium | reverse complement strand
AGCGGGAGCAAATGAGGATTAGGATCGCTGATATTGACGCCCCGGAAGCTAAGCAAGCGTTCGGGACTCGTTCACGGCAAGCGTTCGCAACACTGTGCCACCGGCAACGCCGTCAGACGCGCGTTGGTGGGAATGGACGGTAATTTCAATTGAAGCTCCCGTTCGTTGATCGATCACGAAAGCGATGGCCAACGCCACTATAACGCGACTAGAAAAAGCAGAAACCGCGTGAGCATAGAAAACACTGGCGGAGAGAGAGGGATTCGAACCCTCGATAGGGTTTTGCCCTATACGCCCTTAGCAGGGGCGCGCCTTCGACCGCTCGGCCATCTCTCCGGACTTCGCAACGCCACAAACGAACAACTCTGAACTCGCTCCAGCCGAGCCGCATTGCACGGCCGAGCCACGATCAGGACCGGAAGAATATCACACGCGGCGACGGTCCCGGACGGCGGGCCCTGGCCTCGCGGCACTCAGCTCGTCTGGTCGAGAGCGAAAGCCTTGTGCAGCACCCTGACCGCCAGCTCCATGTACTTCTCGTCGATCACGATCGAAATCTTGATTTCCGAAGTCGAGATCATTTGAATGTTGATGCCTTCTTCGGCAAGCGAGCGGAATGCGGTGCTGGCGATGCCCGCGTGCGAGCGCATGCCGACACCGACCACCGACACCTTCGCGATCTTGTCACCGCCCTGAACTTCGCGCGCGCTGATATGCGCCGCCACCGGCTTCAGAATCTCGAGCGCCTTGTGATAGTCGTTGCGGTGCACGGTGAACGAAAAGTCCGTGAGCCCGTCGTGTCCCACGTTCTGTACGATCATATCGACGTCCACGTTGGCATCGCCTATCGGACCGAGTATCTGATAGGCAATACCCGGTCGGTCGGGCACGCCGAGCACGGTGATTTTGGCTTCGTCGCGGTTGAAGGCGATGCCGGAAATGATAGCCTGCTCCATTTTTTCATCTTCCTCGAATGTAATCAGGGTGCCGTCGCCCTCTTCTTCGAAGCTCGACAGCACGCGCAGCTTGACTTTATATTTCCCGGCGAACTCGACGGAGCGGATTTGCAGCACCTTTGAGCCCAAGCTCGCCATTTCCAGCATTTCCTCGAACGTAATCGTGCTCAGGCGCCGCGCCTCGGGAACGATGCGCGGATCGGTCGTATAGACTCCGTCGACGTCGGTATAGATCTGGCACTCGTCGGCCGCAAGCGCCGCGGCGAGCGCAACGCCTGTCGTATCCGATCCGCCGCGGCCCAGCGTGGTGATGTTGCCGCCGATGTCGATGCCCTGGAAACCGGCGACGACGACGATGCAGCCCTCGCCCAGATCATGGCGAATTTTTTCCTCGTCGATGCTCACGATGCGCGCGCGCGTGTATGCACTGTCCGTCAGGATCTTGACCTGACTTCCCGTGTAGCTGCGCGCCTTCAGGCCCAGGTCCATGAGCGCCATCGCGAGCAGCGCAATCGTCACCTGCTCTCCGGTCGACACCATCACGTCGAGCTCGCGGGGATCGGGCTGTTGCTGGATCTCGCGCGCGAGCGCAATCAGGCGATTGGTCTCGCCGCTCATCGCGGAGACGACCACGATCAGCTGATGCCCTTTGGCGTGCCAGCGCGCGATGCGGCGCGCGACATTCTTGACGCGCTCAGGACTGCCGACGGAAGTGCCACCGTATTTCTGCACGATCAACGACATGAAGCGTGTGTGCGAGCCTCAAAAACCTTGAATTTTATCGTATTTCGCAAGGTTGGGTCATCTGTCGCCCATTCGGGCGGGCGACCGCGAAACCAATCGACGTTTCATATGTCAATTGAATATTCGCGTTGACGAGGAATCCAATGAGATTAGCCGGAAAACCATCCAAACCCCGCCACATCCGCCAACGCCTGGGCATGAATCAACAGGAATTCTGGTCCAAGGTCGGCGTTACCCAGAGTGGCGGCTCGCGCTATGAGAGCGGACGGGCGATGCCCAAGCCCGTGCGCGAGCTGGTGCGCCTCGTGCATGTGGAGGGCATCGACCTCGAGCGTGCGCGCGGCGAGCACTTCGAGATTGCCGACCATTTGCGAACGACGAATCCGGGGCTTTACCGGCGTCTCAAGCATCAACTGCGCAAGTCGGGAAGCAGATCCCGCTAAAGTGGCGCGCGGCGCCAGCATCTTTTTTTGCGGTGGCGGATGGGGAGGGATTCGAACCCCCGAGGCGCTTGCGCGCCTGCTGGTTTTCAAGACCAGTGCAATCGACCGCTCTGCCACCCATCCGGTTGGCGCCGCCTTTCTGGCTCGCGGCGCCCGACATCGTCGTACGGGTTAATAATAGCACGCATTATCAATCGCTTGCGTTAACACCTTCCGATTGATGCAGGCGCTTATCGCATGTTGAAACTTCTTCCCAGTTTGGGTAGTCTTAGTCAGGAGCCGGATTACCCGGCGCTATAGGAGAAACACACAATGCAACCTGAAATGCAATCGACTCCGAACTCGTATCAGACGCCGGTTGCGGTCGATAGCGCAGCACTGCAGCAGCAGCGCGTGCTGCGGAATACTTATTTGTTGCTGGCGATTACGCTGATCCCCACCGCGATCGGCGCCGTCATCGGCGTGAACCTGAATTTCGCTTTCATGAGGGCGAGCCCCATCGTTTCGTCGCTGGTGCTGCTTGCCATGATCTACGGCATGTTCTTTGCCATCGAGAAAAATCGTGACAGCGGGTTGGGGGTAGCGCTGTTGCTCGGACTGACGTTGTTCCTCGGCATCATTCTCGGTCCGCTGCTCCAGGTCGCGCTTGGAATGCGCAACGGCGGTCAGCTGATCGCGCTGGCGGCGGGCGGCACCGCAGCGGTGTTCTTTGCCATGGCCGGCATCGCGACGGTTACCCGCCGGGATTTCAGCTTCATGGGTAACTTCCTGATGGTCGGCGCGATCGTCATCATGCTGGCGGTGCTCGCCAACATCTTTATCGCGAGCCCTGTGCTGCACTTGACCATCGCCGCGGTTTTCGTGTTGTTCAGCTCGGCGATGATACTTTGGCAGGTCAGCGCGATCGTGCACGGTGGCGAGAGGAATTACGTCTCGGCCACGCTCACCCTGTACATGAGCGTTTACAATCTGTTCAGCAGCCTGCTGCATTTGTTGATGGCTTTCACGGGCGACCGCGACTGAAACGGCAGCGGTAAGGGAAAAAGGGCGTCTGCGGACGCCCTTTTTTTATGGCCGGTCGAACACCGCCACCGATTCGACATGCGACGTTTGTGGAAACATATTGACCACGCCGGCGGCGGATAGCTGATAACCCTGGGTATGCACCAGGATTCCCGCATCCCGGGCGAGCGTCGCTGGATTGCACGACACGTATACGATCCGCCGCACGCCCTGATCGGGCAGTGCCTTGACCAGTTCGACTGCCCCATCGCGCGGAGGATCGATCAGCATGCGCTCAAATCCGCCGCCTGTTGCCTGCGTCGCTCCCGGCCGTTTAAATAAATCGGCGTGCACGAATTCTGCCTGCCCTTCCAGGCGGTTGTGCGCCGCGTTGGCTCGCGCGCGCGCCACCAGCGGCCGGCTTCCTTCGAAGCCGACGACCTTCGCCCCGCTGCGCGCTATTGCGAGGGAAAAATTGCCTATGCCGCAGAACATGTCGGCCACCCGTTCGCCGGGCTGGGGAGCAAGCAATGCGAGAGCGCGCCGGACGAGCACGGCATTTACTGCCGGGTTCACCTGCGTGAATTCAGTCGGCGAAAAAACCATCTCGAGCCCGAAATCGGGCAGCGCGTAACTGAGCTCATCACTGTGCGCGGGATCCAGGGGCCGCACCGAATCGGGCCCGCGCGGCTGCAGGAAAAACCGCACCTGATACCGGCCAGCGAACGCGTGCAGGAGGCGCTCGTCAACCGCACTTAACGGCGCCAGGATGCGCAGCACGAGGGCATCGATGCCATCGCCGATAGCCAGCTCGACCTGCGGCAACCGGTCCGGTATCGAAAGCGTATTGATCAGCTCGCGCAGCGGCACGAGCAGCGCGGCGATGCGCGGCGGCACGATCTCGCAGGTCGCCATGTCGGTCACGTAGCCGCTGCGCTTTTCGCGAAAGCCGATCAAAGCGCCGCCCTTCTTGGGAACGTAGCGCGCGGAAAAACGTGCGCGATGGCGATATCCCCAGGGCTCGCCGTGAATCGCCGGCAAGATCATGCCGGGCTCGACCTTCCCCAGATGCGCAAGGCTGTCCTCGAGCACCCGTTGCTTGACTGCGATCTGCGATCGTGAATCCAGATGCTGCATGCTGCAGCCGCCGCACACGCCGAAATGCCGGCACTTGGGGATCGTCCGCGCCGCCGTCGGTCTGAGGATGTCCTGCACCTTCGCGAGCTCGTAACGAGGCTTCTTGTGCAGCGGCGCATAGGTGACTGTTTCACCCGCGAGCGCGCCCTGGACGAAGATCACCTTGCCGTCGGCGTGGGCGATGCCGCGGCCCTCCTGGTCCAGAGATTCGATTCTGACTGACTGCATTGGAAGATGTCGTCAGCTTCGCAGCCGATTGCACCGCGAACCGGGTTATCCCGGGCGCGGACGAGCGAAGCGATGGCTCAGTGCGGCCCGGTCCCTTCGCTATTGGACCAGGGCGCGAGAAAATCCACCCAGTGCCGGTCGGGCGATTTTGCCAGCGTCGTACGCACCAAGCTCATCTCCTGACGGTACTTTTCTGCGCTGAGCGCGCCGCGCATCAGCTGAAATCGCAGGTAGACGAGATAGGTGTTGGCAACGTCGGTTTCGCAATAGCTGCGGATCTCCGCAATCCGCCCTTCCTTCCAGGCCGGCCAGACCTGCGCGCCCGCGAGCCCGAGTTTCCCCGGAAATCCCAGCAGCCGTGCCATTTCGTCGAGCGGCACGGCGCCGCGCGGCTGATACATGGCCAGCAGATCCATCAGGTCGAGGTGCCGTGCGTGATAGCGCCCGATGTAATTGTTCCACTTGAACTCCCGGTCGTCCTCGCCCTGATCCCAGTAGCGCGCCGCACGCACGCCGTTCAGCATGCCCCGGTAATGCAGAACCGGCAGGTCGAAGCCCCCGCCGTTCCACGACACGATTTGCGGCGTGTATTTTTCGATGCCGTCGAAAAAGCGCTGGATCAGCGCGCCCTCCCCGTCGGTCGGCTCACCGAGCGACCACACGCGAAGGCTGTCGCGCTCGCGCAGCGCACACGCTATGGCAATGACGCGGTGCAGGTGCAACTGCAGGAAATCCCCGCCGCTTGCCTGGCGGCGCCGCTGAAACGCCATATCGGCGACCTGTTCGTCGCTGACGCCGGCATCGATCGCATGGATCGTGCGCAGTCCGGCGACGTCTGGAACGGTCTCAATATCGAAGACCAGAACCGGGATCACTTACGCGTCCAAGCTCCCGCCGTATTCTGGTAGTGCCAGCCCCCCTGCGCCTTGTCGATCCAGCGCTGCGCGAAGGTGGTGCGGATATCACCCTCCCACTCCGGCTTGCCGTTGGCGCGCGCGATTTCGCGATAGAGTGCGGCGCGATCCTGGTTCTCCGCCGCGATCAGTCCGTTAACCTGCTGGCGCTGCGGCAACGGCACCGCATTGGCGTCGCGCAGCGCGACGGAGCCGTCGCGTGTCAGTCCCACCGCGCCGTTGGCGTAGAGCGGCGCCAGGTCGGCGTGGCGCTTTTGCATGCTTGCCTGCAACGCCGCGATCGCCGGCGTATTGATCTCCAGGTTTGCCTGGGCCCATACACTGCCGGCAAGCATCAGGAAGAGGGCAAGCCAGCTCGATCGCACAGATTTCATTGTTCCACTCCTTACTTGGACGGCGGTTTGGCTGCCGGCTCGGAACCTTTGAGCTGCCAGACCTCGTCGATGATCTTGTCTGCCGCCTTCTCGGCCGCAGCGGCGGGGAAATAAATATTGATCGTCACACACGCCTGCAGCGCAGCCGCAGCGGCGAGCGCCGCGCAAACGGTCATCCTTCGCATTTCGGTGTCTCGCTTTGGCTCGTTATTTGACAATGACGTTGCCTTGGGTCACACGCTTCAATCGCTCGATCAGTTCGTGCCAGCCGACGCTGCGATTGTAGCCCAACACGTTGATCGCCGGGATGCCGCCCCCTCGCACGATGACGTAACCCTGCGGCACGTCTTCGATACCGCCCATCCGGCACACGCCCAGTTCCAGCTTGCAGCTCAGGCCCAGTCGCGAGTAGCCGAACTGCTCGAAGAAGCGCAGGAAGCTGCGCTGGATGGCGGCGGCTGCACCCGCGCCGCCGAGCGCGGAAATATTCTGCACCGCAGCCTGGCTGATGCGCTTGCGATATTCGCCGGGACTGCTTTCGAGGCGCGCGTCGAAACGCACGGGCTGCCAGTTGACCAGTTCGAGACCCTTGATCTGCGCGTCGATGCGCCCGGTGATATTGCCGAACGAAAAAGTGCGCGTCAGCAGATCGAGATCGAGGTTGCGCATCTCCACGTCCGCGGCGAGCTTCGGCACGCGACCCAGCGGATCCTCGAGCCCCAGGTTCTGAGCGAGGATGGTGCCGTCGAACACATTGAACAACAACGCGCCATCCGCCTTCAGCGTTGACTCCTGGTAGCTCACCGTGGGAATCGCCGCCGACAACGTGCCGTGCATGACCGGCAAGCCCAGGGCAGCCGTGAACTGCTGCATCGAAATCGGCGCAATGGCGCCGCTGAACCGCCAGCGCAACGACTCACGTTCTCCGCTAGTCGAAAATTCGCTGACCAGCAGCTTGCCATCGAGGATCGGGATGTGCACATCACGCGCACGCACGCGCATGCCGCGCAGTTCCAGCGGCAGATCGAATGCCGCAAACGGCAGGTGCAGGATTTCACCACCGTCCACGCGCAGCTGCGCCGCAGTCGACTGCTCGCGATGCCACGGCACGCTGCCGCTGAGCCCGAACAGCGCGAAACGCCGGCTCCTGTCCTCGATCGACACGCGGCGCAGCCCTAGGTTCGCCGTAACCAGCCCTCCGTCGTTCATCGCCAGCGCGATATCGAGGCGGCCATCGCAGCGTAGATCGGCGAACGCCGTGCCTTGCAGCGTCGGCTTGAGCAGCCTCTCATACAGCGCGGCGACGTCGAGATCGGCTGCGCGCATGCCTGCGTTGGCGAGTTTCCCGTTCGCGCGATCGAAATGCGCCGTGATGTCGAGGTTGCCGATGCCGGCCAGCGCAAGCCGCCCGCTGTCCAGCGTCGCACGCTGCGCGTCGAGCGTACCGGCAGCATCCAGCGCATGTCCGCTGCCGCCCACGAACAACGGCTGCCAGAACACGTCTCCCGCCAGCCATTTCACGCGGCCTTGCCACTGCCACTGTGTACCTCTCTGCTCGGCCTGCAGCGCCACCGTCGCCGTGATCTTTTCGCCGGCATGCAGTCCGCTTGCATCGCTGAATCCCAGACCCACGATCGACAGCTCACCCGTCGCCCGGGCGCTGCGTTCATCGGTGACAGTGAGTTTGCCGCTCACGCTTCCGGCGTTCGGCTTGAGCCCGCCTTTCCACCAATCGTTGAACCGTGTCAGCGCGCCATTGGTCACAGCCAGCGTGAAGGAAGACCGTCCCGGCTGCGGCTCGCTCAAGAGGCGCCATTCCTCGCGCGATGCGGGCCGGAGAACGAGATCCAGGGCACTGGTGCGCGTTGAATAACGCAGTGCAAGCGCAACTTTGGACGGCGATTCGAGCGTACCGTCCGCGCACACGAGATCGTCACGCTCCTGCCTGAGTGCAGGACAGCTCAGGCGTACGTTGCGCCAGCTCAGCCCGCCTATCTTCGCTTCGCCGACTTTGACCTCGAGCGCGTTGGGATGATTGCTGCCCAGCAGGCCAGTGATCCGAGTGGCAGTGAACGCCGGCGCCTCGATCCGCTCGATGGTTACCGCGATCTCCTGGGCTGCCGCGCTTGAAAGCACCAGTGTGCCGAGCACAGCACACCCGTACCGCCGCCCCTTCGGTTCAGGCAGGGAATACCCCCGTCGAGAGATAGCGGTCGCCGCGGTCGCAGACGATGAAGACGATGACTGCGTTGCTGACCTGGGCCGCGACCTGCTGGGCCGCCCACAACGCGCCTCCGGACGATACCCCGGCGAAAATGCCCTCCTCGCGCGCGAGCTTGCGCATCGCGTCCTCGGCATCGGCCTGAGTCACCTCGATCACGCGATCGACGCAGCTCCAGTCACAGATCTTGGGCAGGTATTCCGGGGGCCATTTACGGATGCCTGGGATCTGCGAGCCATCGGCTGGCTGGCAGCCGACGATCTGCACGGCGGGATTCTGCTCCTTGAAAAAGCGCGAACAGCCCATGATGGTGCCCGTCGTGCCCATACTGCTGACAAAGTGCGTCACGGCGCCCGCGGTGTCGCGCCATATCTCCGGCGCGGTGCCCTCATAGTGAGAGAGCGGATTGTCGGGGTTCGCGAACTGGTCGAGGATCAGCCCCTTGCCCTCGTCGCGCATTTTTTCCGCCACGTCACGCGCCATCTCCATGCCGCCGCTTTGCGGCGTGAGGACGATCTGCGCGCCAAAGGCCGCCATGGTCTGGCGGCGCTCGACCGACAGGTGCTCGGGCATGACCAGCACCATCCGATAGCCCATCACCGCCGCGGCCATCGCCAGCGCGATGCCCGTGTTGCCGCTGGTGGGTTCGATCAGCGTGTCGCCCGGCTTGATGTCGCCGCGCTGCTGCGCACGCTTGATCATCGACAGCGCCGGGCGGTCCTTGACCGATCCCGCCGGATTGTTGCCCTCGAGCTTGGCGAGGATGACATTGCCGTTTTTCTCATTCGCGGCTCCGGTCAGCCGCTGGAGCCTGACGAGAGGCGTGTCGCCGACGAAATCTTCGAGTGTTTTGTGCATGGGCGTTAGACCTCGGCGCGCGCAAGGAGTTTGTCGATGTAACGGGTGACGCCCTGCTCGACCGTCAGGAACGGCGCGGCGTAGCCTGCTCCGCGCAACCCCCTGACGTCGGCCTGCGTGTAATTCTGGTATTTGCCCTCGAGCTCGGCGGGAAACGCAATGTATTCGATGACGCCCTCGCGCTGCGCGTCGGCGAGCGTCAGCGCCGCTGCACCCTGCGCATGGCGGCATGCGTTCACGGTGGCCAGTGCCACGTCATTGAAGGTTTGCGCGGTGCCGGTGCCGACGTTGAAGATGCCCGCCCGCGCGGCATTGTCCAGAAAGTAAAGATTCACGCTGACCGCGTCCTCGACCGACACGAAATCGCGGCGCTGCTCGCCGCTCGCGTAGCCGCCGCTGCCTTCGAACAGCCGCACTTTGCCGCTCGCGCGATACTGGTTGTAGCAATGGAAGGCGACCGACGCCATGCGCCCCTTGTGCTGCTCGCGCTCTCCGTAGACGTTGAAGTAGCGCAGGCCTGCCACTTGCGCTGTGCGCTCGCCCCAGTTGCGCCGCACGAACTGGTCGAACTGATATTTCGAATAGCCATAGACATTGAGCGGCTGCTCGCAGGAGGGATCTTCCCTGAACTGCGTCCCCGCGCCATACACGGCGGCAGACGACGCATAGATCAGGGGAATCTCTTCCGCGCGGCAGTAATCGAACAGCCGCTTCGAGTACTCGTAGTTGTTCTGCATCATATAGCGGCCGTCGGTCTCGGTGGTGTCCGAACACGCGCCCTGGTGCAAAATCGCGGCGACCTCACCATCGAGGGCGCCGCTGTCGAGCTCACCGAGAAAATCGTCTTGGTCGAGGTAATCGGCGATGTCGCAATCGACGAGGTTGACGAACTTGTCGCCCTGCTGCAGGTTATCGACCGCCAGCACATCGTGCTCGCCGCGCACGCTCAGCGCCTTGACGATGTTCGAACCGATGAAGCCCGCCGCGCCGGTGACTACGATATACATGCAACGCTCCGCGCAGGCAGGATTCGACGTCCCTCATTACGAAATCTGCGGCACATGATCATTTCGCCTTCTTGTCGTTGATAATTTTTCGCGCTGGTATTGCGGAGGCCTCAGTCACGCTGCCCTGCGTTGCGAACAATTCCGCCGGATGCGCGACCGCTGTACCGAACTTGCCGACCACGACGCCGGCCGCTCGATTGGCGACGCGCACCGCCTCATCCAGGCTGCCACCGCCGGCGAGCATCACCGCCACCGCCGCGATGACCGTGTCTCCTGCCCCGCTGACATCGTAGACTTCGCGCGCCCGCGCAGGCACGTGCAGCCGGCCTTGCCGGCGATACAGGGTCATGCCTTCGTCGCTGCGCGTCACCAGCAGTGCCTCGATGCCGAGTTTGCGGCGCAGGCGCTGCGCGCGCTCGGTGAGCTCCCGCTCGCTGCGCCAGCCCCCTGCGACAGCGCGGAATTCGGCGCGATTGGGTGTGATCAGTGTAGCGCCGGCGTAACGCGCGAAGTCGTCGCCCTTGGGATCGACCAGCACCGGCTTGCGGTGCCGGCGCGCGATTTCGATCATGCGCGTGATGTGGGCGAGTCCCCCTTTGCCGTAGTCGGAAAGGATCACCGCGTCGCATCCGGCTACCAGCTTGCGATATTCGGACAGCTTCGAGCGCAGGATCTCATGGCTGGGCGCAGTCTCGAAGTCCACCCGCAGCAGTTGCTGGTGGCGGCCGATCACGCGCAGCTTGACCGTCGTGTCGATCGAACGGTCGTGATGCAGGCGCGCAACGATGTTTTCACCGGTCAGCAGCGCGGCGAGCCTGCGTCCCGCCTCGTCGCGTCCCACCACGGACAGCAGCGTCACGCGCGCGCCCAGCGCTGCGGCATTGCGCGCAACATTGGCGGCGCCGCCGGGTCGCTCTTCGGTGCGGTCGATCTTCACCACGGGCACCGGTGCCTCCGGGGAAATGCGGTTGACGTCACCGAACCAGTAGCGATCGAGCATGACGTCGCCCACGACCAGCACCCGCGCCTGGCCGATCGCTTTGATCCAGGCCTCGCCGTTCATCCGGCTATTCCTTCTGCAAGCGCGGCCGTCACCTCAGCGTTGATCGCCGCGAGCGCGGCATTGGGATCGCGGGCGCCGGTCACGGGCCGGCCGATGACCAGATAACGGGCCCCGGCGGCAATGGCCGCAGCGGGCGTCATCACGCGGCGCTGATCGTCGGTGCCGCCGTGCGCTGTCCTGATGCCCGGTGTCACCAGGCAGAACTGCGCGCCACATTCGCGCCGCAGCGCTGCCGCCTCACGCGCCGAACACACCACGCCATCGAGGCCGCATTGCTGGGCAAGTCGCGCCAGTCTCAGCGCCGCCTCCTGCGGGTCGCCGGCAATGCCCACCTCGCGCAGATCGGACACCTCCAGGCTGGTGAGCACGGTCACCGCAACCAGCTTCGGAGCCCGTATGCTGGCCGCAACGGCGGCCCGCGCCGCTTCCATCATTGCCCGCCCGCCCAGTGCGTGTACGTTGAGCATCCACACCCCCAGGCGCGCCGCTGATGTGCACGCTCCTCCCACGGTGCTGGGAATGTCATGAAACTTGAGATCGAGAAAGACATCATAGCCGTGCTCGGCGAGCGTCTCGACCAGCCGCGGGCCGGCGGCAGTAAAAAGCTCCTTGCCAACCTTCAGCCGGCAAGTCTGGGGCGTGACGCGAGCGGCGAATGCAAGCGCGCCCTCGGCGGCGGGAAAATCGAGCGCCACGATCACGCGTGGGTCGTTCAAGCCCGCAAATCCTTTTCTTCAGTCCGCCGCGGCGAATAGGTCTCCCATTCTCCGCAGGCGGGACAGTGCCAGTAGAACTGGCGCGCGCGAAAACCGCAGGTGTCGCACTTGTACATCGCCAGACTGCGCGTGTGCTGATGCACCAGGTTCCTGACCAGCTCGAGATCCTGGCGGCGTTGCACGGGCACGTCGAGCAGCTGCGCCTCGAGTAGCTTGTCGAGCCCGAGCAGCGTAGGGTTGCGCTGCATTTCGTCGCGCACGACCTGATACGCGGCTGCGGGCCCCTGCTGCTCGAGCAGCCCGGCAAACACGACATTGAGCATGTCGAGCGACGGATACTGCGACAGGAAGCCCCGCAGCAGATTCAACCCATCGCCCGGCTTGTCGAGACGCCGATAGGCGTTGAACAGCCGGTCCGCGACGAGTGCGAGATACGCGGGGTTTTGCGTCTCGATACGTTTCCAGGCGTCGATCGCCGCCTCGGCGCGGCCCAGCGCCAGCTCGAGATCGCCCAACAGCATATTGGCGCGCACGCACAGCCGGTGGTGCGACAACGCCCGCTCGAGCGGCTGCCGCGCCTGCGCCGGACGCGAATCCATGAGCTCCTTGCCCGCTATCTCGCAGTAGAAGTTCGCGATCTCCTTCTGGAAAGATTGGCCGGTCAGGACTTCGAGCTGTTGCGCGATGTCGATCGCCTTGTGCCAGTCTTTTTCCTGTTCGTAGATCTCCAGCAGGTACTTGAACGCCGCTTCGGCGTGGGAGGTGCCCTTGAGCCTGCTGAACAGCTCTTCGGCGCGGTCCAGCAGACCCGCCTTCAGGTAGTCCTGCGCCAGCTCGTACAGCGCATCGAGCTTTTGCTGCTGGGCGAGATCCGCGCGCTCGACCAGGTTCTGATGCATGCGAATCGCCCGCTCGACCTCGCCGCGGCGGCGAAACAGCGAGCCCAGTGCGAAGTGCAGCTCGATGGTCTGAGGGTCCACCTTGACCACTTCGATGAATGCCTCGATCGCCTTGTCCGGCTGCTCGTTGAGCAGGAAGTTGAGGCCTTTGAAGTACGACGTCGGCAGCGCGCGCGACTCCGTGACCAGGTGTTTGATGTCGATGCGCGCCGCCAGCCAGCCCAGCGCGAAGAACAACGGCAACGCGAGCAGCCACCAGTATTCTATTTCCATGGCGATTCAGGCCGGCTGCGCATGAACGCCGTCAGGCCAGTTCGGTGGTGGCGGCGGTGGCCAGCGTGCGCGCACGGTTGCGGCGTTCGCGTTTCAGATCGAGTATCTCGCGTCTTTGCCTGCCGATGATGGCGAGGCTCCCTACTGCGCCCAGCGCGATGCCGCTCGCGAAAAAGACGAGCAGCACGAACACCAGCGGCGCCTGCCATTCGAAGCCCAGGAAATAGCGCACCGTGACGTTCTCCGTATTCTTCGCCGCGAAGCCGAGCAGCAGCAGGAAAACGGCGAATTTGAACAGCAGATACAGAATACGCATCGCATCACCCGGTCAGCATGCCGCGCGCCCATGCGCGCGGACAAAAAAAAGCGGCATGATCTTTCGAAGATGCCGCGCCGATACGACGAACGGTGCCGATTTACTTCTTGAAATCGACGCGTTCGCGCAATTCCTTTCCCGCCTTGAAATGGGGCACGTACTTCGCCGGCACCTGGACCTTTTCTCCGGACTTGGGATTGCGACCGGTGCGGGGGGGACGGTAATTGAGGCCGAAGCTGCCAAAGCCACGGATCTCGATACGCTGACCCAGAGAGAGGCTCTTGGCCATCGCATCGAGTATCATCTTCACCGCGAGTTCTGCGTCCTTCGCCACCAGCTGCGGGTAGCGTGCCGCCAGCTTCGCGATCAGCTCGGACTTCGTCATAGTCGTCCTTTTATTGGTCAGTATTGGCGGTATCGAGCTTGGCCTTGAGCAGCGCGCCGAGATTGGTGGTGCCGGCGTTGGCGGGCTTTTCGGCCGCCATCTTGTGCATGGCAGCCGACTCGTCAGCCATGTCCCGCGCCTTGATCGAAAGGTTGATCGCGCGGTTCTTGCGATCGATGTTGATGATCATCACCGTGACCGGGTCGCCTTCCTTGAGGTGGGTGCGGATGTCTTCGACGCGATCGCGGGCCACTTCCGAAGCGCGCAGATAACCTTCGACATCGCCTTCGAGCGCAATCACCGCGCCCTTGGGATCGATCGACTTGACGGTGCCCTTCACGATGCTGTTCTTGTCGTGCGTGGTGATGTAGCCCGTGAACGGGTCGCCGTCGAGCTGCTTGATGCCCAGCGAAATGCGCTCGCGCTCGACGTCGATCGACAGCACTGCCGCCTCGGTCTCGTCGCCCTTTTTGTATTTGCGCACGGCTTCTTCGCCGGGCGTGCTCCACGACAGATCGGAAAGGTGTACCAGTCCGTCGATGTTACCGGGCAGGCCGATGAATACGCCGAAGTCGGTGATCGACTTGATCTGGCCCTTCACCCGGTCACCCTTCTTGTAGTTCATCGCGAACTCCTCCCACGGATTGGGCATGCACTGCTTCATGCCCAGTGAGATGCGGCGGCGATCTTCGTCGATTTCGAGCACCATGACTTCGACCTCGTCGCCGAGCGCAACCACGCGCGAGGGATGCACATTCTTGTTGGTCCAATCCATCTCGGACACGTGCACGAGGCCCTCGATGCCCTGCTCGATTTCGACGAACGCGCCATAGTCGGTGAGGTTGCTGACCTTGCCGAACAGCCGGGTGCCCTGCGGATAACGGCGCGACAGGCCCACCCACGGGTCTTCGCCCAGCTGCTTGAGACCGAGCGAAACGCGGTTCTTCTCCTGATCGAATTTCAGCACCTTGGCTTCGACTTCATCACCCACCGCCAGCACTTCCGAAGGATGCTTGACCCGACGCCATGCCAGGTCGGTGATGTGCAGCAGCCCATCGATGCCGCCGAGGTCGACGAAGGCGCCGTAATCGGTAATGTTCTTGACGATGCCCTTGACCGTCGCGCCTTCGGACAAACTCGACAACAGCGCCTGGCGCTCGGCGCCCTGCGATGCCTCGAGAACGGCCCGCCGCGAGACCACAACGTTGTTGCGCTTGCGATCGAGCTTGATGACTTTGAAATCCATCACCTTGTTTTCGTAAGGCGTCGTGTCCTTGACGGGGCGGATATCGACCAGCGATCCCGGCAGAAAGGCACGGATGCCGTTCACCATGACGGTGAGGCCGCCTTTGACCTTGCCGTTGATCAGGCCCTGCACGAGGTTGCCCTTCTCGAGCGCCTGCTCGAGATCGAGCCACGCCGCGAGGCGCTTGGCCTTGTCGCGCGACAGGCGCGTCTCGCCGAAGCCGTCCTCGAGCGCATCGATCGCCACCTGGACGAAATCGCCGGGCTTGACCTCGATTTCGCCGCGGTCGCTGCGGAATTCTTCGGTGGGGATATAACTCTCTGATTTAAGACCGGCATTCACGACCACGTGATTAGCGTCGACACGGATCACCTCAGCGGTGATGACTTCGCCGACGCGCATCTCTTTGCGCGCGAGGCTTTCCTCGAACATCGCCGCAAACGTCTCGGGTGAACCACCTGCGGGGGAAACCGAATTCATTATCTGCACGTTAATGACCTGAAAAAGCCCGTTATTTCAACGGGGTCGAGTTAATTATAAGCCGTCAGCCTGGCAGCTTACGGCGACCGTTTCGCTGCTGCGTAACGCGCCACAACCTGCTCGACCACGGTCTCGATGGGGAGACCCGTCGTGTCGAGTATGCTGGCGTCGTCACTCCTGTGCAGGGGGGCGGCCGCGCGCGTGCTGTCGCGTTCGTCGCGCGCCCGTATATCCTGCAAAAGGGCCGTCATATTAGCATCCATTCCTTTACCTATCAACTGTTTATAGCGTCGCCGCGCCCGCTCGGCCGCGTCGGCGTCGAGGTATATCTTGAGCGTCGCATCCGGAAATACCACGCTTCCCATGTCCCTGCCGTCGGCCACCAGGCCGGGCGCCTGGCGGAACGCCCGCTGACGCGCGAGGAGCGCCTCGCGTACCGCCGGCAGCGCCGCCACCTGCGAAGCCGCCGCGCTGATGGCCTCGGAGCGGATCGCATCAGTCGCGCGCTGTCGATCCAGATAAACGCTTTCATCAGCGAAAACAACGTTTAGCTGCGCCGCGAGCCGGGCCAGCGCAGCTTCGTCCCCCGTGGGCACTCGCGCCCTGACTGCGGCCAAGGCGACAAGGCGGTAGAGCGCGCCGCTGTCGAGATAATGAAAGCCCAGCCTGGCGGCGACCTGCTGAGCGATCGTCCCCTTGCCCGAGGCCGAGGGACCATCGATGGCGATCACTGGAATCGCGCTCGCGTCGGACACGATGTGCTCAGCGGCCCGCAGCGGGCGCAGAGCCGTGGAGCGTGTGCCGGCAGACGCTCATTCTTGCCGGATGCGCAATCCCGATCGGCTTGCGAGTGCGACAAATCCGGGAAACGACGTTGCGACATTCGCACAGTCCGCTATGGCAATGGGTCCGCCGGCGCACAGCGCCGCGATCGCGAACGCCATGGCTATCCGATGATCGCCGTGGCTCGCCACGCCGCCGCCGCTGTATGAGCCGCCCGTGACGCGCATGCCGTCGGGTGTGGGCTCGGCGCTCACGCCGAGCGCATGCAGTCCATCCGCCATCACCGCGATGCGATCGGATTCCTTGACGCGCAATTCCTCAGCGCCTCGCAGAACGGTATCGCCGAGCGCATTTGCCGCGGCGATGAACAACACCGGGAACTCATCGATCGCCAGTGGGACCAGCTCGACGGGGATATCGATGCCTTTGAGCGGAGCATGTCGCACGCGGATGTCAGCGACCGGTTCGCCGCCCGCGAGTCGCTCGTTCTCGAGCGAGATATCCGCTCCCATCAGCCGCAGTACGTCGAGCACCCCGGTGCGCGTCGGGTTGATGCCGACATGCTCGAGCGTCAGATCGGAGCCCGGCGCAATGCTCGCACCCACCATGAAGAATGCGGCGGACGAGATGTCGGCAGGCACTTCGATGCTCGTCGCCGTCAGCTCGCCGCCTCCGGTCACGCACGCAGTGCTGCCGTCGCGCTCGACCGGATAGCCGAACGCGGCGAGCATGCGCTCGGTATGATCGCGTGTCGGCGCCGGCTCGGTGACGCAGGTTCTGCCGCGGGCGTACAGGCCGGCGAGCAGCAATGCGGACTTGACCTGAGCGCTCGCGATCGGCATCTGGTAATCGATGCCGCGCAGGTTGGCGATGCCCATGATCCTGAGCGGCGGGCGACCGCCGTCGGCGGTGGAGATTTCCGCGCGCATCGCCGCGAGCGGCTCGGCGACGCGCTTCATCGGCCGCCGGCGCAGACTGTCGTCGCCCGTGAGCTCACTGTCGAAATGCTGCCCGGCGAGCAACCCGCACAACAAACGCATCGAGGTGCCCGAATTGCCGCAATCGAGCGTGCTGCGAGGTGCCCGCAAACCGCGCAGCCCGACGCCATGCACGACGACATTGCCGCGCTCGGGACCCTCGATGTTCACGCCAAGCGCGCGGAACACGTTCATAGTCGCGATCGCATCCTCGCCCTCGAGAAAGCCGCTGACGCGCGTCACGCCCTCGGCGATCGAGCCCAGCATGATGCTGCGGTGGGAAATCGATTTGTCGCCGGGCACGCGCAGGCGTCCGGTCAGCGCACCACCGGGCTGCACGTGGTAATCGAGCGTCATGTCCTTGCCCCGGCAAAATGTGCAGCGGTGGTGCCGCAGATGGCCATATCCGTCGCTCGCTGATCGCTACTTCTTGTTGAGCAGATACTTCGCGCGCGCATCGCGCGCCACCGTGTAGCGTGCCTCGAGGCCCTGTGCGTCGCTGGCCTCGATCATGCCGCGCATCAGCTCCAGCTCGCCGAGACAACCGTCCAGTGCCGCAATCAGCGCGTCGCGATTGGCCATGCAGATATCACGCCACATTTCCGGCGAGCTGCCTGCCGTGCGGGTGACATCGCGAAATCCGCCGCCCGTGTGTCCGAACAGCGATGCAGCATCGCGATATCCCGCAATGTTGGCGACCAGCGCGAACGACAGCACATGCGGCAGGTGGCTGACGAGAGCGAATACGCGGTCGTGTTCCGCAGCGTGCAGGGTGATGATACGCGCGCCGATCCGCTTCCACGCCGCGGTGACGAAGCCGAGAGCCGCCTTGCTCGTTTCCGGCTCTGGCGTGACGATCAGATTGCGTCCCCGGTAGAGCTCCGGGAAAGCGGCCTGCGCGCCGCTTTTCTCCGTCCCTGCAATCGGGTGCGCGGGCACGAAACGCGCAAATGCCGTGCCGAGCAGGCGCCGTGCCGACGCTATCACGTCGCGCTTCGTGCTTCCTGCATCCGTGATCACCGTCTTGCTCGCCAGATGCGGCGCGATCTGCGCGAGCACAGCCGCGGTTTGCCCCAGCGGCACCGCCAGCATGACCAGATCAGCGTCATTGACAGCCGTGG
This sequence comes from Burkholderiales bacterium, assembly GCA_046715035.1. Lineage (GTDB taxonomy): Bacteria > Pseudomonadota > Gammaproteobacteria > Burkholderiales > SG8-41 > PALSA-1004. Next base: position 24,895 of record JBKJZR010000184.1, on the reverse strand, counting down.
CCGGGTCGGTCTGGATCTCGTCGATGATCCCCAGCCTCCGCGCGGCGAGCAGATTGGCGCGTCCGCGCCCGACGCCGACCACGTGCCCCACGGCTTTTTCGCGCTTTAAAGCCAGCGCAAACGAGCCGCCTATCAGGCCCACGCCGAAAATCACCAGCTTGCCGATGCGCGCGGGGCGACGCGCCCTGGCGGTCTTCCTCATGGACGCAGCGACTGTCCTAAGGCCTCGAGAAAGCGCGCGTTCTCCGCCTCGAGGCCTGTGGTGACGCGCAGGTATTCCGGCATGCCGTAGCTAGCAATGGGGCGCACGATCACGCCGCGCGCGAGCAGGCGCTGAAATACGCCCTTGCCATCGCCTACCTTCAAGGCGACGAAATTCCCGTAAGACGGAATGTATTGGACTCCCAGCTGCTCGAGGCCCCGGGTAAGCTGGCGCATCGCCGATTGATTCAGCTCATAGCCGCGCCGGACGAATTCGACGTCGCCCAGCGCGGCAGTCGCTGCGGCGAGCGAGATGCTGTTGACATTGAACGGCTGGCGTACGCGATTCATCAGATCGGCCACGCCCGCCTGCGCGAAAGCGTAGCCAACGCGCAGTCCGGCAAGGCCGTATGCCTTGGAAAACGTGCGCGTCAAAATCAGGTTGGGGAATTCGCTCACCCAGCCGATGCTGTCGCTCCTGAGCTGCTCAGGGAGGTATTCGTTGTAGGCCTCGTCGAGAACGACCACGACCTTGTGTGGGAGTACCCGCAGGAACGCCTCCAGCTCGGCAGCGGCGAGCAGCGTCCCGGTGGGATTGTTCGGATTCGCGATGAAGATGACGCGGGTGCGTCCGGTAACGGCCGCCCGCATGGCATCGAGGTCGTGCCCAAAATTGCGCGCCTGCACCTCGACGCCTGCCGCGCCCGTCGCCTGCGTCGCGAGCGGATAGACCGCAAACGCATGCTGCGAATAGATCGCCTCCAGACCCGGTGCCAGAAAGGCACGCGCAGCCAGTTCGAGAACGTCGTTCGAGCCGTTGCCGAGGACGATCTGCGATGCTTCCACGCCGTAGCGGCGCACCAGCGCATGCTTGAGATCAAAACCCGCGCCGTCGGGATAGCGGGCGATATCGCTCAGGGCAGCCTGCATCGCCGCCAAACCGAGCGGACTTACGCCGAGCGGATTTTCGTTCGAGGCGAGCTTGATGATGCTTTGCGGTTCCAGACCCAGCTCGCGGGCAAGCTCGGAGATCGGCTTGCCGCCCTGATAAGGCGCAATGCCGCGGATGTACGCAGGCGCAAGGTCGCACACGTCGTCCACACGCATATGGGCAGTCACTGCGGACATGAGGTCACGTTCCCTGGAGACAGCGCGGCAGTAGGAAGCGCGGCAGGCCCGCGCGTGGCGCCTGCGCCACGCACCGGCTTCACAGCGTGCCCTTGGGATAGGACCCCAGATTCTTCAGGAATGCCGCCTTCTGGGCGAGCTCTTGCAGCGCCTTGGCGACGTTTGCGTCCTGCTGATGGCCTTCCATGTCGACGTAAAACATGTAATCCCAGCGTCCGGTGCGCGCGGGCCGCGATTCGAGCCGGGTCATGCTCACGCCATGCCTGGCGAGCGGGGTCAACAGCGCATGTACCCCGCCGGGAACGTTATTAGTCGATATCACCAACGACGTCTTGTCCCTGCCCGATGGACCTGCGTCGTGCGCGGCGATCACCACGAAGCGCGTCGTATTCTGCGGCTCGTCTTCGATGTCGCTGGCGATGAGCTTCAGCCCGTATACCGTGGCCGCTGTCTTGCTGGCGATCGCTGCTGAAGCCGCATCCCGGGACGCAAGCCGCGCAGCCTCGGCATTGCTTACCACGGGTACCTGCTTGGCCGACGAAAAATTTCGGCTCAGCCATTGGTGACACTGCGCGAGGCTCTGCTCATGCGAGAGAATTTTCTTGACGCCTGCGGGTTTGCCGCTGCGGCTCATGAGACACTGGTGCACCGGCAGCAGCACTTCGCCGCAGATCTTGAGCGGCGTCGCCAGCAGCCGGTCGTTCGTGCGGCCGATGCTGCCTTCGGTCGAGTTCTCGACGGGGACGACGCCGTAGCCGGCCTGTCCCGCCTCAACCTGCCGGAACACTTCGTCGATCGATGCGCACGGCAGCAGTTTCGCGTGTCCGCCGAACTGCTTGCGCGCCGCCTCCTCGCTGAACGTGCCCTGCGGGCCGAGAAAAGCGACGCTGATGCCGTCTTCGAGCGCGCGGCAGGCTGACATGATCTCGGTGTAAAGACGAGCGAGTGCGGCGCGTGGCAGCGGACCGCGACTGCGCGCGGACAGGCGCTGCAGGATCTGCGCCTCGCGCTCAGGCCGATATTTGACGCCGTTTTTGACGTGCCCGATCTGCTGTGCGAGCGCAGCGCGCTCATTCAGCAGGTCGCTGATCTTGTCGTCGAGCGCGTCGATGCGCACGCGAATTGTCTTAAGGGGATCGCTCACGTCTCAACTTTACGCCAGAGGTGCGAGGGGAATATATATTAAAGGAAGTGGAGACGATGCGCGTGGCGTCGCGCAGGCCAGCCGCAGGCTGTGTTAGCTCGGTTGCGCGGGCAGATAGCGCGCCACGAGCACGCCGCTGATCGCGGACAACTGCTCGATCACGCCCGGCGGCACCGCGCTGTCCACGTCTACCAGCGTGTAAGCCATCTCGCCCCGGGACTTATTGAGCATGTTATGGATGTTGAGGCCGGCCTTGGCCATGGTGGTCGAGATCTGGCCGAGCATGTTGGGCACGTTGGCATTCGCAATGCCCACGCGGAACGGCGATTCGCGCGGCATGACGACGTCGGGAAAATTGACAGAATTCTGTATGTTGCCATGCTCGAGATAATCGCGGAGCTGATCGACGACCATGATCGCACAGTTGTCCTCCGCCTCGCGCGTCGAAGCGCCGAGATGGGGAAGCGCCAATACCCCCGTATGTCCGGCGAGGCTGCGCGCCGGAAAATCGCATACGTAGTATCTGAGCCGGCGGGTGGCCAGGCCTTCGAGCACCGCTTCGTTGTCGACGATGCCGTCGCGGGAAAAGTTAAGCAATACGGCGCCGCTCTTGATCGTCCGCAGGCGCTCCCGGGAGATCAGGTGGCGAGTGTTTGCCGCCAGCGGGACGTGGAGCGTCACGAACTCGCTGTTCTTCAGCACATCCTCGATGCTATCGGCTTTTCTGACCTGTGCCGGCAGGCCCCATGCGGCATCCACCGTGATGTGCGGATCGTAACCCTGCACCTGCATGCCGAGCTTGATCGCTGCGTCGGCGACCAGGCTGCCGACTTTACCCAGGCCGATCACGCCGAGCGTATGCCGCGGGAGCTCGCTGCCGGCGAACTGCTTCTTGCCCTCCTCGACCTGCCGATTGATCGCTTCATCATCTCCGCTCAGCTCGGCGACGAAGCGCGCTGCAGGGATCAGATTGCGCGCGGCGATCAGCATGCCGGCGATGACCAGCTCCTTCACCGCGTTGGCGTTGGCCCCGGGGGCATTGAACACCGGAATGCCGCGCTCGCTCATGCGCGCGACCGGGATGTTGTTGGTCCCGGCGCCGGCGCGCGCGATCGCCTTGACGGACGCCGGGATTTCCTGCGTGTGCAAGTCACGTGAGCGCACGAGCATGGCGTCGGGGCTCTTGGCCTGGCCGCCAACCTCGTATTTCGCGGGGGCAAACCGCTTGAGTCCGACGTGAGCGATATTGTCGAGCGTGACGATCTGCAGCTTGTCCATCAGCCGTGGCGCGCCTGAAACTCGCGCATGAAATCGACCAGCGCCTGCACGCCTGCAAGGGGCATCGCATTGTAAATGGACGCGCGCATGCCGCCGACCGAACGGTGGCCTTTGAGTTGCACCAGCCCGCGCTCTTCAGCTTGCTTGAGAAACTCGGCGTCGAGCGCCTCGTTCTTGAGCCGGAACGGCACGTTCATCAGCGAGCGGTCGGACGCCGCCACGGGCGAATAGTAAAACTCCGTCTGCTCGAGAAAATCGTAGATCAGCTTCGCCTTGGCGCGGTTGATCTGCTCCATGCGCGCCAGGCCGCCGAGCTGCTTCAGCCACTGGAACACGAGCCCGGCGATATAAATCGCGTAGGTGGGCGGGGTGTTGTACATCGATGCGTGTTCAGCCTGTATCCGGTAATCGAGCATCGCCGGGGTGCCCGCGAGCGGCGTGCCAATCAGGTCGTCGCGGACGATGATGAGCGTGAGTCCTGCCGGACCGATGTTTTTCTGCGCACCGGCGTAGATCAGCCCGTAGCGCGAGACAGCGACGGGCTGCGACAGGATGTGCGAAGACATATCGGCGACCAATGGCACGTCGCCCGTTTCCGGCACCCAGTGAAACTCGACGCCGCCGATGGTTTCGTTGGACGTGTAATGCACGTACGCAGATTCGCGGTCGAGCTTCCAGTGCGACTGCGCGGGAGCGTAGGTGAAATTCTGGTCTGCGGAGCTCGCAGCGACATTGACGGTGCAATAGCGCTGTGCTTCCTTGATGGCTTTCTGCGACCACTCGCCGGTATTCACGTAATCCGCGCTGCGCTTGCCGCGCAGCAGGTTCATCGGGATCGCCGCAAACTGCAGAGTAGCGCCGCCCTGCGCGAAAATCACCTTGTAGTCGGCGGGAATGCCGAGCAATTCCCGGAAGTCCGCTTCCGCGGCGTCGGCGATGCCGATGAACTCCTTGCCGCGATGACTCATCTCCATCACCGACATGCCGCTGCCATGCCAGTCGAGCATTTCCCTGCCCGCCTGCTCGAGCACCGGCTCGGGGAGCACCGCGGGTCCAGCGGCAAAATTATAGATTCGGGTCATCTTCTTCGTCGGCCGGTTCGGCGGTTTTCTCCAGTCCCGCGAGCTTTTCCCCCTCGCCGAGGTTGATCAGACGGACGCCCTGCGTCGCCCGTCCCCTGTCGCGAAGTTCGGCAATGCGCGTGCGGATCAGTACCCCGCCCGTCGTGATCAGCATAATCTCATCGTCGTCGCCGACGATCTGTGCCGCCACCAGCCTGCCATTGCGGTCGGACGCCTGAATGGCAATCACCCCTTGCGCACCGCGGCCGTGCTTGGTGTAGGAGCCGATCGGCGTGCGTTTGCCATAGCCGTTCTCGGTAGCCGTCAACACCGATACGTTCTCGTTGTCGGCAATCAGCAGCGAGATCACGCGCCCGCCCATCGCAAGCTTCATGCCGCGCACGCCCGCGGCGTTGCGTCCCATCGCGCGCACCTCCTGCTCGGCGAAGCGCACCGCCTTGCCGGTGTCCGAGAACAGCATCACATCCTGCTGCCCGTCGGTAAGCGCGACGCCGATCAGGTAATCGCCATCATCGAGATCGGCGGCAATGATCCCGCTCGGGCGGGGCCGCGAAAACGCCGACAGCGGGGTTTTCTTGACCGTGCCGTTCGCGGTCGCCATGAAGACGAAATGCGCGTCATCGAATTCCTTGACTGGCAGCACGGCAGTGATCTTCTCGTGATCGAGCAGCGGCACCAGATTGACGATCGGCTTGCCACGGCTGTTGCGGCTGCCCTGCGGCACGGCATACACCTTGAGCCAGTAGACACGGCCGCGGTTGGAGAAACACAGGATGTAGTCGTGGGTGTTGGCGATGAACAGATTCTCGACGAAATCGTCGTCCTTGGTCGTCGTCGCCTGTTTGCCGCGTCCGCCGCGTTTCTGGGCGCGATAGTCGGCGACTGGCTGCGATTTCATGTAGCCGCCGTGCGACAGCGTGACCACCACGTCCTCCGCTGCGATCAGATCTTCCATCGAAAGGTCCTGCGTGTTCTCGACCATCTCGCTGCGGCGCGCATCCCCGTACTGCTTCTTCATCTCGGCAAGCTCGTCGGAGATGATCCGGGTGATGCGCGCCGGGCGGGCCAGAATGTCGAGCAAGTCGACGATCCGGTCCATTACTTCCTTATACTCAGCAACAATCTTGTCCTGCTCGAGACCCGTCAGGCGCTGCAACTGCATTTCCAGGATGCGCTGCGCCTGCGTTTCCGAAAGCCGGTAGCCGCCCTTGCGCTGCATGCCGAATTCGGGCGGCAGCCCCGCGGGGCGCGACTGCACTGGATCGACCCTGGCCAGCATTTCCTCGACCAGCCCCGAGCGCCACAGCCGCCCCATCAGCTGCTCCCGCGCCTCGGCTGGCGTCTTGGCCGCCTTGATCAGCGCGATCACATCGTCGACGTTGGACAGCGCAACCGCCAGTCCTTCCAGAATGTGCCCGCGATCCCGGGCTTTCCTGAGCTCGAACACCGTGCGGCGTGTAACGACCTCGCGGCGATGGCGCAGAAACGCTTCCAGCATCTGCTTCAGGTTCAGCGTCCGCGGCTGACGATCGACCAGCGCGACCATATTCACGCCGAAGCTGTCCTGCATCTGCGTTTCTTTGTAGAGGTTGTTGAGAATGATCTCGGCGACCTCGCCGCGCTTGAGCTCGATCACCGCACGCATTCCCGATTTGTCGGACTCGTCGCGGATCTCGGCGATGCCCTCGAGCCGCTTCTCGCGCACGAGCTCGCCGATCTTCGTCAGCAGATTCGCCTTGTTGACCTGGTAAGGCAGCTCATCGATGACGATGGCCTGGCGGTTGCCCTTTTCCATGTCCTCGATGTGGGTGCGCGCGCGCATGACCACGCGGCCGCGGCCGGTGCGCAGTGCCTCCTTGACGCCCACCGTTCCGTAAATGAACCCGCGCGTGGGGAAATCGGGTCCCGGCACGATCTTGATCAGCGCTTCGATGTCGATCGCGGGATCGCCGAGCAGCACTTGACAGGCCTCGACGACTTCCCCGAGGTTATGCGGCGGTATGTTGGTTGCCATACCCACCGCAATGCCGGATGAGCCGTTGATCAGCAGGTTGGGAATCTTCGCCGGCAGGATCAGCGGCTCATGCTCGGAGCCGTCGTAATTCGGTCCGAAATCAACGGTTTCCTTGTCGATATCCTCGAGCAGCTCGTGCGCTATTCGCGCCATGCGTATCTCGGTGTAACGCATCGCCGCCGCATTGTCGCCGTCGACCGATCCGAAGTTGCCCTGACCGTCGATGAGTGGGTAGCGCAGCGAAAATTCCTGCGCCATGCGCACGATCGTGTCGTACACCGCGGTGTCGCCGTGCGGATGATATTTGCCGATGACGTCGCCGACGATGCGCGCCGATTTTTTGTAGGCACGATTCCAGTCGTTGGAAAGCTCGTGCATCGCGAACAGCACACGCCTGTGCACCGGCTTGAGCCCATCCCTGACGTCGGGCAACGCGCGCCCGACGATAACGCTCATCGCGTAATCGAGATACGACCGGCGCATCTCCTCTTCGAGGCTTACCGGGATGGTTTCTTTGGCGAATTGATCCATGAAAACTCGAGGGAACCGCTGACGTTGCGAGGCGGGGACGAAGCCGCGCACAAAGCGTTGGATTTTATCACGCGCGGACCATCCAGGTCACGGATATTACGTGCGAAATCGCGCCCGTCGCGCCCTTTGCCCGCGTCCCCCGGCGCATTTGAATTGGGGGGCGGCTATGTTATGCTTTCGACGCTTTTTTGTGGTGCACATCCACGTCGTGATCGAAGTGAAATTCGCAGCTTGCGGCAGGCAAGACAGCGGGTCTGACCACCGATAACAACATACGCGCCCAGTCAGATTTAGGAGTAACTGATCATGTCCCCAAGCTGGATATCCGCATTCGCGATCGTCGCCGGCATCGGCGCCCTTTCCCCGGCGGCGGCGATGGCGCAAGACGCCAAGAACCAGGGGTACCTGCTCGACGTCAACGGTAACGTCGTCACGAGTGCGACGACCGGGCTGTGCGTGCGCACGAGCGACTGGACTCCCGCGCGCGCCGCGGCAGCGGCGGCGTGCATGCAATGCACGCCCGATCTGTGCCCGAAACCCGTCGTTGTTCCGCCCGTCGCGCCGCCGCCGGCATCCGCACCAGCGCCCGCGCCGAAGCCCAAGCCCGAGGTGAAGCCCGCGCCCGCGAAGCTCCTCCCGCAGAAAATCAATTTTTCCGCGGACGCTTTGTTCGCCTTCGTCGGAGCCGAGCTCAGGCCCGAGGGCAAAGCGATGCTCGATGACCTCGTGCGCACGCTCCACGGCGCGACCTACGAAGTGATTCTTGCGATCGGCCACGCCGACCGCATCGGCAGCCTGCGCTACAACCAGCGACTGTCGGTGCGACGCGCCGAGACCGTCAAGCAGTACCTGGTCGGCAAAGGCATCGAGCCGAACCGCATTTATGCAGACGCAAAAGGGGAGACCCAGCCGCTCACCAAGCCCGGCGACTGCACGATGACGAATCGCAAAGCGCTGATCGTCTGCCTGCAGCCCGACCGCCGCGTCGAAGTCGAAGTGACGGGAACCAAGGGAGCACCGTAGGGTTGTTCCAGGACCCGGAAAAAGCCGGGGTGGCGCCGGGGATTTTCCAGTGTTGTATGAATACAACGGTCTTGGCGGAAATCTGTGCAAATCTGTTATGATTCAGGCATAATTTGCGCTGGGCCTGATGCCTGTGGTATTACTTGCAGGTGTTAATTCAGCGGCTTAACTTTGCTAGATAAACAGGTAATCTGTATTTTGTTTTTAATTTTTGCAGATCAGGAGGAGCAAAAATCATGAGTTCAGCATTCCGCAATTCCCTCGCAGGGCTGGTAGTGGCAGCCGCCTTCGCGCCCGCAGCTATGGCGCAGGACGCCAAGAATCAGGGTTACCTGTTGGATCTCAACGGTAACGTCGTGACCAGCGCTACGACGGGCCTGTGCGTGCGTACCAGTGACTGGACGCCCGCGCGCGCTGCGGCCGCTGCTGCCTGCATGCAGTGCACCCCCGATCTCTGTCCGAAACCGGTCGTTGCGCCGCCGCCGCCTCCGCCTAAGCCTGCGCCGCCTCCTCCCAAGCCCGAGCCGAAGCCTGAAGTCAAGGCACCGGCCAAGCCCGAAATGCAGAACGTCGAGCTCAAGATCGAGTTGCAGGGCATCGAGTTCAACAAGGTTCCGCTGACGGAAGCCAACAAGAAGGAGCTGGACGAGTTCTTGGATAAAGAGGTCAAACCGCTGACCACGATCGGTGCCGTCATCATCACCGGCCATACCGACCGTATCGGCAGCGACGCCTACAACAAGAAATTGTCCGAGAAGCGCGCTCTGTTCGCCAAGGACTACGTGGTCAGCAAGGGAATCGACCCGAAACTGATCTTCTGGGAAGGCAAGGGCGAGGCACAGCCGATTCCCGTGACCAAGTTCTGCGACAACAAGATGAAGCGCAAGCAGCTCATCGAGTGCCTCGCACCGAACCGTCGCGTGACTGTGGAAGTCGTCGGCACGAAACCGAAACCCGTGCCGAAGCCGAAGCCTGCCGAACCGAAGCCGGATGCCAAACCGGCGCCGACGCCCGCCGACACGGCGCCGAAACCCAAGCCCTAAGCTGCAACTCTCCTGATAAAAGCCCTGCTTCGGCAGGGCTTTTTTTTGTATGCTGCAGCTATGAATCCGTTGCTTACAGCGGTCGACGCGCTCGTCGAAGCGCACTGGACCGTGCCGGTAGAGCCCGCACGCACGGTGCTTACCGACCATGCGGTAATCATCGATGATGGCCGTATCGCTGATATCCTGCCGGCCGCTGCAGCGCGCGCGCGTTATGCTCCCCGACAGGACCTGGTGCTCGCCGAGCACGTGTTGCTGCCCGGCCTGATCAATCTGCATACCCACGCCGCGATGACGCTGATGCGCGGCATGGCGGACGACCTGAGCCTGATGCAATGGCTCAACCATCACATCTGGCCGGCCGAGATGCGCCACGTGTCCGATGCCTTCGTCTATGACGGAACGCGGCTTGCCTGTGCCGAAATGATGTTGGGCGGCGTGACCGCGTTCAGCGACATGTATTTCTTTCCCGGCGCGGCGGCGCGCGCCGCCACGGAATGCGGTATGCGGGCGACGGTGGGCATGATCGTGGTCGAATTCCCCTCCCCTTATGCGTCCGACGCCCAGGACTATCTCAACAAGGGCCTCGCGGTACGCGATGGGTGCCGTGACGACCCCCTCATCCGCTTTTGTTTCGCGCCGCATGCGCCCTACACGGTCAGCGACAAAAGCCTGCGTCAGGTGGCGATGTATGCGAGCGAGCTCGACGTGCCCGTGCATATCCACGTGCACGAGACGCTGGATGAGATCACCGAGAGCCTGCAGAAACACCATGTCCGGCCGCTCGCGCGTCTTGCAGAGCTCGGATTGGTAGGCCCCGGTCTCATCGCCGTGCATGCGGTGCATCTCGAGCGCGCGGAGATCGCGCTGCTGGCGAAGCAGGGCTGCCACGTGGCGCACTGCCCCTCCTCCAATCTCAAGCTCGCCAGCGGCATCGCACCGATCTCGGCGTTGCTGGATGCGGGCGCGAACGTCGGCCTCGGCACCGATGGCGCGGCGTCGAATAACCGGCTCGACGTATGGGCGGAAATGCGGCTCGCCGCATTGCTCGCCAAGGGACAAAGCGGCGAGCCGACCGCGCTGCCCGCATGGCGGGCGCTCGAAATGGCCACGCTGGCAGGTGCGCGCGCGCTGGGGTGCGAGGCGAACACTGGCTCGCTCGTTCCCGGGAAATTCGCCGACCTGACCGCGGTGCGCATGGATGCCCTGGAGCTTGCGCCGTGTTACGACCCGGTTTCGCATCTCATCTATGCGGCGGGGCGCGAGCACGTGAGCCACGTCTGGATCGGTGGACAGATGGTCGTCGCGAAGGGCGAGCTCACCGACGTTGACGCGGGCGAGCTCAAAGCGCGCGCTGCATTCTGGCGCGATCGTATCAAGTCGATATGACCGTCAACGTCGATCCCGCAGAAATCGCCAAGTTCAGCGAGCTCGCTCACCGCTGGTGGGATCCCGCGAGCGAGTTCAGGCCGCTGCACGAGATCAATCCGCTGCGCCTCGACTACATCGACCGGCACGCGAGCCTGCGCGACAAGACCGTGCTCGACGTCGGCTGCGGCGGCGGCATCCTCGCCGAAGCGATGGCCCAGCGAGGCGCGCGCGTGACCGGCATCGACCTCGCCGAAATGCCGCTCAAGGTCGCGCAGCTCCACTTGCTCGAAAGCGGCGCGCGCGTCGACTATCGCAACATTTCCGTCGAGCAGCTTGCAAGCGAAGCTCCGCAGCATTTCGACGTGGTTACCTGCATGGAGCTGCTCGAACACGTTCCGGACCCGGCCAGCACGGTGCGCGCCTGCGCAGCGCTGCTAAAACCCGCGGGACATGCTTTCTTCGCGACGCTGAACCGCAATCTCAAATCCTATGTGTACGCGATCATCGGCGCCGAGTACGTGCTGCGTCTGCTGCCGCGCGGAACCCATGACTACGCCAAGTTCATCAAGCCATCGGAGCTCGCGGCCCACTGCCGGCCCGCCGGACTCGACGTCCGCGATCTGACCGGTATGAGCTATAACCCGTTCAACAAGATCTACTCGCTGGGGCGGGACACAGGCGTCAACTACATCATGCAGTGCATCAAAGATTGATGCGGCGATTCCTGGCGCCGCTGGGTGCTCACTAAAGGGTAGGACATATGATCCGCGCAGTACTTTTCGATCTCGACGGCACACTCGCGGACACGGCGCCCGATCTCGCGTACGCGTTGAACAGAATGCGTGCTGCGCGGGGCATGGGCGCCCTGGCGCTCGCCGCCACCCGCCCAGTCACGTCGATGGGCGCTCGCGGTATGCTGGGCGTCGGGCTCGATGTCACCCCGGACCACCCCGACTATGCGCAGTTGCGCGACGAGTTTCTCGGCCTTTACGAACAGGATCTGTGCCGGGAAACGCGGCTGTTCCCGGACATGGCGGAATTATTGGATCAGCTCGAGCGCAGGGGGCTTGCGTGGGGTGTCGTCACCAACAAGGCGGAGCGCTTCACGCATCCGCTGCTCGATCTGCTGGGGGTGCGCAGCCGCGCGGCATGCATCGTCGGCGGCGACACGACCGGCAAGACCAAGCCCGATCCCGCGCCACTGTTCGAAGCGTGCGCCCGGATGGGTATTCCGGCGCCAGAGTGCGTTTACATCGGCGACGACCGTCGCGACATGCAGGCGGGCCGAGCGGCCGGCATGCGCGTCTACGTCGCGAAATTCGGCTATCTCAACGGCAACGATGCCGAGACCTGGGGGGCTGACGGCATGATCGATAGCCCGCTCGATCTGCTGCGCTACCTCTGAGCTGCGCCGCGCGCAATTGAATTTCTGCGCCCTGCACCCATATGGGATAATGCAGCGCGACCGGAATCAATTGGACTGAGAATAGTCATACCCTTAGCCCTACACACATTTTCCGGGGGCGACATGGCTTCGACGTGGGTTGCAAAGCAGCGCAGGGCATACCGAGGGCCAGCTACCTCGTAAATACAACTGGAAACGCTATAAACGCGAACGACGAGCGTTACGCTCTAGCCGCCTAAGAAACGGTTAGACCTCTGCCCCGGTTTTCTCATGGGCCGGCTGGCGCAAGCCAGAGCAGAGTCATATACATGAGATCGTGCTGAGGAGGGTTACTATGCGCAGCATTAAATCCAAGGTAACTCGCCGGGTGCCAGCTTGCCGGTTGGCGTGCACACGGCTAAATCAAATAACCTGGCTAAGTATGTAGAACTGTCTGTAGAGGACTTGCGGACGCGGGTTCGATTCCCGCCGCCTCCACCAATTAAAACGCCACCTTTGCGGTGGCGTTTTAATTTTCATGGCCCGGGTTAAAATTGAAGCCAACAGTGGAGAACGGAATTTCCTTGGATGTCGACCCTTGATAGGTCACGTTCCCGCAGAAGGCATGGCCGGATCGCAGACGTGAAGGCTGATCCGAAACTATCGCAGACCTCGTGAGAATTCGGGGGCAACCGGCGGTTGCTTCCGAAGTTTGGCGCATAGGCAACATAGTAATAACAAAGCCCCATGGCCCCTCAAGACACCCGGTTTATCCTTGCCTCTGGAGATTCCTGCGAGGAGACCAGGAAACGCAAGAAGGGCGCTGGGCAGGCGGATGCGTTTTCGATGAGGGCGCCGGGCTGTCAACCCAGGGCCGAGCAGCAGCTTTAGGTTTGTGGGAAGTTTGATTAAGATTACCTAATTTATGTTACTTTGTTAAATAGGATAATTTTGATATAAACGCCGCAATGGATCCCGTAAGTAACCCATACGCGCCAGGTGCCGGTACCCCGCCTCCAGAACTGGCCGGGCGCGAAGAATTGCGTGAAACCGTCCGGATCGCACTTGAGAGAGTGCGGGCAGGACGCCCCACCAAAAGCATCTTGATGGTGGGTCTCCGGGGTGTGGGAAAGACGGTATTGCTGGATCGGCTGCGCGAGGACGCCGAGTCGGCTGGCATCCAGACACTTCGGGTAGAGGCGCCCGAGAGCCGATCTCTGCCGGCCATTCTGGCCCCGCAGTTACGGCAAGCGTTGCTGCGGCTATCCCGAAACGAGAAGGCGAAGGAATTCGCCCAGCGGGCGTTGCGCGGACTGGCGGGCTTCGCCAGGGCACTCAAGCTCAAGTATCAGGACATTGAAGTCGGATTTGACTTTGAGCCCGAGCCCGGGTTGGCGGACAACGGCGATCTCGAACATGACTTGCAGGCATTGCTGGAGGTCACCGGGGCGGCGGCGAAGAATGCCGGTACGGCGCTGGCCATGTTCGTGGACGAGCTCCAATACGTGGCTGAAGAAGAACTTGCGGCGCTAATCACGGCATTGCATCGCACTGCCCAACGCAGCCTACCCGTTGTGCTTGTGGGTGCAGGTTTGCCTCAGTTGCCCGGCAAGATGGGCCGGGCTAAGTCCTACGCGGAACGGCTGTTTGATTTCCCCCAAATCGGACCGCTTACTCGTGAGGCGGCGCGCGTCGCGATCACCAAGCCGGCGATAGACCAAGGTGTGAGCGTGGACGAAGACGCGCTTGATCAGATTATTCAAGAGACGCGGGGTTATCCGTATTTTCTACAGGAATGGGGCAAGCACGCTTGGGACGCCGCAGACGAATCCCCGATCACACTTCAGGATGTTAAGTGCGCTACCGCAAGCGCAATCGCGGCGCTGGATGAGAGTTTTTTCCGGGTTCGCTTCGACCGCTTGACCCCGCTGGAAAAGAAATACTTACGCGCCATGGCGGCGCTTGGCCCGGGTCCGCACCGTTCTGGTGACATCGCCGAAAAATTAGGCCGCGAGGTGACCTCGCTCGGCCCGACCCGGAGCCAGTTGATCGTCAAGGGCATGATTTGGAGCCCAAGCCACGGTGACACGGCATTCACGGTGCCGTTATTCGATGAGTTCATGAATCGAATTATGCCGGGTGATGACTGGAAACGCTGAGTCCGGCGCGCAGTGGGTATCAACGGATTGATGCCATGATCGTTCATAAGAGTGATGCAAGTCTCCTGCTCTTCCCCGGCGCCGGTGGCGGCAGCTTTGCCCTGCGCCTGATGATCGTTACGGGGATCGAAAAGAACAGATTCCGGGCCGGCGTCGAGTAGACGACAACCGAGATGCGGCCGCCCGGTTTGAGGCAGCGGTTTCGTCTACGTCGCGTTCGTCATCGATGTGTTCGCACGACGCATGATCGGCTGGCGCGTGGCGCGCTCGATGGACGCTGAACTGGTTCTGGACGCCCCTGGAGCAAGCGCTGTGGTCGCGCTCTGGAACGCAGGGTGTCGTCCATCACAGTGATCGGGGCAGCCAGTATCTGTCGATTCGTTACTCCGAGCGGCTGGCCGAGGCGGGAGCCCAGCCCTCGGTGGGCAGCCTCGGCGATTCGTATGACAACGCGCTCGCCGAGACGATCAACGGACTCTACAAGACCGAAGTGATCGACCGCCGCGGTCCTTGGCGACATCTGGAGGCGGCGGAATACGCTACCTTGGAATGGGTCGATTGGTTCAATCATCGCCGGCTGCTGCAGCGGATCGGCAATGTGCCACCAGCGGAGCTCGAGGCGTCGTACTATCATTCAACGAGTCAATTGCCGATGGCGGCCTCACTCAAACCCGGATGTCTCCGGAAAAGCCGGGGCGGTTCACTGGCAGTGTGCTTGCTTGGTTATCCTGTCCGAGACACTCGGGATAGCCCCTAATTTTCTTTGTTTCCTTTGGGACCGTGCTCTGTTTTTAGTACCCGTTGGGTGCGCCCCTGAAGTTTCCTACGTACCTTTGCGTCGCTGTCACATATCTCCCGCACCAATGCGACAAAGCGCGGCAGCAACACTCGTGTGTTATCGCTGCGCCATGCGAGCGCCATAGGCGAGTAGGCGTTCTTGTCGTCGAGCGGCCGGAATG
This sequence comes from Burkholderiales bacterium, assembly GCA_046715035.1. Classification (GTDB taxonomy): domain Bacteria; phylum Pseudomonadota; class Gammaproteobacteria; order Burkholderiales; family SG8-41; genus PALSA-1004. Next base: position 9,578 of record JBKJZR010000184.1, on the reverse strand, counting down.
CGACCGCTTTGGGTCTCAATTGCATCGCAGACAGCGGCACGATGGCTACACCCACGCCGCCGGCCACCAGACTCAACATCGCCGGCGGATTTGTCACTTCGAGAGCGATGGTCGGCTGAAATCCCTGTCTCGCGCATAAGTCGAGGATGGTTCGGGCGATACCAGCGGTTTGCTGCCGGTCCCACATTACAAATGGCTCGTCCTTAAGAGCGCGTATCGAGATCGATTTCCGTTTCGCCAGCGGATGCCTGATGGGCAGCGCAACTATCAGCGGGTCCTTACCCATTACTTCAACCTGCACGTTGCCTCCTGGTGGGTCGCGCAAAAAGCCGACGTCGATGGTTCGCGCTTCGAAGGCCGTAGCCTGCTGCGCAGACGTGAGATGGAATAGCTCCAGAGTGGCCTGCGAATAGCGCTGCCGAAACGCGCGGAGCACGTCGGCCAGGAGGTGGAAAGCCGCAGTCGATACGAACCCGACACGGAGCAGCCCCGCCTCTCCTTTTTGGACACGCTGGGCGTGCAATATCGCCTGATCCAGTTGGTCGAGTGCGCGCTTCGCGCCCTCATAGAGAATCTGGCCGGCCTCGGTGAGCTCCACCCGGCGCGTAGTACGCGTGAGCAACTGCGTGCCGAGCTCTTTCTCCAGGCGCTGTATCTGCTGGCTCAGCGGGGGCTGACTCATGTGCAGCTTCTCTGCCGCCCGCCCGAAGTGCCGCTCGTCTGCAACGGCAACGAAATAGCGGACGCGATTGCTATTCATATCCATAGAATATAAGTAAACCCACGATTAATATTAGACCATAAATCGTCGCCATTCTATAATCCAGGCCCGCATTGAGCTAAGGAGGGACAATGGAATACACGGCAATCAAATACGACGTGCTTGGTCCGCAGGCGCGAATCACCCTCAACCGACCGCACGTGCGCAATGCGATCAACCACGAGATGGAAGTCGAGGTTAAAGACGCACTGGTTAAGGCCAACGAGGACGAGCGCGTAAGAGCCATCGTGCTCACAGGCGCGGAGACTGCGTTTTGCTCCGGAATCGACCTGAAGCTCCACAAGGGCCGAAGCACCCCCGAAGCACGAGCGCACTTCGAATCGTTCTATTGGGGTTTCCACACGACGCACCGCAGCCTTGGCAAACCCACGATCGCGATGTTGAACGGGCCGGCGCGCGAAGCGGGCTGCACCATCGCCTTCATGTGCGACATGATTATTGCATCCGAAACCGCCACGCTGGGACTGCCTGCAGTCGATCGTGGGATCGTGCCCGCATACCACCTTGCATATCTGCCTCGTGTGATGGGGAAGGTCAAAGCCTTCGAGTTCTGCTTCTCCGGCGAGCTGATGACGGCCCAAGACGCGGAGCGCAATGGTGTTTTCAACAAGGTGGTACCGCAGGCGGAGCTCGAGGCCGCAGTGGAGCAGGCCGTGGGGCGTTTCGCCACGAAGTCGCCCACCGTCATGAAAGTTGGCAAGGAGCTCTTTTATCGCCTCATGGATATGGAGTTCGAGAAAGCCGTGCGCACAGCCTCCGACATCGTCGCGCTGATGGCGAGTTACCCGCACTCGGTGGAAGGCTTCTCGGCTTATGTCGAGAAACGTGCGCCCGAATGGAAGAGCTAAGAGACCCGTTGGCAGAAACTCCTCTTTCGCTGAGCCTCGGCGTGGATCAGGCGCGCGTTTCGGAACAGCGGACGGACGCCCCGCCGCTCCCGTTGCTCGGGATCAAAGTGCTCGACCTGAGCCGCGTGCTCGCCGGGCCATTCTGCTGCTCGATGCTGGGAGAGTTGGGCGCCGAAGTTATCAAGATCGAGCGGCCGGTACGCGGCGATGAAAACCGTCGCTGGGGCGGTCTGTGGCAGGGCGAGAGTCTCGACTACATGAGCGTCAACCGGAACAAGCGCGACGTTACGGTCGACATTAAAACGCGCGGCGGGCAGGAGATCATTCGCAAGATCGCTGCACGCTCCGACGTGCTCGTCGAGAACTTCCTCGATAGTGCTCTCGATAAGCTGGGACTCGGTCATGACGAGCTCAGCAAGTTGAACCCTCGCCTTATCTATTGTTCGATTTCGGCGTACGGCGGTCGGGGGCCTCTCAAAGACAAGCCCGGCTACGACGGCGCGGTCCAGGCTTTCAGCGGCCACATGTCTATGACCGGCGAGCCCGACGGCGGACCGGTGCGCACGGGGGCCTCGATGGTCGACATGGCGACGGGCATTACGGCGTATGCCGCGATTCTCACGGCGCTCGCGGGGCGGCAGGTCAGCGGCAAAGGACAGCGGGTCGGCGTGTCTTTGCTGCAAACCGCGCTTGCATTAATGGGCGCGCATGCCTCGACATTCCTTATGACGGGCGAGGAACCGAAGCGGGCCGGCTCGGGCGTGAGTCACCTCGCTCCCTACGGCGCTTTTCGCACGAAAGATTCTTATGTGGTCACGGGTGCGCTCAACCGCGAATCGTGGTGCGAGCTCTGTCGCATCCTGGATAGGAGCGACTTGGTCGATGATCCGCGCTACGCCAACGAGCAGGATCGGCTGATCAATCGCAATCCGCTCGAAGCGACGTTGACCGAGACGTTCCAGACCAAAACGACGGCGGAGTGGGTGGCATGGTTCGAGCAGAACAACTTCGTGATCTCGGCCGTGAACACCCTGCACGACGTGCTCACGCATCCGCAGGTCTATGAAAACGAGATGGTCGTGACGGCGCAGCACGAGAAGGTGGGTGCCGTGAAGCTCATGGGCGTGCCGATGACGTTCGGCGACTGGCGTTTGAAGCCGCTGCTACCTCCGCCGGTGCTGGGTCGGCATACGGATGAAGTGCTCGCTGAGCTGGGCTACACCCCTCAACAAATTGCAGCGTTTCGCACAGAGCGGGCTATATAACAACGCCAGCGTGCGTGGAGGACCAGATGCTTTTCATAGGTATTCGGAACTTGAGCGTGGGCGCAGCGCTGTGCCTCATCCCGGCACACGCGATTGCGCAGCAGGCCTACCCCACGAAGGCCGTGAGAATCGTGTCTCCGTTCGCCGCGGGCGGATCCACAGATCTACTCGCCAGGATATTTTCGCCCAGGCTCAATAACGCTTGGAAACAGCCGATCATCGTTGACAACAGGCCCGGCGCCGGCGGCAACACCGGTGCCGATGCGGTAGCCAAAGCAGCACCGGACGGACACACGCTGGTTGTGGTCGCGAGCAACCTCGCGATCAATCCGAGCCTTTACGCGCGCATGCCGTTCGACACGACGCGCGATCTCGCTCCGGTTGCCTTGATCGGCAAGGCCGCGAATGTTCTGGTCGTTCATCCATCGCTGCCGGTGAAACACGTGCAGGACCTCGTGAAGCTCGCGAAGGCCAGACCCGGCGAGCTGCACTACGCCTCAGGCGGTAGCGGCGCTGCGTCGCACATTATCGCCGAGCTTTTCAAGCACACCGCCGGCATCGACATGGTCCATATCCCGTACAAAGGGAGCGCTCCCGCCTTCGTTGGTCTACTGAGCGGTGAGGTTTCCGTCTATTTCAGCAACATGGTCGCGGCGATAGGTCAGATTAAAGCCGGCAAAGTCAGGCTGATTGCCGTGACGAGTGCGGAGCGCAATCGCGCGCTGCCGAATACGCCGACGATTTCCGAAAGCGGTATCAGGGGTTTCGAAGCGGACAACTGGTATGGCGTGCTTACGACCGCGAATTCACCCGCGAGCGCGATCAACACGGCGAATGCCGAGATCAATCGAATAATGCAGGACGAGCAGGTGCGCACTCAATTGACCGAGCTTGGCATTACACCGGCCGCCGATACGCCGGAGCAGTTCGGGCGCTTTATCGCGTCCGAGATCGAGAAGTGGCGTAAGGCCGTTCAGCTCGCTGGCGCTCGTGTCGATTGAGGTGCGCGCTGCTGGTCAGAAAAGTAAATGAGCCCCACTCTTGAAATTACGCATCGAAAGATGCCTCCGGCAGCCGGTCGTGGCATTCGCCGTCCAACTCGAGCACCTTGATACAGGCAGAACCCGCCACCCGCCCTGCCGCTTTCGCGTAAGTGAGTATGGTCGGAGAGATATCGGTCGCAAGTACGTAGCCCTGCTCTCCAACGCGTTTCGCAGCGCCTACCGTCTGCTCGCCGGCACCAGCCGCGACATCCACTACCCGCGCGCCCGGTTGAAGACGCGCCATGTCGAGCATGGCTACAGTCGCGGGCCCAAGCCAACGGCCGATGAACGGACCCCAGCGATCCCAAGCTTCCGCCGCGGATTCCCATTGGGCTCGGGTTGTGTCCTTGAACTTTTTGGGGTCGAATGACGGTAACGTATCCATAGGGAAGACTCCTCTCGGTTGAGGCGCACGCCGGCGCCATAGATGCGAGTCTGCCATTGCGGCAAAATGCCTCAAGTCCAGAATCTGGAGTCGTGAGTTGACCTTACTGAAGGACTAAGAAATGCCCGACTACGGCCAGTTTTGCACTGTCGCCCGCGGGGCCGAGATATTTGGCGAGGCGTGGACCCCACTCGTGGTCCGCGAGCTGCTATGCGGCAGCCGCCGCTTCAATGACATAAAGCGCGGGGTGCCCAGGATGTCGCCTACCCTGCTCGCTCAGCGGCTGCGTAAGCTCGAGCAGATGGGCGTGGTCGAGCGTAAGAAGTGCCCCGGCGGTTGGGACTACCACCTGACTGCGGCAGGTGAAGAGCTGCGGCCCATCGTGGTCAATCTCGGTCACTGGGGCGCCCGCTGGATCGGCAGCCGTTTGAAACGTGAGCAACTCGATGCCGGCTTTTTGATGTGGGACATCCGGCGCTTTGCGCGATTGGACCAGTTTCCAACCGATCGCCGGGTGGTTATCCACTTCAGCTTCTTCGATGCGCGGCCGGGCGAGCGGCTGTGGTGGCTAGTGGTTGAAAACGGAGTGGCCGACTTGTGCCGTGACGATCCAGGTCACGAGGTCTCAGTGACGGTCGAGTCGTCCCTGCGTTCACTGACAGAAATCTGGACTGGCGACTCTGATCCGCAGCGGGAAATCGCCTCGGGCCGATTGCGCGTGCAAGGAGCCGGGCGCGGCGGTGCGAACCTGTGGCGCTGGCTCGGCCGCAGTATGTTCGCTGCCACGCGCAGCGCTGCCCAGCAGGCGGCAAATGGTCAGGGGGTGGCCGTCGCTAAGTGATCCGCGGTCCCTCAACCCGCGCGCACCGCTAGTGCAACGAGGATCAGACGCGGCGGCGATACTCACCCGTGCGGGTATCGATTTCGATCTTGTCGCCGGTGGCGCAGAAGAGCGGCACCTGAATCGAGTATCCGGTCTTGAGCTTGGCGGGCTTCAACACCTTGCCTGAGGTATCGCCGCGCACGGCCGGCTCGGTGTACTCGATTTCACGCTCCACCGACTGGGGCAGCTGCACCGAAATCGCGCGCTCGTTGTAAAACACGACTTCGCATTCCATGCCCTCCTCGAGATAGTTGAGCGCCTCGCCCATGTTCTCTTTCTCGATTTCGAACGGGTTGTATTCGGCGTCCATGAACACATACATCGGATCGGCGAAATACGAGTAGGTGACCTCTTTGCGCTCGAGGACGACCATCTCGAATTTGTCGTCGGCGCGATAAACGCTTTCGCTCGGCGCACCCGTGAGGAGATTGCGCAGCTTCATTTTGACGACCGAGGCATTGCGGCCCGACTTGGAGAATTCGGCCTTCTGCACGACCATCGGCTCCTCGTCGAGCATGATGACGTTGCCGGCCCGTACTTCCTGAGCAATTTTCATGATTCGTCCTGCTGGGATTGGATGAAACCCGTTATTTTAGCCGATCTTCGCAGAACTCTGCGAGCTTGCCGGCAAGATTCCCGCCGTCGGCTAGCCGCCCGGCCCAATCACCGGCGTGGCGCGCGAGCGCCTGCCTATGCTGCGCCCAAGCGGGCCAGAGGTCGGCGATATCGGCTGCCCCGGCGTTCCAGGCTTCATGCAGCGCATCGTGCAACCCGCGAGTCTGCGCATCCATCCCCTCGCCATAACGGGCCACAAACGCATGCAATTTCTGCCAGTGTGCGCGCTCCTCTTGCGGGTAGACCTGCCAGATCATCGACCGCGCCGCGAGCTGCGCCCGCACGAAGGAATCCTCACCCCGCACAAAATTGAGGTCACACGCCCACAGCAAACGATCGTAATCGTCCAGCTCCAGGAAAGGCACTGGGGCGAAGGTGAGGCGCCCATGCTGGCGCGGTACTCCAACCCGGAGCGAGGTGCCCAGCATCGCGGATATTTCTGCCAGCACCGGCCCGTCGGGGACGACGCACACCACGGATTGCGCACCTGCGGCCCAGGCTGCGATCAACGGGCGCAGGGCCGCATTGGCGTAACTGAAGAGCGATACGTGCAGCATCGATGTTGCATGCGGGACGGACAATGCGCGCCAGAATCCGGCACGCGCCTCAGGGTCGTTCTGGAACGCGTTACGAGCATCGATCAGGTCGCGTTCGACGAGCAGGCCGCCGGTTGCAGCGGTAAACCCAGGGAAGAAAAAATACTTGGTCAGCCGCAGACTCGGGTGTGGCGAGGGCAGCCCGTGACAGCCTTCGACCCAGGTTTCCGCGCTCAGGTACTCCAGATTGATCCACACCGGCCGCTGCCGCTGCAACGACATGGCATGTATGTAGTGATCGGGCAGGCGCGCCCCAAACCCGTCGACGATGATCTGCGCAGGTTCCACTGCGCAAAGCGCCGCGGAGTCCCATCGCCTCACCTCTACTGTCTCGATATACTGTGCGCCTTGCGCTGGATCGACGGTATGGCACAGATGCTGAAACGCGGCCAGATCGTCGACCCACAAGCGGACGTGTTGCCCGAATTCCCGAGCCAGCTGACGCGACAATCGCCAGCACACGCCGATGTCACCGTAGTTATCGACGACCGCGCAAAAAATATCCCAGGTGCGCTTCATGCCGCGTTCCGCAGCACGCCTACGCCGAATGCGCTCGAAGCCGTCCCTATCGCCATCCTTCTGATATCGCTCGTGACGGCAACATTATCCTGGCGGCGCCGCGGGCCGCGGCAGCATCACGGTGTGCCGCCAAACACCAGCGCGCGCACCTGGTGATGACGCGGTATTGCATCACGACCGACAGCGATCACGCGAATGCCCGCTGCGCGCAGGGCTTGGTCGATGAAGCGGGCGTTTTCGGCATCCTCCGCGCCCCGCGCCTGACCTTCAGTCAGCATGACTGCGGCGAGGACCTCGAACTGTTTGCTGCATACGATGAGATCGAGCTTCAGCCTGGCGAGCATGCGCGTTCGCTGCTCGCGCTCGTGGAGAGCAGGCAAGTCCGCGATCTCGACCGCGTCCGCCAGCGCGACATTGACGAATATTTCATGGTCGGGCAACCCCGCGCGAAACACCCGATAGAGCAACGCGTGAGGCGATCCGAGGAGCCGGGCTTTACTTCGATAGGCTGGCGCGGCCACTGCAGCAGCGGCCGTCGGCGGCGCAGGCGCGGTGGGCACAACCCGCTCGCCGGCCGCCGGCGTAGCGGCGCTCAGCTTGAGATCGGCGTAAAGCGCATCGAACTGGCGCGCCCGCTCAGCGTCGCGCCGGGCTTTTTTTCTTCGGAATGACCAGATAATGCCTGTGATGAGCGCGATCCAGACCACTCCGATCAAGTACCACATGCGCGTGCGTCGGAGCTCAGCTCTCCGCAGCCTTTTTCGCAGAGTCCAGGAGCCTGAGACTGCCCCTGAGCGTGTTGGAGGCTTCTGGACTCTTCATCTCGTTCCTCCAGGTTGATGCAAGGCGCGTTTATCAGCCTGGTGCAGGGGTCACGGGATTGCGGTTGCGCCGCCGGTCGAGCCACCACGCGAGCGCCGGCAGCATCAGGAACGATCCTGGCAGTGCCAACACGACCAGATAAGGACTGATACCGGAGATGCGCCGCAGGTGTACCCGTAGTTCCGCGCGATCTTCCGGCGTCCAGCGCTGCTTGTTGCGCGGCTTCATCAGCAGCGGCATCAAACCGCGCACCTGCAGGATCTCGCTTAACAGAAATTTCTTTTCACGCTCGGTCAAATCGCGTATCGATCGAAATGCGACGACGCTGGCCGTGCGCAGCCGGGCGACGCGTGAAGGTCCCGTGGTCATCGGTGCGGAGGATGCATCAGCAGCCGTGCGTCAATCGGCACCGCCGCAGCGACTGCAGGCGGCAATGCTGGCAGGGCAAAGACCCGACACGCGGTCGCCGCGCCGGAAGCTCCGGCATCAAAGCGCTCCGGCAGAGCGAGGTGATAAACCGCGGCAGTCAGGGGCCCCTGCATCAGGCGTGAACTAGCGACGCCCGATCACCAGCCCGATGATAAGTCCGAGCCCGGCTGCGACACCAACCGCATACCAGGGATTCTCGTGCACGTACTCGTCGGTCACGCGTGCCGCAAGCTTGCTTTTTTGCACGAGCACGTCTTCAGCCTCCGCAAGCTTGACCTTGGCCTGGTGAAGGCTGTCCTGGATACGCTCGCGCGCGGCGGCGACCTTCTCGCCGGCCTGACTCGCCGTCGCTTTCAGCAATTCTTCGGCATCTGCGACGACCGCCCGCAGGTTCTGTGCGAATCTCTCGCGCGGGGGCGTAGATTCGCCAGGTGTGACGGGATTCAGGCTGTTGGTGGCATCAGCGTTGTAATTGGTATTCATGGGTTACCTCTGTTCGGTTGGGTGAATGACGCCAGCGGAAGCTGGTGCAGGAGGGTACAGTAACGATTTTCCCCGTTTAAATCAATCGTCTTTGCATAGCATGATGGTTCCGCGGGAACTCATGCAACGCGCCGTAACCCCGCACGCCGGGCTTCGCCGTTTAAGCTCGGGTAGTTATCACAATCCTTACGATCAGGAGCGACCTCGACGTGACCAAGACCTTCCGATATTCAGCATGCCCGCTGGCGATCCTGCTGGCATTCGGCGCCAAACCTGCCGCGGGCCAGGGCGATACAACCGCCCATGCCCTGACGATATACAGCACGTCGCGGCCCGGTTCGATCCCCCCTGAAATCTACCGCTCGGGCGGGCGGGGCCAGCCGATCCAGGGTTTTGCCGTGGTACGGCAGGAGCGCAGCATCGATCTGCGCAGCGGGCGCAACACGGTGCGATTTTCCGATGTCGCGGCACTGATCGATCCGACGACCGTCATGTTCGAATCGCTGACCGACGCCACCGGCACCAGCGTCATCGAGCAAAACTTCCAGTTCGACCTCGTGAGTCAGGAAAAACTGCTCGCCAAGTATGTCGATCAGACGATCAAGGTCGACCAGCTGCGCGGCACCAGCGTCGAGTCGTTCAGCGGCACCTTGCTGTCGACCGCGGGAGGCATGATACTCCGGCGCGACGATGGCTCGGTGCAGCTGCTGCCCCACAATGCCGGCATCACGTTGCCGAGCCTGCCCGGCGGTCTCATCACCCGCCCCACGCTGGTCTGGGATCTCAATGCCCGACAGCCCGGCAGCCATCGCACGCGCGTGTCGTATCAAACCACCGGCCTTACCTGGTGGACGGATTACAACGTCACTTACACCGAGGGCAGCAACGGCAATGCCTGCAAACTCGACG
>JBKJZR010000183.1:0-16173 GCA_046715035.1 Burkholderiales bacterium | reverse complement strand
ATCGAGTCCCGGGTTTGCGAGTTCACATTCGTGCAACGATAAACATCTTCCAGTGAACCTTGCCAACGGGCGAGGAACGATGCCATGAGACCACATTCAGGAATCTTCGCGGCCGCGATTCTGCTGGCAGTGGCCGCGGCGGACGCAGCCGCCATCGATCCGCCTGCGGTCAAGGGCCATCTCCAGTACGGCGCGCAGCGCTATGAGCTGCTACACGCGCAGGCCGTGCGCAGTGCGCAGAGCGGGCAACGGTTGTGGATCGTGTTGACGACCGCCGAGCTGTCCGTCAAGGATGCCGCCGATGCCGCACGCACGCTGCAGCTCGCCATGAGCGGCAAGCTGCGCGGGGTGCGGCTCGCCGTCGACGCTGCCGCGCCCAAAGCGAGCGAGCTGCAGGGTGCGCTGCTGCTCAGCAGGGAAGAAGCGCCCGCTGGCGAGATCGTGTTTGGCGCGGGTGCGCAGAAGCACTGGGAACGGCTGACGCTGGGCGACAAGCGTATCGTCGGCAAAGTGCGCTACGGCAAGGAGGCGAGCACTTTCAGCGGCTCGCCCGCGTGGGCATTAGACGTGGAGTTCAGCGCGCCGGTTTTCAGCCTGCGCTAAATCCGCAGCGGCGCTAGCCGCTGCGTCACGCAGCCAGGGCGGCAGATCCTCCGGCGCGCTGCGCCGCAGCGTGTGCTAGCGCTTGCGCCCGAGTATCGTGCCCCGGCACGCTTTGGAGCCGCAGCCACACGCGTACATGCGCTTCAGCGCAGGGGTGTAACGCTCCTCGACCACCAGGTTGTAGTCGTAGCTCAGCTCCTCGCCGGGCTTGATGGTGCGTTTCGCGTCGATGAACATGCGGCCGTCTTCCTCGACGGCTTCGCAATTCGGATTGCAGCCGTGGTTGATCCAGCGCGCCGAATTGCCTTTGAAATTGGCGTCGATGACCCGCTTGTTGTCGAGCAGGAAGAGAAACGTGTGGGTGCCCTCGTCGTACCCGTACTTCTCGTCGGCGACCTCGTCGGGAATGACTTTGCCCTTGTATTCGATGATGCGCGTGCCTTTGGGAATGAACGTGGTGGCGAATACGCCTTTGCCGTGAATATTGGAACGGCGCACGACGATGCGCCGGCGGGACTTGCGTTTTGGTGCTGGCATGTTTCAGATTCCGCTGCTTCAAAGCTCGCTATTCTAACCAAAACATGAGTTCCCCGCGTTGTGCCGGGAACGCTTTACTGCGCTGACACGCGTGCGCCCCACACCCACTCGTAGGCGTACAGCGCCGCTACGCACAGCACCAACATCTGCATGCCGAAAAGGCGGTTGCGGCGCAACAGCTCGGCGCTCGATACCCCGTAACGCGCGTGCAGCGCGAGCACGGTGTTCGACAGCGGGCATCCGGGCAGGCCGATGGCCCAGGGAAGAATGACGCTGAGCGCGAGCAGGTTGGGGTCCGGGTTGAGTGGGACGATCCACGGCGCCACCACCATGCCCAGAATGACGGGATGAAACCCGCTCCATGCGGCGAGCGTCACCACGAGCGTCGTCAGGCTCGCCTCGAATGCGCCGAACCGCGTGAACGGTACGCCCAGGTCGAGCGCCGCGATGATTCCCGTCATTCCCGCCGACAGCAGCCCTGCCGCCATGAACAGCGCCATTTCCCCGCCCATTTCGGGTAGTCGCACTTCGATCAGGCGCAGCAGCGCGGCGCCGGTGCGGTTGCCCTCGCGCAAGAGCAGCGTGATCACCGTCACCGTCGGCGCCATCAGCGCGATGATCGTGAGCACCGGCCACGCGGGCCTGAACTCGTGCAGCAGCAGCACCGAGACCGCCAGCACGAACGGCACCGTCAGCGCTTCCAGGTGCAGCGGATAGCCGGCAAAATCGCGGGCGTAGCCATGACGCCGGGACGACAGCGTCAGCCAGGTGATCAGGATTGCGGCGACGCCGAGCGGCAAGCCGACGCTGACCAGTCGCGTCACGCTCGCAGCCGGCGCGAACGTGAGCGCGACCGCCATTGCGCCATAGAATGGCGACCATATCGAACCGATGATGAAGGCTTGCGACAGCCCCGTCGCCTGGTCGACCGACAGCCGCACACGGGCACTCATGCGGTCGGCGAATATCATCACCGCCGAGAAGTTGATGACGGCGCCGAACAGGTGGACGCCGATCAACGTGCGCAGCAGCGCGTAGCGGCCGGTGGTCAGCGACTCATCGGCAGCGGTGCGCTGCGTGCTGACGAGCTGCAGAAACGATACCGCGATCAGCATACCGATGAGGGGCATGTTCTGCGTCAGGGCCAGCGTGACGAGGCCCGCGCGCCCGCGCAAGGCGCCCCACGCGATGCCGGCGACACCCACCGCGATGAGCGCCAGGGTGACCCGGCGCTGCGTCGGTTGCAGGCGCGGCCAGAACAGGGCACAGGCGAGCCAGCCGATCGCACCTGTCATCCAGTCGGGATACGCGGGCAGCAACCCGCCCACCACCGACAGCACGGCCACGGCGACCAGCAGCCACGCTGCCACGCGGCTCGACGCGAGGACGCGCGCCGGCTCGGGCACTACAGAACGCCGGATAGGCCGCCGTCGACGTTGATGCAGGTGCCGGTGACGTAGCTCGCCGCGTCGGACGCAAGGAATGCGATGACGTTGGCGACCTCTTCGGCCTCGCCCATGCGGCCGAGCGGAACCGTCTTGCCGGTCGCCGCGTAGTGATCCTCGACGCTCACTCCGCTGCGCGCGGCGCGGCGCTCCTGCTGTTTCGACTTGATCTTGCCGACCGCCACGGCATTGACGAGGATATTGGAGGCCGCCAGCTCCTTCGACAGCGCTTTCGTCAGGGCGAGCCCGGCCGCGCGGCTGATCGTCGTCGGGAACTGCGCGACGCCGGGTTGCTTGGCACCCACCATGTTGAGGTTGATGATGCGCCCGCCGCCCTGCTTGCGCATGTGCGGAATCGCCGCCCGCGCCGTGCGCACCTGCGCCATGACCTTGATGTCGATGTCGTTGCGCCACTCGGCGTCGTCCACCTTCTCGAAGGCCGACTGACCGGTGCCACCGGCATTGTTGACGACGATGTCGACGCGGCCGAAGCGCTGGACCGTCTCCTCGATGAATCGCTCCATGTCGCCCGCTTTCGACGCATCGGCAACGCTGGTATACACATCGGCTCCCGCTTGCTCGATCTCCGCGGCCGTCGACGCGAGCACGTCGGCGCGGCGCGCGCAGATCGCCACTTTCGACCCCAGCGCCGCGAAACGCAGCGCGGTCGCACGGCCGATGCCTTCGCTGCCGCCGGTGATCGCGACGACCTTGTCCTGCAGGTTGAGTTGCATGTGTGCTCCTTGGTTTTCAGGAACGCCGATTTTGACACATCGTCCGTCCGCCACTGAACGATACGCTGTCACGCGGGATTTCGCGGCAGTCCCGGGAAACGCTACAATCGCCGCTTCCTTTCGAGGATCGCCCCATGCAAAAACTGTTCGACGAAGAGATGCATTCTGCGCTGCAGCAGCTGATGGATGAGACCATCGAGGCGCTGCAGCTCGCCAAGGTCAGTCCCGACATCGACGACCTTGCAGCGACTTTTGCGGTGGCGCTGCTGAAGATCGGGCTGGCGACCTCGTTCGTCGAGCAGAAGCATGCGGGCTTCGCCCAGGATGTCGAGGAAAAGCGTCAGCGCGTGCTCTACGCACTCCTGCCCAAGCACTGACCCGCATGAGAAACGCTACACAGCAGCCGCACGGGGAGAGGCGCCACGGCGTGCACGTCGCCAATTGCGGCCATGAACCTGTCGTGGCGGCTCGTCCCTCATCCCCGACCCTACTCCTCGGGAGAGAAGGGAGCGCCGTGCTCCCCGCCCGGGCGGGGACATTCATGGGTAGCCGCATGCCGACCGACCGCTATCGGAATGCACGGTGCAGGAAGCATGCATTGATACGAGCGCTCGCTATGCTGGTGTGCGCCGCCGCTGCGCCGCTCGCGCTTGCGCAACCGTACCCGAGCAAGCCGGTGCGCATCATCGTACCGTTCGGACCCGGCAGCACGATCGACATCTTCGCGCGCATCATCGCGCCGCGGTTACACGAAGCCCTGGGCCAGCCGGTCATCGTCGAAAACCGCGCGGGTGCGGGAGGCATGATAGGCATGGATGCTGCCGCGAAATCCGCGCCCGACGGCCACACACTCGTGATCGGCGCGCTGGGCCCGCTCGCCATGAATCCGGTGCTGTACCCGAAGACGCCCTTCGACCCGGTCAAGGACTTCGCGCCGGTGAGCCTGCTTGCCACCGGCCCCGTGGTGATCGTCGTGCATCCATCGATCCCGGCCAGCAGCGTGAAGGAGCTGGTGGACCTTGCGAAAAAACGCCCGGGGCAGCTCAACTTCGGCTCACCGGGCGTCGGCAGCAGCCCCCATCTCACCGGCGAGCTCTTCAAGCTGCTCACCGGCGCGAATATCGTGCATGTCCCGTATAAGGGCAACGCCGAAGCGATCACCGACCTCATCGGCGGGCAGGTCAGTGTCGTATTCACCGGCGTGCCGCCGGTCGTGCCGCTCGCCAAGGCCGGCAAGGTGCGGCTGCTCGCCACTACCGGGAAGCAGCGCATTCCCAGCCTGCCGCAGGTCCCCACGATCGCGGAGGCTGGCGTCGCCGGCGCGGAAGTGCTGATCTGGTACGGCGTGGTCGCACCGGCTGCGACGCCCAAAGACGTCATCGCACGGCTCAACCGCGAAATCGTCAAAACGATGAGTCTGCCGGACGTGCGCGAGCGCTTTTCCCAGCAGGGCGCCGATCCCGAATCCAGCACGCCCGAGCAGTTCGCGCAGCTGATCCGTGACGAAGTGGCGCGTTGGGGCAAGGTCATCCGCAACGCCGGCATCAAGGTCGAGTAAGGAGCGCCCGCCGCGCTAGAATGCGACAGAGCGCCAGTCCCAATGATCAAGCCGCCCGTCTACCTCGATAATTCAGCGACCACCCCGGTCGATCCGCGCGTCGTCGCGCAGATGCTGCCGTGGCTCGCCGACAAGTTCGGCAACCCCGCGAGCAGCTCGCATGGCTACGGCCACGAGGCCCGCGCCGCGGTCGAGGCGGCACGCGACCAAGTCGCAGCGCTCATCAACGCCGATCCGCGGGAAATCGTCTGGACCTCGGGGGCGACCGAATCCGACAACCTGGCGATCAAGGGCGCGGCGTATGCCTGCCAGGGCAAGGGCCGGCATCTGATCACGCTGCAGACCGAGCACAAGGCGGTGCTCGATACGATGCTCGAGCTCGAGCGCCAGGGTTTCGCGGTCACCTCGCTCGCGCCGGAGGCGAACGGTCTGCTCGACGTCGGCAAATTCGAGGCGGCGATCCGTCCCGAAACCATCGTCGCCTCGGTGATGCACGTCAACAACGAGATCGGTGTGATCCAGGACATAGCGGCACTGGGCGCGGTGTGCCGCAACCACGGCGTGCTGTTCCACGTCGACGCCGCGCAGGCGAGCGGCAAAGTCGCGATCGATCTCGCCACCCTGCCCGTCGACCTGATGTCGCTCACCGCCCACAAGACCTACGGGCCCAAAGGCATAGGCGCGCTCTACGTGCGCCGCGACCGGCGCGTGCGGCTCGAGCCGCAAATGCACGGCGGCGGCCACGAATTCGGCCTGCGCTCGGGCACGCTGGCGACCCACCAAATCGTCGGCATGGGCGAGTGCTTTCGTCTCGCCGGCACTGAGATGGCGGCCGAGCTGCCGCGGTTGCGCAGGCTGCGCGACAAGCTTTATCGCGGCCTGGTCGCACTCGAAGAGGTGCAGATCAACGGCGACATGACGCAGCGCATCGTCAACAATCTCAACTTCAGCCTCAAGCTGCCGAACTGCGATCAGATGATCGCCTCGCTGACGGATATCGCGGTGTCATCGACTTCGGCGTGCTCATCGGCGGGCGGCGGCGTGTCCCACGTGCTGCAGGCACTGGGCAACGACGCGCAGCTCTCCGGCAATTCGATCCGCCTTACCGTCGGGCGCTTCAACACTGAGGAAGAAATCGAATTCGCGCTCGACTATCTGACGCGCAAGATCGCCGAGTGCCGAGCCAACGTGCCGGGCGGACTGCGCCGCCGGGCGTGATGCCGGTGGGTCACGCCGCTAGTTGCCCGGGGTCTCGCTCAGAAACTTCTCGATCTGCGCCGCGGGCACCATGCCTGGGATGATGCCGCCGTCGGCAAAAACGAGCGTCGGCGTATTGTTGATGTTGAGCTTGTTGCCGACCTGCTCGATGCGCGCAAGGGGGTCTTTACAGCCCGGCTTGGCGGTGGGTTTTATCTTGTTCAGCATCAAGTCATCCCACGCCTTGCCGCGATCGGATGAACTCCAGACCTGCCTGGCAAGCTCGGTGGAGCCCTTGAATTTGGCCTCGATCGGGTAGAGCATCGTATAGACCGTGATGTTGTTGATCTTTTCGAGCTCGCGCTCGAGCTGCTGGCAGAACGGGCACATGGGATCGGAAAAAACGATCAGCTGGCGCTTGCCGTTGCCTCTGACTTTACGGATGGCGAGATCGAGCGGAATTTCCTTGACGTTGACGGCGGTGAATTTACGCAGCCGCTGCTGGGTGACGTTTTGGCTCGACTTGGTGTCGATCAGGTTGCCGACCAGCACGAAGCTCACCTGCTCGTCGGTATAAACGATCTCGTTGTCGAAATAGACTTCATAGAGCCCGCCGTAGGCAGTCTTGGCGACGCTGGCGATCTTCGAGTTCGGGAACTTCGCCTGCATGAGATTGCGCACGCTCGCCTCGTTGGCAAACGCGCTCGCGCATGCCAGCGCAAGCCACAACAGCAATATGCTACGCACGATGATCGCTCCGTAAGGGGACAGACCCGAATTCTAGTGCAGCGGCAACGTCGGCGGTTACCGCTCATCGTCCCCGCTCTACCGCATATCGGCAGATCGGCGGGTCACCGACGAACGCGGCAAGCTGCGCGCCCGGGAAAATCAGCAGGACTGCGCCTGCCCATATACCCAGTTGCAGTGCATGTCCCGCCGCAGCGAAGTGGGACGACGCTGCGATCAACGCGCGTCTTTGGAGGCTTCCCTGACGCCGATGAAACTGTGATCGCAGAACCCGGGGTCGGCGACGTCCTTGATCTTTTCGTAGACTTTATCGGGATCGTACAGCGCGGCCGTGTCGAAATGGCGCGACATGACTGCGCCGTAAGCGGTGCACATGCCGCGCCTCTCGTCGTAGTCCAGGCAGGAATGCACCGTCGTCATGATGTACATGCCGGCCACGTTGTCGATGAAATGTATCGCCTTGTCGGTCCGCAACACCGTCACCGGACGGGCGCCGGACATGCGCGTGTAGATCGCCCGCGCCCTGGACTGCCTGACGTCGATCGCGTTGAAGTGCATTAGCGCCTGCGCGCGGCCTTCGACGAGAAACAGCTCGCCGGTGAGTGGATCGGTTTCGTAGCCCTTGTAGAATGCGCAATGCACGTACGGCGCGCGTGCCAGGTGGTCGAAGTCGGAACGCCCCGCGGCCGCCCCGACCGCGGACGTGGCGCACGCAGCAATCAGCAGGACGAGCCGGGAACGCAGCGCTATCACTGGATTAACCGCTACAATGGATTGGGGCCAGTGTGCATGTTTACTCCCGCACTGTCCAGACCAGATACCGGGCTTCGGGCAACGACTTATCACATTGATAAAGCAGCTGATCGCATGAGCTCAACAGCGGTAGAAATGGTCCTTGCGCGCGCCAGCGCACGCTCGCGGGTCGAGCCGGGAGACATCGTTTATCCGGACCCCGATTTCATCATGCTCCACGACGGCGTGGTGCGCGGCGCCAAGCGCGAGCTCGATGCCGCCGGCATCGACCGTCTCGCGGCGCCCGACAAGGTCATCATCGTGACCGATCACGAAGTCATCTACGGCAGTGCGCGCGCGGCCGAAATGGGCGCGTTCAACCGCGCAGCCGCCAAAGCCTGGGGCGTCGCGCACTTCTACGACGTCGGCCGCGGCGGGCATGGACACATTTTTCCGATGGAATCGGGGATGCTGCTGCCGGGCATGTTTTATTTCGACAACGACCGCCATGCGACCAACGCCGGCGCGATCGGCGCATTCGGATTCCGCGCCGGCATGGAGATCAGCCGCGTGCTCGCGACCGGCACCAACTGGGTGATGGTACCCAAGTCGGTGCGGCTCACGCTGCAAGGCCGGCTGCAGCCGGGCGTCTACGGCCGCGACCTGGGCTTCTACATTGCGCGGCTCCTGCACGAGGGCACGCTCGATTTCGATCTCGATTACCGCGTCCTCGAATTCGCCGGCGACCTCGATCAGTTCGACCTCGCGACGCGCGCGGCGCTGTGCAACTCGCCGACCGAAATGCGCGCCTACGGTGTGTTCTTTCCGCCCTCCGCGCAGATTCTCGCCTATGCCCGCGAACGCGCGCAGCGGCCATTCACGCCGGTATATGCCGACGCCGATGCCAGCTACGAGAACACCGCCACGCTCGCTATCGGTGATCTCGGGCCGCAGATTGCCTTGCCGGGAGGCGTGCACCGCGCCGTCGACATCGCGCAGGTTGCGGGTCAGGCCGTCGATCACGCGTTCATCGGATCTTGCGGCTCCGGCATGTACGAGGATTTTGCAATCGCCGCTGCCCTGCTCAGGGGCAGGAGCATCGCTCCCGGCGTGCGGATGTTCATTGCGCCAGGCTCGGAGCAGTCGACGAAGCGGCTTGCGGCGGACGGCCTGCTGCAGGTTTTCATCGACGCCGGCGCGATCCTGCTGCCCGCGGGATGCGGTCCCTGCAACGATGCCGTCGTGGGACCGCTGCACGCAGGCGAGATCTCGATCTCGACGGCCGCGAACAACAACGCGGGGCGTTTCGGCTCACCGCAGGCTCAGCTGTTTCTCGGCAGCCCGGCGACCGTCGCGGCATCCGCCGTCGCCGGCCGGATCACCGATCCCCGGGACATCGCGGCGAGCGACCAGCGCGGCGCGCAGCCGCGCGACGCGATCGGGCTCTAGAGACCGTGAATGCGTTCGTCTGGAAGCTGGCGGGCCGGTGCTATCGACTCGGGCACGACGTGCCGCATGCCGGCGGGGTGATTCCCAACTGGCTGATTGTGGCGCGCGAAACCGACCCGCAGAAACTGATCCCCCACCTGTTCGCGCAAACCGACCCCGGGTTTCACGAGCGTGCGCACCCCGGCGACATCATCGTCGCGGGCCGCAATTTCGGCATGGGCCCCAAGATGAACGGTTATGTCGCAATGCATGCGCTGCAGCTGGGCCTGGTGTGCGAATCGATGCCGTTTCTCGCTTATCGCGCGGCGGTGGGCACCGGCTTACGCGTGCTGACCGACTGCGTCGGCGCCACCGATATGTGCGCAACGGGTGACCAGCTCGAAGTCGATTTCGAGAACGGGCTGTTCGTGAACCACACCCGCGGCGTCACGCGCGAGTACCCGCCGCTGCCCGGGGCGCTGCGCGAGATCGTAGCGGTCGGCGGCAATGCCGGGTGGCTCAAGCAATGGCGCGAGCAACAGGTCCCCGCACGCTGAAGCGCACTTCGTTGCCAACGCATGAGCCTGCTGCTATTGTTAACTGCATTCCAAATCAAGACTTACAAGACAAGACGGAGGAGCCTCATGAACTCGAGCCGCATTTTCACCCTGCTTGCCGCGTGCGGCGCGTTTGCGTTCGCGTCGACGGTGAGCGCCCAGCCCTGCCCCCCGAAGGATCTCAACTACTGGCAGGCGTTTCCGGCGGGCGGCGAATCCGACATCTCGGCGCGCCACCAGCAACTCGTGCTCAAGAAAAAATGTCCGGGCATCGAAACGGTGGTTCAGTACAAGCCGGGCGCTGGAGGCGGCCTGCTATGGTCCCAAATGAACGGCATGCCGGCCGACGGCAACAATATTTTCGGCATCAACCTTCCGCATATCGTCCTCGCGCCGCTCGAAGGTCTCGTCCAGTACAAGACCGAGGACATCACGCCGGTGTACTGGTTCCATTACACGCCCGACGCGATCGTCGTTTCCGAGCAAAGCCCGATCAAGTCGTTTCAGGATCTGATCAAAATGGCCAAGGCCGAACCCGGCAAGCTCACTTTGGGTGGCTCCGGAACGAACTCGGCGAATCACGCAGCGCACGAAAAGCTGAATATCCTTACCGGCATCAAGACGACCTACGTGCCTTACAAGGGCACGGGCGATCTCACTCCTGCGGTTATCGGCCAGCAGATTTCCGGAGCGATGTCCTATTCGGCGTTTGCCATCAACAACAAGGGCCGGGTTCGGGCCATCGCCATCGCGCTCGATAAAAGGCACCCGCTGCTCCCCGACGTGCCGACCTTCAAGGAGCTCGGTTTCGATTGGATCGACGGCGCCTATCGCGGCATAGGCGTGCCGAAATCGACTCCACCCGAGGTGAAAAAGCGCATTTCCGATCTGTGGGCCGTGCTCAACAACGATCCGGAGATGAAAGAACTCGCGTTCAAGAGCGGCTTCGAGCTGATCAACATCGGCGTCGACAGGATGGAACCGTTCATGAGGGAACGCACGAAGGCTTACACGGAGGTCGCGAAACGCCTGGGCCTGGGCAAGTAGCACCGGAATCAGGCCAGGAGGCGCGGTGCCTCGTCGCGTCCTCCCACACCAACTACCCTCCGTGCGGTAGAGTGTGCTCCGCCAGGCGGAGCGCACCGATCCAATCCATTGGTGGTGCGCAAGCGCACCCTACATCAGGACACCCTACATTAGGCACGAGGCGCGGCCGGCCGCGCCGTCCTCTGCATCACCGTAGCACGGTAGAGGAGAGGACTTCCATGCCTCACTGCTCGGGGCCGGCGTAGGCGCCTGCGGTCTCCGGGAACATCGCCTTGACGATCTTGAAGCGCGAGATGTCCACGGTTGCATCCATGTGCAAGAACACCGCGGCATCTCGCAGCAGCTTTTCGATGCCGAATTCGAGCATGATGCCGTTGCCGCCATGCAGCTCCATCGCGTGCTGGCAGACCTTGAACACCTCTTCCGACGCAAACACCTTGACCATGCTGCAAAGCTGGTCGGCATCCGGCGCGCGTTCGTCGACCGCGAGCGAAGCCTCGCGCAACAGGCCGCGCACCGCGCAGATGCGGGTCGCCATGTCGGCGAGCCGCAGCGCTACCGCCTGGTGCTTGATGAGGATGCGCCCGCCCTGCACGTAATTCTGCACGTAGTCGGCGGTGCGCTCG
This sequence comes from Burkholderiales bacterium, assembly GCA_046715035.1. GTDB lineage: Bacteria > Pseudomonadota > Gammaproteobacteria > Burkholderiales > SG8-41 > PALSA-1004. Next base: position 4,962 of record JBKJZR010000183.1, on the reverse strand, counting down.
AACGCCGCGACGCCGATGCCGAGGTTCTTCGACGCCTGGATGATTTTCCCCGGGCGAAAATAAACGCCGGCCTTGGCAAGCGCAGTGTTCTCCACCAGCAGATGGTCTTTGGGCACGGCGCAGTCTTCAAAGACGATCTCGCCGTTGTTCATGAAGCGTCCGCCCATCGTTTCATTGCAGCGCGCGATGGATAGCCCGGGAGTATCGCGCGGCACGAGAAAACTGGACGTCCCCTGGGTCATGCCCGCGCCCGGCTTCGTCGTCGCGTATACCACATAGAGCTTCGCATCGTAGCCGTTGCTGATGAACTGCTTGCGTCCGTTGATGACCCATTTGTCGCCCTTCAGCTCGCCGCGGGTGTGCATCATCGCTTCCGGAACGTCGTACGGCAGCCAGCGATCGGATGCGCCGCGCGGCTCCGTCAGGCAATGGGCGAGCAAAAAGCTCGGGTCTTCGGCGATGCGCGGAAACCAGCGTTCCTGCAGGTGGCGCGGCGCAACATTGCGCAGCAGCACCGACACCTTCCAGATCTGCACGAGCTTGTCGGAGAGCCCCGCATCGCCACGCGCAATCTCCTCCGAGATCATCGCGAACGTCTGCACCTCGGCCGCGGGATCGACGGGCGTGCCGCCGAACTCCTCCGGCACGCCGAGCGTGCGTATGCCGATCTTGTGAGCCTGCGCGAGTATCTCGGGCGGCAGCCGGTCCTCGGGCGTCATGAGCCATTCGCGCTGCCAGTTCTTGCGCGTAAATGGAATCACGAAATCGTTGACGAAGGCGCGGCAGCTGTCGCGCATCATGCGCTGCTCGTCCGAAAGACCGCGATCGTTTGTAATCATGGGTTATGCATCCTTCCTGGCGTGTTGAAAAAGCTCCTCTATGCATCTGCGCAATGGCCAAAGCGGCCCCGCGAGCGCTTTACGGCGTGTCTATTCTGAATGCAGCAGACGGGCGGAACGGCGTTGTCACCGGCAATGATTTTGACGATATCAGAAACCGACGGGCGCTGCCATTGTCGAGCGGCACTGCACTGTCGCGCGGTTTCGTAAGCTTGAATCTGCGCGTCGCCGGATGTTCGGCGGGTTGCGTTTCGGTGGTAAAGCGGCGAGAATCATTTCGGAAAAAAATAATGTAAAAGCTGTCAATATTCGAGGAGCTCCTGATGAAGATGCGCTGTCTTGCGAATACGATTGCCGCCGCAGTCGCCTGTGCGATTTCGGTCACGGCGCTTGCTGCGTCCGCTGATCTCGCCAGGGATTATCCGAACCGCCCCGTGCGCATGATCGTGCCGAACGCGCCGGGCAGCTCGGTGGACACGCTGAGCCGCATCATGGCCGGCAAGCTGAGCGAGGTGCTCGGGCAGCAGGTCATCACCGACAATCGCGCCGGCGCCGGTGGCGTGATCGGCATGGAGATCGCGAAAGCCGCGATACCGGACGGCTACACACTGATCAGCGCGACGACGGCGGCATCGACCATCGCCGTGCTGCTGCAGAAGAACCCGACCTACGATCCGGTGAAAGACTACGATCACGTTGTGCAGTTCGCCTCTACGCCGAACGTGCTGGTCGTCAACCCCGCGCTGCCCGTCAAGACGGTGCGCGAGCTGATTGATTACTCCAAGACCAAGCAGGGCCAGGTCAACATGGCCTCCGCGGGCGCCGGCTCGCAAAGCCATCTTTCGGGCGCGTATCTCATGCAGGCGGCGAAGTTCGAGTCGCTGCACGTGCCTTATAAGGGCGGGGGGCCGTCGGTGGCTTCGGTCATTGCCGGCGAATCACAATGGACATTGACCCCTGCAGCGGCGGTCATGTCGTTCGTCAAAGCCGGGCGCCTGCGCGCGCTGGGTCACAGTCTTCCCCAGCGTTCGCCGCTGCTCGGCGATATTCCGCCGATCGCCGATACGGTGCCGGGATTCGATTACAGCGGATGGCAGGGCTTCATGGTCCCCAAAGGAACCCCGCGGCCGATCGTCGAGAAGTTGCGCGCGGCCATCATCCAGACCGCCAGTTCGCCCGATGTGAAGAACCTGCTCGCCGCACAGGGTACCGAAGTCGTGACCGGCACATCGCAGCAATTTCGTGAAGTCGTGCGCGACTCGATGGCGAAAAATGCGCTGGTGGTGAAAGCGGTCGGGCTCAAGGCAGAGTAGCGCGGAGCGGACGCGCGAGCCCGCCGCGTCCGCCGTTTCCGTTTCACGTTACCTGAACTTGGCCGCGTCCCGCGCCGCGCCGGTCAGCTCGAGTATGTGCATGCCGGTGTTGGCCCGATCCACGATGTAGATGTAGCCGCGGTCGTCGACTTCGACATTGTTGGTCTGGATCGCCACTTTGCAGCGCTCGCCGCCGTCGACCTTGATACAGCGCCTGTCGGTCCGATCGGTAATGGCAGGGATGAAATATCCGACCTCCTTGGGGTTGAACGGATCGCGAATATCGACCGCGCGCACTCCGGCGTTGAACCACGAAAAGAACACCAGGCGCTGCGCATACATCGGCGGCTGATTCTCATTCACTGCGTGGGCGCCGAAGCGGCCGCCGCGCGCGCAGAAGTTGCCGCTGGCCTCGGGGACCTGGAAGTTGGCGATGCCGAAGGGCGACCGCTCGTCGGTGATGTCGAGAAAGTAGACGAGCTGCCGCGATTCCAGGCATTCGTTCGATGTCGACTCGTTCACCACGATCAGGATGTCGCGCGTCCTGGCGTCGCGGTTCCTGGCGAACTCGGCGATTTCGAGGCCGAATATCGGCAGCGTAGTGTGCGCGCCGAAATAACGCGGTGTCGCGAATCCCGCGATCACCGGGGCGAGCACGTTCTCGCGCGTCGGCTCTTGCGGGCCTTTCAGCAGCTTCTCGCGATCGAGGATCTGGATGTAGCCGTTGCGCACCGTGCCGTAGCCCAGGTAGATGCGGTTGCGCTTGGGACCGGTCGAGATCGGGCCATGCAGCTCGTGCACTGAATCCTTGTCCGCCGAAGGTTCCTGCGTGAGCACGCCGAAGTCGCGGATGTGCACTGGTTTCGCCGGATCGCTCAGGTCGAAGACCTGTGTCATGCGGCGCGATTTCCAGCCGGGCGCCCCCGACACCAGATAGGCGATGCCGGTATCGCACTCCCACCAGCTCTTGTGCGTGTCGCGCAGCTTGCTGACCGGTACGCTCACGCGCGAGGGCCGTTCCGGCGCACTAACGTCCCATACCTCGTGGGCCGAGTTGCCGAAGCTGCGCAGCATATAAACCTTGCTGCGGTCGCCGCGCGGCAGGTCTTTCCCGTTGCACAGGCGCAGCATCTGCGCGCCCCCGCTCTCGGTGCCGCCGGCCTGCCCGGCGATATGCACCAGGTACTTCGGATTCCTGGGGTCGGTGACGTCGACGACCGAGGTACCGTTGTTCTCGTTGATATTCGTCAGCGGATTCACCGATGGATTGCCGCCGTGATGACCGACATACGCGATCCAGCGCCCGTTCTGCTCGTGTATCACCGGCGCGTACGCGCTGCGCCCCTGGAGATCGTTGACGCCGACGAGCCGCATGTTCACGGCATCCGCCTGGTCAGCCCGGTAGTCGCGCGCGGCCCGCTGCTCCGTGCTCTGGCAGCCCGCGAGCGATCCCAATGCGATTGCCGCCGCCCATCCCATGCTCCATTTCATCGTCCCGCTCCTCCGTTGCAAGTAGTCATGGGAAGAGTTCTGGACGCGGTGCGCACCGCGTCCAGCATGGTCCGGCCACGCGCAGGAAGCTGGATCAGCACCGCGGGAATCATTGCGACATGCGCCTCCCGCGTGACCGTACCGGAAGCGTCTGCTCAAGCGTAACGCCGCGGCCCGGCAGGAAACCTGTGCGGTCGTTGCGCTTTTTCTTCTGTTGCGCAGCGCCGCATCGCCATTGTAATCCCGCGTTATCCGACGCGAAACAAGCTGCGCCCGGCGGTGTGCAGCCGCTCGAAGCCGGTCTTCGTGACGCGAATCAGCTCGCCCACCTGCACGCCGGCGCTCTGGTCGCGCGTAATCACGTTGGGCTGCACGACCACCGTCATGTTTTCCTCCAGCGTCATGTCGGGCAACGGGCCGGCCGGGCGGCTGCGCGTGCCGAGTATGGGCTGGAAATAGCCGCCTCCGAAACCGTGCATCAGGTCGTCGTATACCGTGAAACCCTTGTCTTCGATGACGCCGGTGGCGTCGACAATTTCCTGCATCGTCGTGCCATGGCGCACGACGCCGGTCACGGCGTCGAACGCTGCCTCTGCGGTGTTGTAAAGATCGCGGTAGAGCGGCGTCGGCTCGGCACCCACCGTGAACGTGCGCAGCACCTGCCCGGCGTAATCCCACCAGTAGCTCGACAGCTCGCAGAACACCACGTCGCCTTGCTGGACTTTGCGCGGCGAATGGTGCTGCGGCGGCACGCAGATGTGCGGCTGCGCCATCGACGTGACCCCGATGTAATGGATCATCGTCGTGCCCCCGTGGCCGACGTAAGCGCGTTCGACGGCGTTGCCGAGCTCGCGCTCGGTGAGGCCCGGTTTGGTCTCGCGCAGCAGCGCGGCGAAGCCGGCATCGCTGAGCGCCGCGCCGATGCGCAGCCAGTCGATTTCCTCCGCTGACTTGATGGTGCGCAGGCGGATGTACTCGGCGTCGAGCCCGACCATCGCGAAATGCTCCTCGAGCTGGCGCCACTTGGCAACGACCAGCGGTCCCATCACGCCCACCCTTTTCGCGCCGCGGCGCTTGAGCTCCGCGATCGTCTTGGCGATGCCCTGATGCTCGCCCCAGAACACATCGACATCGCGCGCGATTTTCCTGCCGAGCGGAAAATGGTTGTACCACTCCATGAACATCGTCATCTTCACGCCCGGCTTGAAGATCACGTAAGCCTCGACGGTACCGGGCCAGCCCGTCACCCACTGCGGGGCGTTGCCCGTGCGATGGTCGGTGACAACCAGCAGATGGTCGACGCCGGCTTTTTCCATCAC
>JBKJZR010000182.1:0-4828 GCA_046715035.1 Burkholderiales bacterium | reverse complement strand
CATGTATATACGGAATGATATCAAGCGCCCGGGATTCGGCAAGCCCGGCGTGCCGGGCTTACTGCGGTGCGGTACTGTGCGGAAACCTCGACTGGCCTCAGTCGGCGCGTATTCCGGCCGACCTGATCACCTTCGTCCACGTCTCGGTTTCTGCCGCGTTGCGCTTGATCGCCGCGTCCGGCGACCCGCCGAGCGGCGTTATGCCGAGCTCTGCCCAGCGCGGCGCGAGCTCAGGTGATTTGACCACGGCATCGAGGTCCGAGTTGAGCTTACGCACGACGTCCTGCGGCACCTTGGCCGAAACCGAGATCGTGTAGTACGGCACGGCTTCGTAGCCCGGCACCCCGGCCTCATGGATCGAGGGCACATCGGGCAGCGTCGGCGCGCGCTGCCGGCTCGTCACTCCCAGCGCGCGAATCTTGCCCGACTTGATGTACGGCAGCGCCGTGGGCACGTTCTCGAACATGAGTTGTATCTGCCCACCGAGTAGATCGGTCATCGCCGGGCCACTGCCCTTGTAAGGAATATGGATCAAGTTCACATTCGCGACCGCCTTGAACAGCTCGGCCGCAATGTGCGTCGCGGAGCCGGCGCCCGCGGAGCCGTAGTTGAGCTCGCCCGGACGCGCCCTGGCGAGCGCGAGAAATTCCCTGACCGTGCGCGTCGGCAGCGATGGATGAACCACGAGCGCGCCTTGTATTTCCGCGAGGAGGATGACCGGCTGCAGGTCCTTCGGGGGATCGTAAGGGAGCTTCGAGTACATCGCGTAAGCGGCGTTGTGCGTCGTCGTGCCGAACATGATCGTGTAACCATCCGGCGGCGCCTTGACCACGAGCTCCGCGCCGATATGGCCGCCCGAGCCGGGCCGGTTCTCGACGACGACCTGCTGGCTGTAGAGCGGGGTCAGGCGCTGCGCGATGATGCGGCTCATCAGGTCGGCGACGCCCCCGGGCGCATAAGGCACGATCAGCCGGATCGGTTTGGAGGGAAACCCCGCCGGCTGGGCAAGCGCGGCCACGGGTACGAGCGCGAGGGTTGCGAGCAGCAGCGCAGGAAATAGACGCGTCATTGAAACCTATCCATGGCTTTCGCGAGCGAGCAGGTTGTCTTCATTTACATCCCTTTTGCATTTTTTCCGTTTCCCCCCATCCCCGCCATCCCCCGCAAGCAGGGGAAGGAGCTTCATTGCTTCATTGCTTCATTGCTTCATTGCTTCATCCTTCATCTTTCATCCTTCATCCTTCACCCCTCATCCCTCATCCCTTCCCTTAGTCCCCCCGGATCCCCGCGGCCTTGATCACCTTGTTCCATTTTTCGCGTTCGGACACAAAGAACTTTTCGGCATCGGCAGGCGAGCCGCCGAGCGGCACCACCGCCATCTCCACCCAGCGCTGCTGCATCTCCGGCGCTTTCAAAAAAGCATTCATGTCGGCGTTCAGCTTGCGGATGATGTCCGCCGGCACTTTGGCGGGCGCGGCGATCGTGAACCAGGCGGTCGCCTCGAAGTCCGGCACCCCCGCTTCGGCGACGGTGACGAGATCGGGCAGGCTGGGACTGCGCTGCCTGCTGGTGACGCCGAGCGCGCGCACCTTGCCGGCCTTGATCTGCTGGATCGCCGTGGTCAGGTTCTCGAACATGAGCTCGATCTGCCCGCCCAGCAGATCCTGCATCGCCTGTGCGCTTCCCTTATAAGGAACGTGGGGAAGGTTGGTCGAAGTCACGAGCTTGAACCACTCCCCGACCATGTGCGTCGACGAGCCGCTGCCCGCGGTGCCGAAATTGAGACGCCCTGGATGCTTCTTCGCGAGCGCGATGAATTCGGTCACATTCTTCACCGGCACCGACGGATGGACGATGAGCACGCACGGCACGTCGGCGTACAGCGCGACCGGCTGCAAATCGCGCGCCGGATCGTAGCCGAGCTTGGAATAGATCGCGTACGCGGCGTGGATGCCGATCGTGCCGAACACGATGGTGTAGCCGTCGGGTGCCGCGCGCGCCGCCGCCTCGGCACCGACATGACCGCCCGAGCCCGGACGGTTTTCGACGATCACCTGCTGGCCGTACTGCTGCGAGAGCCGCTGCGCGAGCACGCGCGAAAGCACGTCGGCGGAGCCGCCGGCGACGAACGGCACGATGATGCGCATCGAACGCGCCGGGAATTGCTGCGCCGAAGCGGAAGTCGCAGTGAATGCAGCGAGCAGCGCAAGAGTCGTGAAGAAGATACGCATGACGGGATTCCCTCTAAGCGGTTCTACTCGGTCTTGATGTTCGCGTCCTTCACCACTTGCGCCCATCGCTTCAATTCCGCATCGATGAGCTTGCCGAACTGATCAGAGGACTGCGACACCGGCTCCAGCGCAGCGCCGGCCAGCCGCTCACGCACGTCGGGCTGCGCAATCGCGCGTCCGACTTCGTCGTACAAACGCTGCACGACGGCTTTTGGCGTGCCTGCCGGCGCGACGATGCCATACCAGTTGGTGACGACGATGTCGGGAAAACCCAGCTCGATGAACGTCGGCACATCGGGCAGCGTCGCACTGCGCTTCGGTGTGGCGACGACAAGCGCTTTCAGCCGTCCGGCTTTGATGAACGCCACGGCACCGGGCGCGGTGGCAAACGTTGCCTGAATCTGGCCGGCAACGACATCGGCGGTCGCCGGCCCCGAACCCTTGTACGGGATGTGGTTGAAAGCGACGCCGGCCTTGAGCCTGAACAGCTCACCGATGAGGTGGCTGCCACTGCCGTTGCCGGCGGAGCCCACATTGATCTTGCCCGGCTGCGCTTTCGCGAGCGCGATGAACTCCCTGACCGAAGTCGCGGCCACGCCCGGATGCGCGACCAGCAAGTACGGCGTATCGGCGATCAGCGCGACCGGCACGAAGTGGTTGCGCGCGTCGTAGCGCACCTGTTTCGTGTAATACGAGGCGTTGATGGTGAACGAGGAGTCCGCAAGCAGCAGCGTATAACCGTCCGCGGGTGCGTTGGCGGCCATTTCCGCACCGAGCATGCCCGCGGCACCGGGCCGGTTGTCGACGACGATGGCCTGGCCGAGCGATTCACTCATTTTCTGGCCGGCGATGCGCGCCACGATATCGGAGCCGCCGCCGGGGGCATACGGCACGATCATCCGGATCGGCTTGGTCGGATAGCCCGCATCCGCGCGCGCCGCAGGTTCGGCAGCCCAGCCCGCGACGCAGCAGCCCGCTGCCGCAAAACCCAGCGCAACCACGCCGTAACGCCTGTCCTGACGCATCGTGACCCTTGCCGGAAGTGGACGGATAGGATGCTGCTAGAGCCTGAACTTTACCCCGGCACCGCGCGCGCTGTCACTGCCTTTTGCGGCGGCGCACGCTATTTGCGTCGGCTCGCAGCGAGTGCACTCCGCGGCCGTGACAGCTCGCGCGGAAACCGGGGAACGTTTCTGCGACGCACCCCTCCAACTCGCGGCGGGCTGCATGACCAGACACGCTTCGTGCTGCTCCTGACACCCGGAGTACAATGGCGGAGCCGGTTCGCGTTAGCGGCATGACGCGAGTCGGGTTCGTCATTCTTCCGCACGCGACTCCAGGAATCAATGCACGCGATGCCTGTTTGCACAGGCTCACCCGAACGGCACCCGGTCGAGTATTCAGCGTCAGGCGGTTAGCGCCTCCTGTCACCTACCATGAAACCCCGCGAAGATCTGCCGCTGAACGCCATCACCATCGTCGGCGCCCGCCAGCACAACCTCAAGAACCTGACGCTCGCGCTGCCACTCAACGAGCTGATCGTTGTCACCGGCGTGTCCGGTTCGGGCAAGTCTTCACTCGTATTCGACACGCTGTATGCCGAGGGTCAGCGGCGCTACGTCGAGACATTCTCGCCCTACGCGCGCCAGTTCCTCGACCGCATGGACAAGCCGCAGGTCGACCGCATCGACGGCATTCCGCCCGCGATCGCGATCGACCAGACCAATCCGGTGCGCACGTCGCGCTCGACCGTCGGCACGATGACCGAGCTCAACGATCATTTGAAACTCCTGTTCGCGCGCGCTGCCCAGCTCTATTGCCGCGGCTGCGGCGGAGCGGTGCATCGAGACACGCCCGATTCCATCTACGCCGCGCTCAGCGCCCGCGCGCGAACCGCCGCGGACCCGCGCCTGATCGTCACCTTTCCGGTCGCGATTCCGAAGAATTTTTCCGCATCGGAAGTCAAACAGCTGCTGGAAGCACAAGGCTACACGCGCATCCACCGCGAGGATAAAGCGTGCCTCGAGGTCGTGCAGGATCGGCTGCGCTTGGGCGGCGCCGAGCGCGTGCGGGTGATCGAAGGCCTCGAAGCCGCGCTGCGCATCGGCCAGGGCCGCGTGAATGTCTATCTTGCAGCGCAAGCTGATCTCACCTCCCCCTTCAAGGGGGAGAGCAAGCGCAGCGGCGAGGGGGCAACTGGGAGGGGGATGGGGAACGACTACCTTGCTCCACAAGCTGATCTCACCTCCCCCTTCAAGGGGGAGGCTGGGAGGGGGATGGGGCAACGGGAGGACCACGAGCAGGCCCATCCCCACCCCAACCCACCCCGTGAAGGGGAGGGCGAAGCGGTTTGGCGCGACTCCTCCGACCTGCATTGCGCCGACTGCGACATCCACTATGCGGAGCCGACGCCCAGCCTGTTCTCGTTCAATTCACCGCTCGGCGCCTGCGATGCGTGCCGCGGCTTCGGGCGCGTCATCGGCATCGATTTCGGGCTGATCGTTCCCGACGAATCGAAATCGTTGCGCGCCGGCGCGGTGCGGCCATGGCAGTCGCCGAGCTTTCACGAATGCCAGGACGACATCGAGAAGTACGCG
>JBKJZR010000181.1:0-12351 GCA_046715035.1 Burkholderiales bacterium | reverse complement strand
AGCGGTGTCGCGCGTCCGAGCCGTGCCGGCTGCTCGAGCTCGATTACATCGTCCTCGCGCGCGTAATACGGCGTGTAATCGTCGCCCATCATGCTGCTGTCGTACGTGAAGCCGTGCTCGAGGAACAGCCCTATCGAATGCGGGCTCAGGTCCCACGAGGGCGAACGGTAGCCGCGCGCGTACTGTCCCGAAATGCGCTCGATCGCGGTGTTGCCGCGCATTAGCTCGACCTCTTCCTCCGCACGCGAGTAGGCTGAAGGCGAAACGTGCTTCCAGCCATGGTGACCAATCTCATGGCCGGCCTTGACCACCGCTTTCACCGCATCGGGAAAAGTCTCGATGGTATGTCCCGGGACGAACCAGCTCGACTTGATGCGGTGCCTTTTCAGCAGCGCGAGCAGCCGCGGCGCACCGACGCGCGGACCGAATTCGCCGCGCGAGATCGGGGTGGGCGTGCGCGCACCGCGGGCGATAAAACCTGAGATCGCATCGAAGTCGAAACTCAGGCAGACGATATGCTTGGTCAGGCGCGCGGCTTTCGGGATATTGAATCCGCGACGATTATAGCAGCGGGTCAGCCAAGCACGCAGTGCGCCGATTGGCTATCATGCTTCTCTCTGCACACTCCTCCGACCGCTACTCAATGATCGATCATCTCGTCCAGAATTGGCACGTGCGCAAGCCCGCCGCCCACTCGCGCAACGGCGTCGTCGCCAGCCAGAATCGTATCGCTGCTGCGGTGGGCGCGCGCATCCTCGAAGACGGCGGGAACGCGGTCGATGCTGCCGTCGCGACAGGTCTCGCATTGGCGAGCGTGGAGCCCTGGAACAGCGGTCTCGGCGGCGTGGGTTTCATGCTCGTCTACCTCGCGCGCGAGCGCCGCGTCCACGTCGTCGATTTCGGCCCGATTTCCCCGCACCGTCTCGATCCCGCCGATTTTCCACTGACCGGCGGCTACACGTCGGACCTGTTCACCTGGCCGACGGTTAAGGACGACCGCAACGTGCACGGCCCGCACTCGATCGCAGTGCCGGGCCACGTTGACGGCCTAAGGCTGGCACTCGAAAATTTCGGCAGCAGGCCATTTGCCGAAGTCGTCGCGCCCGCCATCGAGCTTGCCGAGCGAGGCATCGCGGTCGACTGGTATCTGACGCTCAAGGTGGCGACGACGGCAGCCGAGCTCGCGCGCTACCCGAGCACCCGCGACGTATGGCTGCCGGGCGGGTTGCCGCCGATCACTGCGCCCGGCGCCGCGCTCGGCCGCCTCGAGCTCAAAGGGCTGGCCGCCACGCTGCGCACCCTCCAGCGCCAGGGCGCGCGCGATTTCTACGAAGGGGAAATCGCGAATGCCATCGTCAAGGACATCGCGGCATGCGGGGGCATACTCGACGCGCAGGACCTGAAGGATTACCGCGCACGCATCGTCGCGCCCCTCGAAATCGATTACCGCGGCGCGACGATCGCCTTGGCCGGAGGGCTGACCGCAGGACCGAGCATCGCGCGCGTGCTCGACGCGCTGCGATCGCATCAGTTCTCCGGTGCGCCGGCCGCCACGGCGTTCATTGCCTATGCGCAGGCCTTGCGCGCGGCTTACGCCGACAGGCTGCAGTCGATGGGCGAAACCGACGACAGCAAGAGTCCCGGCTGCACGACGCATTTCAATGTGGTCGACCGCGAAGGCAACATGGTCGCGCACACGCAGACGCTGCTTTCGGTGTTCGGCAGCCGCCTCGTGCTGCCGACGACGGGAATCCTGATGAACAACGGGATCATGTGGTTCGATCCGCGCCCCGGCTCTCCGAACTACCTGGCGCCGCGCAAACGTCCGCTTACCAACATGTGCCCGCTCATCGCGCACCGCGGCGACCATGCATGGTTCGCCATCGGCGCGTCAGGTGGCCGCAAGATCATGCCCGCAGTCATGCAAATCACCTCGTTCCTGATCGACCACGGGATGTCCCTGGAGGACGCGTTCCATCAGCCGCGCATCGATGCGAGCGGCGGGGACGCGGTCGGAGTCGACCCGCGGCTGCCCGCCGATGTGCAGGACGCGCTGCGCGGCGAGTTCCCGATCGACCTCACCGAGCTCGTCGTCTATCCGACGAATTTCGCGTGTCCGAGCTCGGTGCTGCGTGTCCCCGCGACCGGCGAACTGCACGGCATGACCGATGTGATGTCACCGTGGTCTGGCGCGGTGAGCGCAGAACGCTGACGGAGTGCCTTCTCGATGAAATTCACGACAACAGTAATCGCGGCACTGTTACTTGCGGCAGGTTTCGATTCCGTCGTCGCGCAGCCGACGGCCGCGAGCTACCCGAGTCGGCCGATACGCTTCGTCGTCGGCTTTCTGCCGGGGGGGCCGAGCGACACGCTGGGACGCGTGGTAGGCGCGAAGCTCGCTGAGGGACTGGGGCAGCCGGTGATTATCGACAACCGCGCCGGCGCCGGCGGCAACGTCAGCGCCGATGTGGTGGCGCACGCGAGTCCCGACGGACATACGCTCCTGCTCGGCACCGCCGGGCCGCTGGTGGTGGCACCCATCGTCGGCCAGAAGATCGCCTTCGATCCGGCCAAGGATTTTCTGCCGGTCAGCAAGCTCGGCGACTCGATGAGCATACTGACCGCGCATCCTTCGCTGCCCGCCAGCAACGTCAAGGACCTCATTGCGCTCGCCAAGGCCAAACCCGGCGAGATCAACTACGCGTCGTCGGGTGTGGGCACTGCCAATCATCTGGCTGCCGAGCTGTTGCGATCGATGAGCGGCATCGACATCGTGCATGTGCCTTACAAAGGCAGCGGCGCGGCGCTTCCCGCGCTGATCGGCGGCGAGGTGAAGCTGGGGTTTGGGCCCATCCTGCCGGCGTTGCCGCACGTGCGCGCCGGGCGGCTCAAGGCGCTCGGCGTCAGCGGGCTCAAGCGTTCAGGCGCGGCGCCGGAGATTCCGACGATCGCCGAGCAGGGATTACCGAAGTTCGAAGTGAATTCCTGGTACGGATTGTTCGTGCCGGCGCGCACACCCAAGCCCATCGTCGCCAAGCTCAATCAGGAAATGGTGCGCATCCTCGCGCTGCCCGATGTCAGGGAAAGGCTGTCTCGCGACGGCGTCGAACCGGCCAGCAGCACGCCGGAGCAGCTCGCCACACTCGTCAAGTCGGAAGCGGTGCTGTGGGCGAAGGTGATCAAGGATGCCAGAATCAAGGTCGAGTAAGGAAGATGAGGGAAATGAGGATGAGGGATGAGGGATGAACGCTCCTTCCTCCGCTTGCGGGTGAAGGTTGGGATGGGGGCAAAGGCAAGGTGAATGATGAGGAAAGCCTCCCGAACGGCAGGCGCTTCCAGTTGGAACTTACCTGCGCCGCAGCGTTGCTTACGCTGGCGCTGCAGCCGTCCGCGGCTGCGCAACAAAGTGCAGAGCCCGCGCAGCCCTACCCTTCGAAGCCCATACGCTACATCGTGCCCTCCGCGCCAGGCGACACGTCCGGGCTCGTTAGCCATTCGCCGGGCGAAGGGCCCATTCGCGGGCAGGACGTGCGGGTCGCCGGGTTTCATCGGGTGTCAGACGCCGCATCGCAGCCCTATCCATCGCGGCCGATCCGCTACATCGTGCCGTTTGCCCCAGGCGGCCCGACCGACATCATGTCGCGCGCGATCGGCGAGAAAGTCGGTGCGGCGTGGGGCCAGCTGGTCGTCGTGGATAACCGCGGCGGCGCGGGCGGCAGCCTGGGCGCGGAGGTCGTCGCCAAAGCTGCGCCGGACGGGTACACGGTGATGATCGGCCACGTCGGCACGCACGCCATCAACGTGAGCCTGTACCCGAAGGTGGGATACGATCCGATCAGGGACTTCGCTCCGATCACGCTCATCGCGACGTTGCCGCTCGCGCTCGTCGTGCATCCCGCCGTTCCCGCCAAGTCGGTACCGGAGCTGTTGACACTCGCCAGGGCGCGTCCGGGCAGCCTCAATTTCGCCTCCGCGGGCAACGGCGGGCCGACGCATCTTGCCGGCGAGCTCCTGCGCACGATGGCGGCAATCGATATCGTGCACGTCCCGTACAAAGGCAACGCAGCCGCGCTGACCGAGCTGGTCGGCGGCCAGGTGCAGATGATGTTCAGCAACCTTTTGACCTCAATGCCGCATGTGCGCACGGGCAGGTTGCGAGCGCTCGGCATCTCGACCGCGAAGCGCTCGCCGCAGGCCCCCGATTTGCCCACGCTTGCCGAAGCGGGCGTGCCCGGCTACGACGTCACCCCGTGGTACGGAATCCTGGCGCCCGCGGGCACCCCCGGAACAATCGTCATGCGCTGGAACCGCGAAGTCGCGCGCATATTGCAGCTGCCGGACATGAAAGAAAAATTCGTTGCGCAGGGGGTCGATCTTGTCTCCAGCACGCCCCAGGCGTTCGCGGACCTGATCAAATCCGAGCTGCCGAAATGGCGCAAGATCGTCCGGGATTCGGGCGCCAAAGTCGATTAGCGGTTTGTTGAAGACCGCGTCGCAAAGGAATCGAAATATGAACGGCGGAAGAAATCGACGAACCGTCGGCTCATCATCTGGAGGGCTCATGAAGCTAGCTACAGCAGTCCATGCGTGTGCGGCGTGCCTTGCGGCTGTGGCCTTGCCTGCTGGAGCGCAGACGTATCCGCTCAAGCCCGTGCGTATGATCGTGCCTTTTCCCGCAGGCGGTGCCACCGACATCGTCGCGCGGCTGCTTGCGCAGAAGCTGACGGAAGCGTGGTCGCAGCAAGTCCTGGTAGACAACCGCGGCGGCGCGGGAGGGACGATAGGATCGGATGCCGCAGCGAAATCCCTGCCTGATGGCTACACCATCCTCGTGGGCACGAGCAGCACGCATGCGATCGCACAAAGCCTTTACGCGAAGCTGCCGTACGACTCGGTGCGCGATTTCGCGCCGGTCACGCTGCTGGCGAGCGCCACCATCATGCTGGCGACCCATCCTTCGCTGCCCGCCAAAAACGTCAAGGAACTGATCGCGCTCGCGAAAGCGCGGCCTGATCAATTGAGCTTCGCGTCGAGCGGCAACGGCGGGGTGTCGCATCTGGTGGGTGAGCTTTTCAAGTCACAAGCGGGCGTGCAGATGCTGCACGTGCCTTACAAGGGCGACGCGCCGGCGCTGATCGATCTCGTGGCGGGACAGGTCTCGCTCGAGTTCGGCACCGCCGTGTCGTTTCTGCCGTATGTGAAGTCGGGCAAGCTCAAGGCGCTCGCGGTGACCAACCCGAAGCGCTCGCCGGTACTACCCGAGGTGCCCACGGTCGCCGAATCCGGCTTGCCCGGATTCGAGGCGCTGCAGTGGTTCGGAGTCTTCGCGCCCGCCGGCACACCGCGCGAGATCATCGCCCGCCTTAACGCAGAAATGGTGAAGATCATGCGCCAGCCCGAGATGCGCGAGCGGCTGAACGCGCTTGGAGCCGAGGTCGTCGCCAACTCCGCCGAAGAATTTGCGGCGTTCCAGAAGGCGGAGATCGCCAAGTGGGCGAAGGTCGTCAAATCCTCGGGCGCACGCATCGACTGAACGCACGCTGCCAGCCGCTGCTGCTCGCTAGAAGCGGTCGGCGCGAAACGGCGCGATGTCGATGTTCGGCGGACGCCCAGCGATGAGATCCGCGATGATCCGTCCGGTGGGCGCGCCGCTGCACAAACCGACGTGGCCGTGGCCGAAAGCGTAATAGACATTCGCGAATTGCGTCGCACGGCCGATCACCGGCTTCGAATCCGGCATCGAAGGACGCCTCCCCATCCAGCGGGTCGCATCCGCGGTGCGGACATGCGGAAACATGCGCTGCATATGCTTGACGAGGATATCGGCACGGCCATAATCCGGGTCCGCTTCGATGCCGGCGAACTCGCTTTGCCCCGCGATGCGCGTCCCCATCTCCATCGGCGTCACGAAGAACTTATGCTGCGCCGAGCACACGGGCATCGGCAGCGCGAGGTCCGGGTCGGAAAACGTGACGTGATAGCCGCGCTCGGCTTCGAGCGGCACGTCGTCGCCGAGCCTGGCGCTGAATTCATTCGAGTCCACCCCGGCGCACAGCACCAACGTTTCGAATGGCATGCGGCCAGCATCCGTCATCAATGCGTATGGGCCCTGTGCGCCGATTTCGATGTCGAGCACTTTGCGCTGCAAGATCTTGCCACCGTCGCGCTCGAACTGGCGCGCGAGAGACTTGGTCAGGCGCTCGGGGTTGGCGACGTATCCCTGCTCGGGCAGATACACGCCCTTCGCATAGTTTTTACCCAGCGCGGGGACGAGGCGCTCGATGCCTGCGGCGTCGACCTCGTCGCAGCGCACGCCGCGGTCACGGCGCAATTTCCATGCGAGCGCATCGCCTCGATACGCGGCTTCGCTGTCGTAGACGACCACGTATCCGGATCTGCGGATCAGGTCACTGCAGCCGGCGGCCCCGACCAGCGGCAGATAGGCGTCGAAGGTCTGCCGCAGGAGCGCCCTCAGCGCGTCGGCCGTGCGCTCGATGCGCTGCAGCTCGGTGCTGCGGATGAATTTGAGCAGCCACGGCAGCGCCTTGGGAAAGTACGTTGCGCGCACGCGCAGCGGTCCGAGTGCATCGAGCAGGTAGCCGGGTACCTTCCAGATGATGCCCGGCATCGCGATGGGCACGCACGAGCCCGGGCTCAGGATGCCCGCGTTGCCGAACGAGCAGTATTCGCCCGGCGCGCGCATATCGACGACCGTCACATCGTGCCCGTCGCGCCGCAGATAGCTTGCCGCGGTGATGCCGACTATGCCTGCGCCGATGATCGTAATCTTGCGTTGCATGAAAACTGCGTCCCCGCTTGATTGAAGTTCGAAACCAACCGACAGCTCGGTTTCGCTCGACCCTGTCCTGAGCCCGTCGAAGGGCCTGTCCTGAGCCCCGTCGAAGGGCCTGTCCTGAGCCCCGTCGAAGGGCCTGTCCTGAGCCCCGTCGAAGGGCCTGTCTTCCCTGCCCGTTCCCGCCTCTGCGCGTCAGCGTCTCGATGCTCCCTTCTCCCCCCGGGAGAAGGGGTGGGGATGAGGGAAAACCGTCTTATCGGCGGCGTGGCAGTTTGCAGGATCCTCCGCGTTGCCGCCTAACCGCGGCCCAGCAGCGCATTGCCTTCGCCCAGCTCCGGATAGCCTGCAGCCGAGTCGGGTGCGCGGAACTGCGCATCGAGCGGCACGGGGAGCGCCGGGATCTCCCGGCCTGCGGCGGTCAGCCGCGCCGCGAACACGCCGCGCGCTGCGAAATGGGGGTCACGCCACGCCTCGGCGACGGACGCGACGACGCAGCAGCACACGTCGCGACCCGTGAACAACGCGCGCCACTCGTCCGCGCTTTTTGCCGCAATCCTGGCCGCCACGGCCTCTCGCGTCGCCTGCGCATCGCAGCTGTCATCCCTCAGCTCGGGCTCGAGCTCGATCAGCCCGCAGAAGTTCTGCCAGAACTTCGCTTCGAGCGGCGCCGCGGCGACGAATTTCGCGTCACTCGTGCGGTAGATGTTGTAGCGCGGCGACCCGCCGGTGACGAGCTCGCCGCCCGGGGCGGGCCATTGTCCCGCGACGATGCCGTTGCCCAGCGCCCAGTACATGAACGCGAAAAGGTTGTCGGCCATCGCGATGTCGAGCTTGCAGCCTTTACCCGTCTGGTCCCTGCTGCGCAGCGCGAGCAGGATGTTAATGACAGCCGGATACGTCCCGCCGCCGATATCGGCAACCAGGGCTGCGGGCAACACCGGCGCCCCGTCGGCACCAGCGCCGAGCGCGAGCATGCCCGCTTCGGCCACGTAGTTCAGATCGTGCGCCGCGGTCTCCGCGCGCGGGCCGTACTGCCCGTAGCCCGTGATCGCGCAGTAGACGATGCGCGGGTTGATCACGGTCAGCGCGTCGTACCCCAGCCCGAGCCGGTCCATGACGCCGGGGCGAAACTGCTCGACGACGACGTCCGCTGACTCGAGCAGGGGCCGCAGCGCCTGCAGCGCGCCAGCATCCTTGAGGTCGATCGCGATGCTGCGCTTGCCGCGGTTCAGCATCGCGAAATTGACGCTCGCCGAGCCGAACTTGGGCGTGTACGCGCGCATTTCGTCGCCCCGCCCGGGACGCTCGATCTTGATGACTTCAGCGCCTGCTTCGGCCAGCAGCAGCGTCGCGAGGGGGCCGGGCAGCAGCGTGCTGAAATCGAGCACGCGCACGCCTTCGAGAGGGCGCATCAGCGCCCGCCGCGCGCGGGCGATCGCGGCGCATCCTGTGGAACAATGAATTCGAAAATTGTCATTAACTTGCTGTCCCCGGATTCGACACGAGTATCGCATTATGCGAACTCGATGCGTGCATGACAATCGCCGTCATTTCGAGTCGCAACCCTTTTCTGTCGGCGCACACGTGCTATTGCGCGTTTAGCGTGTTACCCATGCCGCGGTGACAACGGCGGCGTCGAATGCGGCATGCTATTCTCGAACAACGCCGGACCTCCGGGATCGCCCATGAAATCCCTGCACACAGTGCGCGCCTGTCTCTGGATGTTCGCCGCCGCGTGTGCGAGCCCCGCTGCCGCGCAGGAAGCGACGCTCAGAATCCATCACTTTCTGCCATCGCTTTCGTCCGTGCATGCGAAGTTCATCGTGCCGTGGTGCGAGAAGATAGGCAGGGAATCGGGCGGCAAGCTCAAATGCCAGGTTTTTCCGTCGATGCAGCTCGGCGGCACGCCGCCGCAGCTTTATGACCAGGCCAAAGACGGGCTCGCCGATATCGTGTGGACGCTGCCCGGTTACACGGCGGGCCGCTTCTCCGCCGTGGAAGCGTTCGAGCTGCCGTTCATGATGTCCAACGCCGAAGCCACGTCGCGCGCGTTGTGGGTCTACGTGCAACAGCACGCGAGGGCAGAATTCAAAGACGTGCATCCGCTGGCTTTTCACGTGCACGGTCCCGGATACATCCACATGCGCGACAAGCAGATCCGCACGTCCACAGCTTCGCCGGCGACATCCCGATGGCGGAAACCTACCGGGGCGTGCTGCCGTTCCTCGCTGCCGATGCGGTGCGCATCGCGTTGCTGATCGCTGGTGGGCGTGCTCGCGCCTTGAACCACAGCGCAAAACACGCCGAGTAGGGTGTGCTCCGCGAGCGGAGCGCACCGATCCAATCCGCGATGCATCGATGGTGCGCAAGCGCACCCTGCATCGGGTCGCTTCTCGCTAACGCTTCTGGCGCTGCTTCGCCACGCGCGCGCGGCGCGCCGGCGCGTAAGCGGCGTCGCCATACGCTTCGAACAAAGCCTGCGTCACCTCGAAATGATGCACGAGGCCGCTGCGCTCGAGCAGAGCGATCGGCCCTTCGGGGTAGCCGAGACCGAGCTTGAGGGTCGTATCGAGGTCGTCGGCTGACGCGAGCCCTTCGTCGAGCCGGCGCAGGGCCGCGTTGTAGTACGGCCGCACGAGCCGGTCGACGATGCGCCCAGCGAAGTCACCGCAGACCGCGACCTGCAGTCCGGCCTGCTCGAACAGCGCTCTCGCCGCCGCAATCGCGGCCGCGCTGGTTTGCGGCTGGCGAACGACCTCGACGAGGTTGGATGGCTCGGCATCGCCCAGTCGAAACCGCGCGAAACCGAGCACGTTCGAGCCTTCCGCGCCACGCGCTTCGCCGGTATGCGCACCCAGGCATTCCGTGCCCAGCTCGAGCAGCACTGCAGTCTTGTTCTGCCATTGCGACAGCGATTCCGCGTGCTCGCCAGCGCCCGCGCCGATTATTATTACGACGTCGGCCGACGCGGGATCTTTGCCTGCACCTGAGACCAAAGGGTGATCGCTGCTGAAGCAACGGCTGTCGCCGGTATCGATAACGCTGTAAATCATTGCGGATTTCTCCAGCAAAAGGCTTGCCCCCATCCTGACCTTCCCCCGCAAGCGGAGGAAGGAACCGTAAGAACGTCGCCCAACTTCGCGCAACCTCTCAACCGGCTCATGAACATTAGGCCCCGAACATCGCGTTGCCGGCGTAGCTGAAAAACCCCCGCCCTGTCTTGCGACCCAGGTGGCCGGCCGCGATCATGCGCCTGACCAGCGCAGGGACCGCGGCGCGGGGCTCGTGCGTCGAGGCGTACAGCGCCTCGGCGACCAGCAGGTGCGTATCGAGCCCGACGAGATCGATCAGCTCGAGCGGGCCCAGCGGATAACCGAGCGCCGTCTTGACCGCGCGGTCGATATCCGCGGGCTCGGCGACGCCGGCTTCGACTAGGCGTATCGCGTCGTTGTTGAAAGGGATCAGAAAGTAATTGAGGATAAAGCCGGGGTTGTCCTTGGTCTTGACGGGAATCTGCCCCATCGCCCGCGCGAAATCCCAGGCCGTCTGAAACGTCGCGTCGCTCGTTCTAAGGCCCGGCGACATCTCGATCAGCTTCATGAGCTGCGCAGGCAGACAGAAATGCATGCCGACGCACCGCTCGTCGCGGCCCGAACCCGCGGCGATCTCGGTGATCGACAATGTCGAGGTGTTGGAGGCGAACAGTGTCTCGGGCGGACAGACCTTGTCGAGCGCGGCCAAAAGCTCGTGCTTGACCTTGAGGTCTTCGAAGACCGCTTCGATCACGATATCGCAAGCGGCCAGATCGGCGATGCGTGTCGTCCCGGTCAGGTTATCCATGAAGCCGTCGACCTGCTGCTGCGTAAGCTTCTTGCGCTCGACGGATTTGGCGAAGAACGCGCCGGTCTGCTTGCGCGCGCGGTCGAGCGCCTCCTGGCGCGTGTCGAAGACCAGCGTGCGCAATCCGGCGCGCGCCGCGACGATCGCGATGCCCGCGCCCATCGTGCCGCTGCCGGCGACGCCTACGCTTTTGATTGCCGTCGTCATCAAAAGCTCCGCGGTGAGACGTGAGGCGTGAGGCGTAAGGGGGAAAAGCAGATGCCCCGCGCGTTGCTGCACCATTGTGCACTGTAGCTCTCGAGTCGTCTTTTCTCCTCACGCCTAACGCCTAACGCCTTGCGTGTTCCTCTCGCCTGACGCCTAACGCCTATTGCCTCACGCGTTACTCTCGCTTCACTCCTCACTCTTTGCTCCTCACTTTTTGATGAAGCTCCTGCCTATCAGCTGGCGATGGATCTGATTCGTGCCTTCCCAGATCTGCGTGATCTTCGCATCACGCATCAGCCGCTCCACGCGGTAATCTTTGCAGTAACCGTACCCGCCATGGAGCTGCACGGCATCGGTGGCGATGCGCATCGCCAGATCGGAAGCCCGCATCTTCAGCATCGACGCTTCGACGGCAAAATCTTCGGCCCCTCCATCGACCATCCGCGCGACGTGCCAAAGCCAAGCCTCGCACATTGCGAGGTCGGTCGCCATGTCAGCGAGCATAAACTGTATGCCCTGGAACTCGACGATCCTGCGGCCCGACTGGCGGCGCGCGTTGATATAGCCGACCGCATCCTCGAACGCCGCCCGCGCAATCCCAAGCGCATGGGCGGCCACGCTCGGGCGCGAGCGATTGAGCGAGGCGAGCAGGATTCTGAGCCCGTCGCCGGGGGTGCCGAGCAGATTTGCGCGCGGCACGCGGCAGCCGTCGAAAGCCAGTGTCGCGGTGCTCGAGGCGCGCAGGCCCATCTTGTCTTCCTCGCGCACGACACTGAGGCCCGCCGTACCCTTTTCGAGCACGAGCACCGAGATGGCGCGCTTGCTGTCCTCGATGCCGCTCCATTTCCCGAACAGCATGTACAGCGCGGCGTGGCCGCCATTGGTGATAAAGGTCTTGCCGCCGTTGACGACGATGTCCTCGCCGTCCGGCGTGAAGGAAGTCGTCATGCCGGTCGCGTCCGAGCCCGCGGAGGGTTCGGTGATCGCCAGTGCCGCCAGCCCTCCATCCAGCAGCACCTTCAGCAGGCGGCGCTTCTGCTCGTCGCTGCCAAATTCGATCAGCGGCTTCATCGCATGAAAGTTCGTCGCCCAGATCACGCCGGTCGATGCACACGCCGCTGACAGTTCGCGCACACATTCGAGATAGGCGGCATACGACATCTGCGCACCGCCGTAGGCTTCGGGAATAAACATCGCGTTCAGGCCCAGGGCATTGATGGCCTCCACATTGGCATGCGGGAACTCGCCGCTGCGGTCAAAGGCTTCGGCGCGCGCAGCGATCTCGCCGCGCGCGAGCGCACGCACGCTCTCGACCAGCATCTGCTCGTCGCCCGACAGGGCCAGCGTGGCATCGAGATGCGCGAAGACTTTCAATGCGCGCTTCCCTGCGCGCCGTCGATGTAGATTGTCTCGCCCGTCAGGAAGGGGATGTCTGCGCTGAAAATCGCCGCGACGAGCTTAGCCACGTCGACTGCCGTGCCGCACGTGCCGCCCGGAATCCGCTTCTT
>JBKJZR010000180.1:0-4543 GCA_046715035.1 Burkholderiales bacterium | reverse complement strand
GCTCGTCAAAGCCAGCGGCGCTCAGGCCGTGCTCGTCGGGGTGCCGCGGCCGGCGCTGCTGACGAGCGCGCCGGAGTTCTATCGCAATCTCGCTGCCGAATTCGGCGTCCCCTATGAAGGCACAGTCGTCACGAGCGTGCTGTACAAGGCGACGCTCCGATCAGATCCGATCCATCCCAACGCGCAGGGCTATCGCCAGATCGCCGCAGCGCTCGCCGACCTCCTGCGCAAAGCAGGCGCGGTTTGATGACAGCGCGCGCCGCCGTTCAAAGCTGCGCGTGGCGCGCCGGCGGTTGCGCGCTATCGCTGCTGTCCATGCGCCTGAACTGTTTGCTCAGGGCCAGCCCCTGCGACTGGTACGACGAGCCGATGCCTGCCCCGTAGATCTTCCTGGGCCTGGCGAGCAGCCGCTCGTAGATGAGGCGGCCCACAGTCTGACCGCTTTCGATCAGAAAAGGCACCTCGTGCGACCGCACTTCGAGCACCGCGCGGGTGCCCAGAATGTCGTCGCTGCCATAACCGAAGCCGGGATCGAAAAACCCCGCGTAATGGATGCGAAATTCGCCGACTGAAGGGTCGTAAGCGACCATTTCCGCAGCGTAGTTCGGCGGCACGCGGATCTTTTCCCGCGAAACCAGGATGTAGAAATCGTTCGGATCGAGCACCAGCCTGCCGGCAGGCATGCGCAACAGCGGATCCCAGAATTCGAGCGGGTCGTAATGGTCGACCTTGCTCAGGTCGATCAGCGGGGCGTGACGTTTGGCCTTGTAGCCGATGATCGGCGATTCGGGCATCCCCTCCAGGTCGACGGAGACCCACAGGCCGTCGGCGATGTTCGCCTGTCCGCGGCTTTCATCGGCGAGATAGACGAGCGACTCCTGCTCGTCGAGCTCGCGGTGCTCCTTGTCCGAGGGCAACGGATGACCGCGCATGAAGCGCAGCTGATTCAGTCGCGTGCCCTGCGCGACGAGCACACTGAACGTGCGGGGCACGACCTCGACATACAGCCGGCCTTTGTAGCCTGCCGGCACGCGCTCGAACTCGGTGCCGTAATCGGTAATCAGGCGGGTGAAGATGTCGAGCCGCCCGGTCGTGCTCTTGGGATTCGCCTTGCCCGAGATGTCGCGGCCCAGGTGCAGCTCCTCGATCAGCGGCACGATGTAGACGCACCCTTTCTCGAGCACCGCAGGTTTCGAGAGATCGATCGCATGCATGCAGAGATCCTCGATTTTTCTGGCCACGGTATCCTTGCGCCCGGTCAGGAAACTGGCGCGGACCCGGTACGCGGTCGCGCCCAGCCGCAGGTCGATGCTCGATGGCTGAACCTGATCTCTCTCGACTGGCACGGCGCCCCGGATCGCCTGCTTGTCGATCAACGCCTCGATCTCCTGCGAAGGCAGGATGCCCGTCGAAAACGACTGCAGATCGCGGTCGAGATCGGGAAACAGGCCTTTCAGGTCGCGGCTGGTCATGCCTGCCGCGTGTCGCCCGTATAGAACTGCGGCCAGCGTTCTTTCACCGCCGCACTGTTGTCGTTGTAGATGTGGCACGCGTTGATCTGGTACGGCCGCTTGGTGACGGGCTTGCCGGCATTGTGCTTTTCGCGCGCGCGCCCCGTCGCCTGAAACGCCGTGGTGCCCAGCGGACCGAGCAACTCCACCAGATGCGTGCAGCCTTTGATGCCCCCGAGCAGCTCGAGGGTTTTTCTGCGCCAGCCGGCGCCGATCGTCACGCCTTTCAGCGCCTTGAAATTGGGGGTGATGTCGCCACAGTTGATATAGGGTCCGCTGTCGGTCGCCGCCTCGGCGTCATGAATCTTCATGTCCAGATCGATCGTGAGGCGCAGCCACATGTCGTGCACCGGCTCGCCGGGCTGGCGCGGGCGCACGGTGTCCCGCGCGGTCGTCGCGTACGGCTTGGTGTCGACGAGATGGGCCTCGATGTCCCACAGGCCGTCTTCGCGTTCGTAGCCGCAGCATTCGATCGCGCGCTTGTGCATGTGCTGTCGGGGGCGGGGAGGGGAAAGGGGCATTGCTAAAACTCCGTGTGGGATGGCACGCCGCAGCGCGCGCCGTGCCAGGGGATTAGGGTGGTGACCCGCGCTCAGCGCGATTCGTGCGCGGCGGCCTTGCGCTGCGCGAGGCGCCCGAGCACGGCGATTTTTTCGTCGCGCGAGTAGCCCGCCCAGTGCGCAATCTCGTCGAGCGTGCGGTGGCAGCCACGGCACAGTCCGCGCTCTTCGTCCATCGCGCAGACGTTGATGCAGGGCGACGACGGCTCCGGTGCGCGGCTGTGCGGAGCGTCGAGGGGCTGCGCGGCGCGCACCACCGGGTCATGCCGCTCTGGCGGCCAGCGCCCGGGCGACGCGCGACAGCGTCGGGCGGCCGAGCACGCCGCAGATGAATTCGCCGGCAGCCATCAGTTTGGCCATGTCCACGCCGGTTTCGATGCCCAGTCCATCGAGCAGGTAGAGCACATCTTCGCTCGCGACGTTGCCCGTGGCGCCCTTGGCGTATGGGCAGCCACCGAGGCCAGCCACGGAACTGTCGAAGGTCGCCACACCGCACTCGAGCGCGGCCAGCGTATTGGCCACCGCCTGACCGTAGGTATCGTGGAAATGCCCCGCCAGCTTCTCGACCGGCACGTGCCGCGCGACGTCTTCGATCACGGCGCGTGTCTTGCCCGCAGTGCCGACGCCGATCGTGTCTGCAATGGTGATCTCGTAGCAGCCCATCGCATACAGCTCGCGCGCCACGCGCGTCACCTGCTGCGGTTCGACGTCGCCGTCATAGGGGCAGCCGAGGGCTACGGAAACATCGCCGCGCACTTTGAGACCCTGCGCGAGCGCAGCAGCGCACACCTCCGAGAAGCGGGCGAGCCCCTCATCGATGCTGCAATTCGTATTGCGGCGGGAAAATGCTTCGGTGGCGGCACCGAAGACGACGATCTCGTCGCAGCCGGCCGCAATCGCGGCGTCCAGTCCTTTGCGATTGGGCACGAGCACGGGATAGGCGACTCCGGGCTTGCGACGGATGCCTGCCATCACTTCGGCGTTGTCGGCCATCTGCGGCACCCATTTCGGCGAGACGAACGCAGTCGCCTGGATGACGGGCAGCCCGGCGTCGGTGAGCCGGTCGACAAGTTCTATCTTGACCTTGGTCGGCACGTTCTGCGCTTCGTTCTGCAAGCCGTCGCGGGGCCCGACTTCGACCATCCTTACTTTTTTAGGCAAGTTCATGAATGTTTTTTCGCTTTCTTGGCGGCGCGCTTCGCAGCGGGCTCGATCCACGCCGGCTTGCGCTTCTCGAGAAATGCGCCCAGGCCTTCCTGCGCTTCCGGCGTCGCGCGGATATCGGCGATGTGATGGGCAGTCGCTTCGACGACCGCGCCATCGATGCGGGCGTGGGCAATGCTGTGAACCTGGCGCTTGGCAGCGGCGATCGCTTTGGGACCGCCGCAATAGAGATCGGCGAGCATGTAGCTGACGGTCGCGTTCAGGTCCTCGAGCTCGACGATGTTGTGCAGCAGCCCGATACGAAAAGCTTCGGCGCAATCGAATTCTTCTCCCGAAAGGAAATAGCGCCGCGCATGGCGCTCGCCGATGGCGGCGACCACATATGGGCTGATCATCGCCGGCACGATGCCCAGGCGCACTTCCGACAGTCGGAACGTCGCGTCGCGCGAGCCGATCGCAATATCGCACGCAGCGACCAGCCCCACGCCCCCGCCGCGCACCGCGCCATGGACGCGTGCGATCGTGGGTTTGTTGAGGGTGTACAGCGTATAGAACATCTGCGCCATCTGCTGCGCGGCCTTGCGGTTCTGCTCGCGCGTGAACTGGGCGCTGCGGCGCATGTGCTCGATGTCCGCCCCGGCGCAGAAACTCCTGCCCTGGCCCATCAGCACGACCGCGCGCACCTTCGGGTTCGCGTCGAATTGCTGCAGCGTGGCGATGATTTGCGCGACCATCTCGGGATCGAAAGCGTTGTGCACGTCCGGGCGGTTGAGCGCGATCGTGGCGTTGCCGTCGCTGTCGATCAGGGAGAGAAGTTTTTCTGCCATGGCGATTTATCTGCACGAGCGCTGCACGCGTGCGGCAGCTAGGTTTGACGCTTCACGGATGCCCATTATAACCGCGCGCCGTGCGGCCGGTCACAGCGGATCGCGGCGTTAGGGCACGGTTGCGCACCGGGTGCGATACTGATGGTGCGCAAGCGCACCCGACCCACCGATGGCGGTCCCCGACCGTAGGGTGTGCGCCGCGAAGCGGAGCGCACCGGTGCGATGCTGGATGATATGCAAGCGCACCCTACATTCGCGGTAGCCTCCACCTCGGCCGGTTGCCCGGAATCCCGCTCACATGCGAAAGACGCCGAAAGTGGTCTGCTCGATCGGCGCGTTGCGCGCGGCGCTTAATCCGAGCGCCAGCATGCTGCGCGTGTGGAGAGGATCGATCACGCCATCGTCCCACAACCTCGCGCTCGCATAGTAAGCGCTGCCCTGACGTCCATACTGTTCAAGGATCGGCGCCTTGAAGTCGCGC
>JBKJZR010000179.1:0-56387 GCA_046715035.1 Burkholderiales bacterium | reverse complement strand
GGGCGACTACCTGTTTACGAGCCCCGGTGAGGAACACGATGTCGTCGCGGTTGCGGATGCGACGATCTTTGTTTCTTCGCAGAAGGGCACTCCGATCCTGGAATAGCGCCGCGTGCGTACGGGGACGGGGTGCGCGACGAACGCGGGGGCAGGGCGGTGGAAGAAATGCTCCGATAGGAGCAGCCACACGGGCGGCCGGTCGCGGGCGATGCGAGAGCTGACCGGCATGCGTCCCCTTCCACAGGAATGAGCCCATGACCCGCGACGTCGTCCTGACCGGAGCCGGGACGCTCGACCAGCCGATCGCGGGCCCCGTACTCGCTACGAGCCGGCCGCGGCGCATCTCTTCGGACCCGCGAGCCGTTTTCCTTATACCGAAGGCCGCGGCTATACACCTCACGATGCCCCGCTTGAGCTGTATCTGCAGATGCTCGATGCGATCGGCTTCGCCCGCGGCGTGGTCGTGCAGGGCAATGCGCACGGCTACGACAACCGCGTCAGATTGGCCGCATCCGCTGATCGACGCCGCGGTCATGCCGGACGACGGCACTCTCGTCGACCTGTTCACCGAGTGGACGCCGGATGCGGCAGTGCGGGAAAAGATCCTCGTGCTCAATGCGCAGCGGCTATACGACTTTCCAGAGTTGCCGGAACGTGCCGCATCCAGCCTGCGATGAACCGCGCCTGTTGTTCCTTGAAAAGCGGCGCAACCGGGCGCAACGCCTCCCCCTTCACGGGGAGTTTGGGAGGGGGAACCTTGTCATCCGCGCGCGGCTGACCTCTCCTTCCCCTTCAAGGGGAAGGTTGGAATGGGGATGGAGAAGCGTCCCGATGACGCGGTTTTAGTAGCTCGTCGGCCAGGTGCGCATCAGTTGCTGGCCCACGCCCTTGGTCATGCGCAGCTTGTAAACATCGAGCATGCGTATCAGATAATTGCGGGTGTCCGAGGGGCGGATCACCGCCTGCGCTGCGAATACCGCCGCCAGACCCCACACGTCCGAGCCTTGTTCGATCTCTGCGAGCCGCGCCGGATACTCGGCGTCGCCGGGCTTCACGCCGTGCACGATGGTGGTCGCAAACTCGGGGCTCATAAAGCTGATCTCGGCGCTCGGCCACGCTGCGATGTCGTCGGAGTGCCGGCCGCCGCCCATGCAAACGTAAGCGCGGCCGTAGCTCTTGCGCAGGATGACCGTCAGCTTCGGCACGGTCACCAGCGTCATCGCATTCATGAAGTTCATGATCTTGCCCGGTGCGCCGCTTTTTTCCGCTTCGGTGCCGATCTGAAAGCCGGGGGTATCGACGAGCAGCACGATCGGAATGTTGAACGAATCGCACAGCACCAGAAAATCGACGATCTTGCGGCACGCGTCGGCATCGAGAGCACCGCCGCGGTGCTGCGGGTTATTGGCGACGATGCCCACGCTCTTGCCGCCGAGGCGCGCGAGCGCAGTCACCGCGCTCTTGCCGAAGCGCGGCTTGAGCTCGAACGTCGTATCTTTGTCGACCACGCTCTTGATCACGCGCTTCATGTCGTACACCTGGGTGCGCTTCTCCGGCAGCAGCGCCATGACATCGCCCATGCTGTCGCCCGACCCCGCGGGCACGGGCACATCCGGCGGCGCCTCGCGGTGGTGGCTCGGCAGGTACGACAGAAACTTCTTGAGCGCCGCGAACATTTCCTCTTCGGTGTCGACGACTTGATCGACGAGTCCCGTGGTCTCGGCGTGCAGGCGCCAGCCGCCGAGCTCGTCGAGGTCGACTTTCTCGTTGAGCGCCATTTCGATCAGGCGCGGACTGGAAACCGCCATCGTCGCTTTCTTGTGCATGACCGCGAAGTCCGCGAGGCAGGCGAGCCACGCGGACGAGCCGAACGACGGCCCGATGACCGCCGTGGCGAGCGGCGTCTCGCGTGTGCGCCTGAACTGGGTGTTGTCGTTGCCGAGCAGCAGGCCCATGCCGCGCGAGCCCATGGCGTCGGGCAGTCGCGCACCGGTCGACTCGCCGACGATGACGAGCGGCATGCCGCGCTCGGCCGCAGTGCGTTTCATGTGCCCGACCTTCTTGCTGTTGGTCGCGCTGGTCGATGCGCCTTTGACGGTGAAATCGTTCACCACGATCGCGACGTCGCGCTGGTCGATGCGCGCGTAGCCGGCGATTTTGCCGTCGGTGGGCGTTTCGTCGGCTTGTTCCTGGTAGAGCCCCGAAGCGCCAAAAAGGCCCGATTCGATGAAGCTGTCCTTATCGACGAGCGCGGCGATGCGCTCGCGGGCGTTGAGCAGGCCCACTTTCTTGCGCTTGGCGACTTTCTCGGTGCCGCCCATGCCGAGCGCCTTGGCGCGGCGCGCTTCGTACTCCTCGAGCAATTTCTCGAATGCCATGATGACTCCTCCTGGGAAGCTCCAGTTTTCCCCGACTGAGGGAATTTACAAGGGGACGGTGGGAAAGCAAGGGTCCCATCCCATGCCGGGCCGCCTTGTTCAGACATCCTCTCGACGACTGTTGATCGCGTCGAGCGCGCCGACGCCCGCGACGTACGGCGCCGGCACGAATCTCACCCGTTCGCCGTCCCTGCCATAAGTCCCTGTCAAACGTGCAAAGTGCCGGGACAGTGCGTAGGGGCGAGACGCGCGGGAACGCCCGCGCTCAACCTTCGATGATGGCGACGACCTGACCCTCGGCGACAGGGTCCTTTTCCTTGACCAGGATTTCCTTGACGGTGCCCCCGTCCTCGGTGATGACGGGAATTTCCATCTTCATCGATTCAATGACGATCAGGGTGTCGCCTTCTTCGACTTTATCGCCGGGCTGCGCTTTGAGCTGCCACACGGTACCGGTGATTTCCGACTTGACTTCGATTCTGGCCATGAATTGTTCCCCGTTCGGTATCGCGCGCGAGCGCATGCCGAAAGTATAGCATCGGGGCAAGCGATGGCCCCGATGTCGCATTGCGTTGTAACGCAGCGTTTCTTTGCGTACCATACCGTGGCGCCGCGCCGCTTTGCGTACCCCATATCGTTCCTCCGCCCCCACCCTAACCGGGAAATCCATCATGTCCGAACTGCCGGTACTGAAAGACGCTACGTTCTCGCTGGATCAACGCGTAGCGGTGCTCACGTTCAAACGCGACGATGTGCGCAATGCGCTTTCGAGCACCGACCTGGGCTCGGATATCGTGACGGCGGTCAACTGGGCGAGCGCCAACCCGGAGGTCTCGGTCCTGATCATGACCGGGGAAGGCAGCGCATTTTCGGCGGGCGGCAACATCAAGACGATGGGCGAGCGGTCGAAAGCCGCGCCCCACGTGCTGCAGCAGAATTACAAGTCCGGCATACAGCGCATTCCGCTCGCGCTCGAAAGCGCGGAGATTGCGGTGATCGCGGCGGTCAACGGCCCCGCGATCGGCGCCGGCTTCGACATGGCGAATATGTGCGATATCCGCATCGGCTCGACCAATGCCCAGTTCGGCGAAACGTTCGTCAACCTGGGCATTATTCCCGGCGACGGCGGTGCGTGGTATTTGCAGCGCCTGCTCGGCTACCAGCGCGCGGCGGAGCTGACTTTCACCGGACGCATCGTCAAGGCGGACGAGGCGAAGCAGCTCGGCATCCTGCTCGAGATTACCGAGCCCGACGCGCTGTTGCCGCGCGCGCTCGAGATCGCCGCCAAGATCGCTGCCAAGCCGCCGCTGGCCGTGCGCTACGCCAAGCGTCTGCTCAAGCTCGCCCAGCAGCAGTCGATCGGCGACCACCTCGATATCTGCGCGAGCTATCAGGCGCTGTGCCATAAAACCGACGATCACGCCGAAGCGCTCACTGCCTTTTTCGAAAAGCGGCCGGGCAGATTTCAGGGCAAGTAGCGCGTCAGGTGGCGAGCGTCGCGTTCATGCGCTGCGTGGTGGGCGGAGTGCTGTTCGCCTTAGCGCTCGCTGCAGCGGCCCAACAGCAGCGATTGCCGCCCGTCGATGAAGCGGCGGCGGATGCGACCTGGCCGCGCTTCAAAGCGCGCCTTCTCGAAGCGATCGCGAGGCGCGACGGCAAATTCGTGCTCGGCATCGTCGATGCCCGCATCCGCAACATCTCCGCACGTGAGGGTGCCGCGGAGTTCAGGAATCTCTGGGAGCCGCACGCCGCCGACAGCCGGTTATGGGTCGAGCTGCCCAAGCTGTTGTTCCTCGGCAGCACCTACGTCAAACGCGGGCAGAAGCTCACCGAGCTGTGCGCGCCGTATGTGTATTACAAGTGGCCCGAGGACGCGCCCGCGGGTGCATCAGGTGCGATCATCGCCCGGGAAAGCCTCGTGAAGGCGCGCCCCGCTGCCGCATCGAACACGATTCAGACGCTCTCCTACGATCTGGTCAAGGTGCTCGACTGGGAAGTGGAAGACGATGACAAGGCAAACCTGCAGAGATGGGTGCGCGTCGAAACCCAGGCAGGGCCGGGCTACGTGCCCGAAGAACAGATCCGCAGTCCCCTCGAGTACCGCGCGTGCTTCGCCAGGAGCGGCGCCGGCTGGCGCATGACCGCGCTGGAAGCCGGCGAGTAACTGGCGCTCCAGCGCTCTTCCGCCGTCAGGCCGGGGGCGGCTTGCCTCGCCGCCGTATTGCCATCTGGGTTAAGCACTGATTACAATGCAATCATTGATTGCAACTACAGGAAAACCCGTGGCCAGCATCACGATCCGTAACCTGGATGACCAGACGAAGGAGCGCCTCAGGGTGCGCGCGGCGCACGGCAGGCGCTCGATGGAGGACGAAGCACGGCACATTCTGCGCGCGGCGGTTGCCGCAGACCCGGCGCCGCTGCGCAATCTCGCCGAGGCGATCCGGAAACGTTTCGAACCGCTCGGCGGGGTTGAACTGCGGTTGCCCGCACGCGACCCGCTGCGGGAGCCGCCGAAACCGGGCAAGTGATCGTTCTCGATACCAACGTACTATCGGAGTTGATGCGGCCGGCGCCCAGCGCAAGCGTTGTGCGCTGGATGGCATTGCAGCCGGCTGTTGACTTGTACATGACCAGTATCACGCAGGCTGAGATACTTCACGGGATCGTGCTGCTGCCTTCGCGCAAGCGACGCAGCGCCTTCGAGGCAGCGGTCGAAGCGATGTTCAACGACGATTTCGATGGCCGCATCCTGGCCTTCGGCAGCGATGGTGCCCGCGCATATGCCCACATTGCGGCGGAACGGCGCCGCGCGGGGCGCCCGATTTCACACTTCGACGCACAAATCGCGGCGATTGCGCGCTCCAACGGAGCGGCGATCGCAACCCGCAACGTGGCGGACTATGACGGTTGCGGCGTCAAGGTGCTCAACCCCTGGGACCGCAACTGATGCGAACGCTGGTGTCGACAAGAAATTTCATGGGGTCCTAAGCTTAGCTAATGCAAAGCCGTAGGGTGCGCTTGCGCACCGCAACGTGAGATTCACAATGGTCTGGTGCGCAAGCGCACCTACAACACCGATTTCGAGGAGATTATGCGTCTAGGGCAAACCGGATGGCCGATCGCAGTTCAGTGAGCTTGTCGATGCCTAATGTGGTAATCAACGCGCCGACCTTGTTCTTGGCGACGGTCTGAATGTGATCGAGATTTACGGCGCAGGACCTGGGCATGCCATCGGCTTCGTCCAGCAGGACCTCGGAAGCAATATCGCGGATAGTGGAAGTCACGGGCGCCACCGTAACTTCGCCGAGGAAATCTATCACCGAGTTTCTGCTAAGATAACTACCGGTCGCTTCTCGTCGGGGTTGGCGAATTTATACCCTGACCTCGCCGCGTTTCATCAGTCGCCCCAAACCTGCTCGCCTTCCCAAACGCCGAATTCACCCGTTTTGACCGGCTTCCTCTGGTAGCCTTCGCGGTGTTTTCGCTCGAGTTCCCGGACGCGCAGCGACGCGAGCGCGTGACGCAGCGCATCGCGGGTGAACGCAGAGCGCGTCGTTCCCATCCGCCGGGCTGCCTTATCCACGGCGCTGACGAGGTCGTCGTCCAGAGTCATTTGCACGGTCTTCATGTATCACTCCATCTGTATAGCGATAGATATAGCTATTATCGTCCATGTCCGGAAAATGGCAACGCTAGCTATCAGATGAACTAGGCGATTCGGGCGAGTGTCCGTCGGCCACCGGGCGCGATGTTCGGCTGCTCTTAACCAGACCGTCATTTTTCTGGGAGATACTGGGCACGCAAAGTTGTACTTTCAGAGAAGTATTTTCTCAGCCCGATCTCCTAAGCCTATGTCCATGGATGCGTTGAGTTGGTCAGGTGTATGACTCCGCCCCTGGACCGTTCGCTCTGGCCGGCAACGATGCGGGCGATCTGCGCCGAATTCGGCGCTGCGGCCATGACGGTCGCCCTGCTGCGCACGCGTGATCAGGGACCGGCGGACCCCCGCCTGGCGGAGCGCTACTCGACGTTGCGGCCCCATTTGCAAAAGGCGCTCCAGGTGAGCGAGCGCATGGCGCGCGCGGACGCGAATGTTGGCGCAGCCGAGTCCCTGTACGAGCTGCTCGCGCCCGGAATCATGATGATTTCGGACCGCGGGGAGGTCGTATACAGCCGGAAACGAGTGTCTCCGCGTCAAACTCGGCGAGCATCACGGTCGCCCTCTCTTCGATCAGTTTGTTGACGCTCACGTTGCGCGAGGCTCGCGAGTGCGGCAGCTCGTCGAATGCCATGGGTCACTCGATGCGCAGATTGAGCTCGCGCAATAGCCTGCTCCATTTCGCGATACCCGCGCGCGCCGATTCGCGCATCTGCTGCGGCGTGCCGCCCACGGGCTCGGCGCCGTCGGCAGCGAGCGTTGCCACCACCTCGGGGAGCTTCAGGATGCGATTTATTTCAGCGTTGAGCTTGCTCACGACCGGCGGCGGCACGCCGGCAGGAGCGAGCACGCCGAACCAGCCTGCGGCTTCGTACCCCGGCAGCCCCGACTCGGCAATCGTCGGAATGTCCGGCAACAGGCCGGAGCGCGTCGCGCTGGTGACCGCAAGCGCTCGCAGCTTGCCCGTCTTGAAATGCGGCAATGCAGTGGGAAATGCCGACATGGCGAGTTGTACGTGGCCGCCGAGCAAATCGACGACTGCCGGCGCTATGCCTTTGTACGGCACGTGAGTGATCTTGACTCCGGCAGCTGCATTGAACAGCTCGAAGAAGAGATGATTCCACGCGCCCGTACCCGGCGAGCCGTAGTTGAGCTTGCCCGGCTGTGCCTTCGCATAGGCGATCAGTTCGCGCACTGTCTTTGCCGGAACGACGGGATGGGCGACCAGCATGCCCGGCGGCAGCGAGACCAGCGTGACCGGGGCGAAGTCGCGCAGCGGCTCGTACTTCAGGTTCTTGTAAAGGCTGTTGGCAACGATGATATTGCCGAAGGTGCCCATGACGATCGTATAGCCATCGGGTGCTGCGCGGGCGACGAGCTCCGCCCCGACGGTGCCCGCTGCACCGGCGCGATTGTCGATGATCACCTGCTGGCCCCACGCTTCGGTCAGCTTCTGCCCGATCAGCCGCGCCTGGATATCGGTGTTGCCGCCGGGCGCATACGGCACCACGAAACGGATCGGCTTGGTCGGGTAGTCCTGCGCCGCCGCAGCTGCCGCTCCGAGCGCAAGCACCCCTATCAATGCCAGCGGCAGCACTTTTTGCTCCTCACTCCTCGCCCTTCGCTCAGTAGCTCGTCGGCCAGTTGCGCAACCGGTGCTCGCCCACGCCCTTGTTCATGCGCAGCCGGTGCACCTCGAGCGTGCGGATCAGATAGGTGCGCGTGTCGCGGGGATCGATCACGTTTTGTGTCTGATAGAGCTCCGCGAGCGCCCATGCAGAGGTGTCGCGCGAGACATCCTCCATCAATTG
Organism: Burkholderiales bacterium; assembly: GCA_046715035.1. GTDB lineage: Bacteria > Pseudomonadota > Gammaproteobacteria > Burkholderiales > SG8-41 > PALSA-1004. The sequence goes on along the minus strand of JBKJZR010000179.1, from coordinate 48,537 downwards.
CTGAAAACGCGCTGGGTCGTCCTCGCGCTTTAGCCCGTGCAGGACGTTGACGCTGGTCGCCGGATCCCTGAAGCCCAGGTCCGCGGAGGGCCAGCACGCCACCTCGTCGGCATTGCTGCCGCCGGCCATGTTGATATACGCCTGCCCGTAACTCTTGCGCATGATGATCGCGATCTTCGGCACGGTGACCAGCGACAACGCGTTCATCCAGTTGATCACTTTCCCCGGCATGCCGCGCAGCTCACCTTCGACGCCGATCAGGAATCCCGGCACATCGACCAGGAAAACGAGCGGCACGTTGAACGAATCGCACAACACCATGAAGCTGACGACTTTCTGGCAGGCGTCGGCGTCGAGCGCTCCGCCTTTGAAGAGCGGATTGCTGGCGATAAATCCCACGCTCCCGCCGCCGACACGCGCCAGCACGGTGGCGATCGACCTGCCGAAGCGGCCCTTCAGCTCGAAGCTCGCGTCGCGATCTGCGATGGCGGCAATGACACTGCGCACGTCGTAAACCTTGCTGCGCGCTTCGGGAACGATCTCGAGCATTTGCCTGCACCCGTCATCGGAGCCGGGAGGGACTGGCGCGACCGGCGGGGACTCGTTGCGATGGCTTGGCAGATACGACAAAAAGCGCTTGATTGCGTCGAGCGCCTGCTCGTCGGTATCGACCGCCAGGTCGGCAAGGCCGCTCACTCCGGTCAGTATTCTCCACCCGCCGAGCTCTTCGGGCTCGATCGGCTTGTTGATCGCGATCGAAGTCACGCCGGGGCTCGCGATCGCCATGATCGCGCCTTTGCGCATGACCACGAAATCGGACATCGCGGAATACCACGTCGAGGAGCCATAGCAGGCGCCGAGCAGTGCCGACACCCACGGAGTTTCGCGCAGCCGCTGATATTCGGTGGAGTCCTGCGCCACGATCGAACGACCCGACGCGCCCATGCGATCGGGCATGCGCGCGCCGCTCGATTCACCCAGAAAGATGAGCGGCAGGCCGCGCTTCGCAGCGACCTGCTTGACGTGCTTGATCTTCTTCATGTTGACGACCGACGACGAGGCGCCCAGCACGGTGAAGTCATTGGAAACCAACGCGACTTCCCGGCCCGCGATGCGCGCGAAGCCGGCGACCTTGCCGTCGGCCGGCGTCTTGTGGCGCACTTCGGGCCGGATACCCGCCGCAAACATGCCGGACTCGAAGAAGCTCTCGGGATCGATCAGGTAATCGATGCGGCTGCGCGCGTTCAGGACGCCCTCGGCGGCGCGTTTGGCGAGCTTGTCGGCGCCGCCCATCGCCAGCGCCTTTGCGGTGCGGGTCTCGAGCTCGTTCAGCAGTTCGTCGAAAGCCATGTCAGCGTCCCTGCGCCTGCTTGATCATGCCGCGCGCGATGACGAGCTGCTGTATCTGGCTCGTGCCTTCGAAGATCCGGAACAGACGGACATCGCGGTAGAACCGCTCGACGGCGTATTCGCGCATGTAGCCGGCGCCGCCGTGGATTTGCACCGCGCGGTCGGCAACGCGGCAGCACATTTCCGAGGCGAAGTATTTGCAGCACGAGGCTTCGAGGGTAACTGCCGTTCCGCTGTCGCGCATGCGTGCCGCCTCCAGCGTCATGCACCGCGCGGCGAAGATTTCCGCCTTGCAGTCGGCGAGCATGCCCTGCACGAGCTGGAATTCGGCGACCGGCTTGCCGAACTGCCTGCGCTCGAGCGCGTAGGCGAGCGCGTCGTCGAGCATGCGCTCGGCCGCGCCCACGCACACGGCGGCAATGTTGAGCCGTGCCTTGTCGAGGACTTTCATCGCCGTCTTGAAGCCCACGCCTTCCCTGCCACCGATAATGTTCCCCGCCGGCACGCGCACGTTCTCGAATATGACGTCGGCAGTATGCGAGCCGCGCTGGCCCATCTTCACGTCATGCTTGCCCACCGAGAGGCCGGGCGTATCGCGCTCGACGATGAATGCCGATACGCCACCCGCATGTTTGTTGCCGGGGTCCGTGCGCGCCATCACCGTGAACACGCCGGCCTCCGGCGCGTTGGTGATGTAGCGTTTGGCGCCGTTCAGCACGTAGTGATCGCCGTCGCGCCGCGCGTTTGTGGTCAAAGCAGCCGCGTCGGAGCCCGCACCGGGCTCGGTGAGCGCGAACGACCCGATGAGCTCGCCGCTGGCGAGGCGCGGCAGGTATTTCTTTTTCTGCTCGTCGGTGCCGTCGATGACGATGCCCTGCGAGCCGATACCGTTATTGGTGCCGGCGATCGAGCGGAAGGCGGGCGACGCCCGGCACATCTCCATGCCGACCAGAACTTCCTCCTCGGTCGTGAGTCCGAGGCCCCCGTACTCAGCCGGGATCGCCAGGCCGAACAGCCCCATCTCGCGCATTTCCTGGACGATCGCAGGCGGGATTGCGTCGCTCTCGGCGACCTCATGCTCCGCCGGGATCAGCCGCTCGCGCACGAAACGGCGGATCGCGTCGAGCAGCAGGCCGAAGGTTTCCGGGTCTTTAATCATTGCGATGCTGAAAGCCTGCGTGTGGATGCAAGCAACCGGCCCCGCATGAGGAATCCGGCGCGGCCAAGCCGTAGGTCATTCCGCGCGAGCGCCGGAGTCCTTGATGACCTTTGCCCACTTCGCGATTTCCGAGCGCGTGTGGGAGGCCAACTGCTCGGGAGTACTGCCGACGGACTCCGCGCCCTGTTCCGACAGCCGCTGACTCACGTCGGGCAGCTTGAGGATGCGGGCAGTTTCCGCGCTCAATCGGGTGACGATGGCCTTCGGCGTTTTGGCGGGCGCATACAGGGCGAACCACGAGCCGGCGTCGTAGCCGGGTACCCCAGCCTCGGCGATGGTGGGCAAATCGGGAACTGCGGGAGACCGTTTCGCGGGAGATACGGCGAGCGCGCGAATGCGGCCGGCCTTCACCTGCGGCAGATAGGGCGGCATGTTGTCGATCACCACCTGGATCTGCCCGCCCATGAGATCAGCGAGCGTAGGCGCGCTACCCTTGTAGGGGATGTGCGTCATTTTGATGCCAGTCATCGACTTGAGCAATTCGGTCGACAGATGCCCCGTGCTGCCGTTGCCGGGCGAACCGTAGTTGATCTGGCCGGCGCGGCTCCTGGCCCATTCGATGAACTCCTTCACGCTCTTGGCGGGCACCGAGTTGTTGACGACCAGTATGTTGGGCACGATCGCCACGAGGCTGACCGGCTCGAAGTCTTTGAGCGCGTCGTATGCGAGCTTGGTGTAAAGCGTCGGGTTGATGCCATGGGTGCCTGCCGTCGCCATCAACAGGGTGTAGCCGTCCGGGGTTGCCTTGGCGGCAAGCTCAGTGCCGATGTTGCCGTTGGCGCCCGGGCGATTGTCCACGACGATCTGCTGGCCCCATGCCTCGTTCATCTTCTGACCGATGACGCGCGCCAGGATGTCGGTCGTGCCGGCGGGGGTATATGCGACGATGATGCGTACCGGCCGGTTGGGATAAATGTCCGCAGCGGACGCAGTCTGCGCCGCCAGCGCAAGCACTGCGGATGATGCCGTTCCCAGGATTGCGGTAATCTTCATATTGACTCGCTTCGATGTGCGCTCAGTCGAGCTTGATAGCTGCATCCTTGACCACCTTCGCCCATTTTACGAGGTCGCGCCGCATCTGCGCAGTAAATTCCTCGGGCGTGTTGCCAATCGGCTCTGCGCCCTGGCCGGCGAGACGCTCGCGCATGTCGGGACTGGCGAGCGCCTTGACGATGATGGCGTTGAGGTGGCTTACGATGTCGCGCGGCGTACCTGCAGGCGCAAGGATGCCGAACCAGACGCTCACCTCGAAACCCGGCAATCCCGATTCCGCGATGGTCGGAAGTGCCGGCAATGCGGGCGAACGCTTGAGCGTGCTGAGCCCCAGCGCGCGCAGCTTGTTCGCTTTCACGTGGGGCAGGCAGGATGGCATGTTATCGAACATCACCGGCACTTGACCGGCGAGCAGATCCGTGAGGGCCGGACTACTGCCTTTGTACGGGATGTGCGTCATGTCGATCCCGGCCGTGATCTTGAACAATTCCATCGACAAATGCGTCGACTGGCCGGCGCCGGTCGACGCGTAATTAAGCTGACCGGACCGGGCCTTGGCGAGTGCGATCAGCTCCTTGACGTTTTTCACTGGCAACGACGGGTGCGCGACGAGCAGATTCGGAACCGCTGCGATGATCGTAATCGGTGCGAAGTCCTTGAGCGTGTCGAAGGGCAGCTTGGAGTAAAGGCTCGGGTGTATGGTGAGCGTACTGCCGGGGGCTGCGAGCAAGGTGTAGCCATCGGGAGGTGCCTTGGCGACGATCTCGGTGCCGATGTTGCCGCCCGCCCCGGGCCGGTTGTCGACGATCACCTGCTGACCGGTTGCCTCGGTGATTTTCTGGCCGGCAACGCGCGCGAGAATGTCGGTCGTGCCGCCCGGAGGAAACGGCACGACCATGCGTATCGCGCGGGTGGGATACGCCGGCTGCGCGAGCGCCGCCGTGCTGCCTGCAGCTGCGAGCGCGCACAACGCGATATTCCAGATTACCGTGCGGTTCATGTTCACGCCTCCACGCTATGTGCCAGGTAAGCGGGCGTGGCCTCGCTGTTCTATGCGCAGCTCATGCGCCCGACCGATCACCTCGACGGTCCTGCGCCTCGGATCGACGCGGACGAGATCGCCGGTCGTCACGATCTCGTAGGGATCGCGCGACCATCCTTCGGTGATGGTGATTCCCGCGAACACCGCGCCCTGCACCATGACCGGATTGGTCACGCCGAATATGAACGCCCGCGGCGCAATCCCCTTGGCCTTGATGTCGTAAAAAGCCCATCCCGCGGCAATGCCGCCTTTGGCGCTCGGAGTAATCAGGATCTTGTCTTTCAGGTTGTGGCCTTCGAGCGCGTGCCCCGGACGCGAGATCTCTCCGCTCCAGCGGTCGAGGTCATAGCGCGGGCTGAAGCCCTCGCGCGAGATGAGCGCCACACCCTCGACAGCGCAACCGAACGCCCGCGTTACTCTGAATCCGGTCGCGGGACGTCGAACGCTCATCGTTCAGACCCGGTCACTGCGATGTGCACGCAGTCCGCCGTGCGCCGCAGGATACTGTTGAACTTGTGTGCGCCGATGATATTGGCGAGCTTGGCAGAGTTGGTGACGAGGTTGCTCCAGCCATTGCGCACTCTGATCTGCGCGATGTTCTGCAGGATGTAGAAACAGACGCCCTCAAGCACAATGCCGCCAGCGGCCTCGATGCGCTGCAGGTAGCCGAGCTGCCGCGCCGCGCTTTTCACGCCATTGCTCGTCGTGACGAACAGGTGGCTCCCCGCCCTGATCTGTTTGCCGTCGAGCAGCTCGGCAAGGAGTTTCATCTCGAACAGCGACTGCTGAGGCCCCGAGAACACGACCAGGTTGAGCGGATTGCCTTTAGCGCTGTAACCGGCATAGACGCGCTCGATATCGCGCCGGGTGATGACCATCTTCTCTTTCGGCTTGACGCCGCCGAAGGCCGCCGTCAGGGTCGGCGCCTCGGGCGTGACCCCGACCATATGAAACATGCCCATCGAGCCATGGCTCGCCAGCGCGGCGCCGAGATGTTTGAGCTGGTCGGCATAGGGACGTCGCCGCATGCCGTTGAATACCGGCACCGCGTAATAATCCTGATGGCTTTCACCCACGAGCCTGCCGACCGCGCCCCAGTCGGCAAAGTCGTCCAGAGGTGCGGCGAGCTCGACCTGGAAAGTGCCTCTGCGGTGGCGGTCGAGATGGAATCCGTACTCGGCGACGCGCCCCGTAATCCCCGCCGCAAGCGCTGCCGGCCCGGCTTCGAAATTGGTGCGCGCACCGAACACTGAGTTCGCGTAAATCACCGTGCCAGTATCGCCCCAGGCGACGTGCTCGCCCTTGTGCGGCTGGTACAGCGTCTGATAATTGATGCAGGTATCGGCAGTGATGACATCCATTTGCCGCAGATAGCCGATCAGCTGTTTTTCCTTCGCGGCCTCGCGCGGGTCCTGTCCGAGCTTCGCCACGTAGTCGAAATCGATGCAGCGCGCATTGGTCGTCGTCGGCACGGCGCAGCGTGCGTTAAGCCGGGTCATGCGCTCGAGAAACGCTTTGCCGCTGTCGCCCATGACCTCGATATCGCCCATCATGTGGACGTTGGAAACCGGGATGAGGCGCTTGGCGCCGAAGAATTTGCCGACTTCGATCTGCAGCTCTAGGGCCTGTCGGGCCGCGTCCCCGCCGGCACCCTTGAGCATTTTTTTTTCGTGGGGCGTCAGGCGCATCGCGCGGTCCGTCGCGGCGGATCAAGAGGAATGGAGCTCTAACGGCAGTGCAGAAAAATTTGCCCCGGAGGTCGTCCGGGGCAAATCAGGTATTGCTTGAAACGAACGCTCAGTCGACTGCTTCGGTAAGAACCTCTTCGCGCTTTTTGCGAATCTGCGGCAACACGATCATGATCAGCAGCGCAAATGCGACGAGCAGCATTCCCAGGCTGATCGGGCGCGTGAAAAACACGCTCGGATCGCCGCGGGAGATCAACATCGCGCGACGGAGGTTTTCCTCCATCAGCGGTCCCAGCACGAAGCCGAGCAGCAGCGGCGCCGCTTCGCATCCCCATTTGACGGCAAAGTAACCGAAGAATCCGAACCCGGCAGCGAGATACACCTCCATCGGCGAGTTGTTGATGCTATACGCGCCGATACAGCAGAAAAGGCAGATGCCGGGGAACAGTATGCGATACGGAATCTTCAGGAACTTCACCCACAGCCCGATCAGCGGCAGATTCAGAATGACGAGCATGCCATTGCCGATCCACATCGACGCGATCATGCCCCAGAACAAGTCGGGTTTCTGCGTCATCACCTGCGGCCCGGGAGCGATGCCCTGAATCGTCATCGCGCCCACCATCAGCGCCATCACCGCGCCGGTCGGGATACCGAGCGTCAGCAGCGGAATAAAGCAGGTCTGCGCCGCTGCGTTGTTGGCCGACTCGGGTCCCGCTACGCCTTCGATCGCGCCTTTGCCGAAGCGCGACGGGTCCTTCGCAATCTTCTTCTCGAGCGTATACGACGAGAACGCCGCGATGACCGTGTGTGAACCGGGAAGGATGCCGAAGATCGTGCCGATTGCCGTGCCGCGCAGAATCGGCCCGATCGACATTCTGAAGTCTGCCTTGGTCGGCATCAGGCTGCCGACCTTGGAAGTCACGCTGCGGGTCGTCTTCTGTTGCTCGAGATTGCTGATGATCTCGGCGAAACCGAACATGCCCATCGCGACGGACACGAAACCGATGCCGTCCGACAGCTCGGAGATGCCGAAACTGTAGCGCGCGATACCTGAATTGACATCGGTGCCCACCAGGCCGAGCAGCAGGCCCAGGATGATCATCGCGATCGCCTTGATCAGGGAGCCGGACGCCAGGACCACCGCCGCGACCAGGCCCAATATCATCATCGAGAAGTATTCGGCGGCGCCGAATTCAAAAGCGAGCTCGGCCAGCGGCGGACCGAACAACGCGATCAACATCGTACCGACCGTCCCGGCAAAGAACGATCCCATCGCCGCTATGGCCAGCGCCGGCCCGGCGCGCCCCTGTTTACCCATCTGGTAACCATCGATACACGTCACCACCGATGACGACTCGCCGGGCAGGTTGACCAGAATGGCCGTCGTCGATCCGCCATAACTCGCCCCGTAATAGATACCCGCCAGCATGATCAGCGCGGGGGTAGGTGGGAGGTTGAACGTAATTGGCAGCAGCATGGCGATCGTCGCGACCGGTCCGATGCCCGGCAGCACCCCGATCATCGTGCCGAGGAAGCAGCCGAGAAAACAATACATCAGGTTCTGCAGGCTCAGGGCCACCGAAAAGCCGAGAGCTAGGTTAGCAAAGAGATTCGTGTCCATCGCGGGCTCCGTTATCCGTAAGGTCAGGTGTCAGAACGACCAGGGCCAAAGCTTGAACGGCAGCCCGAGGCCCCAGCTGAAAATGCCAACCACGGCCAAAGACAGAATGACCGCCTCGATTATCTGTTCTTTCCAGTAGAACTCGTGACCGCCGAACGCGCAGACCAGCACGACGGATGCGGTCGCGATGATGATGCCTGCGGTGCCCACCAATAATCCAAACAGGATCACGGAGCCTAATATCCATAACAGCGGCCGCCAATGCGTCGGCGGCGGCGGGGGACCCTCTACCGCGAACGCGCGGAACAATACGATCGTGCCCAACGCGACCAGAATTCCTCCAAGTATCGTGGGAAAGTACGCAGGGCCCATGCGCACCGCCGTGCCCATCGAGTAGCCTGGAAGGCTCGCGATGCCGGGCACGCCGGCGGCGATGAGCAGGAACAATCCGCCGATGATTATGAACATCAGTCCGGCGTTGAGGTCCTTCCGATCCTGGATTTTTAGTGCCATTTTGACTCCCTCCGAACCGATGAAAATTCGTTGTTTTCGCCCAGCCGTTGGCCCTGGGCGTCCTATAAGTCAAATCATGATAACCGGTTTCCGAAAGGCAATCTACACTTGCGGCGGCGCCGCCCAGGGCCGATTTAGAAGGCCCGGCACTGTAGTCCAAGTTGCTGTCTTGAAGCTTACGCGGCGAGCGATTCCCGCTCCATTTCCGGCTTGTAGCGCCCGAAACACGCGGCGCTGTTGCACTTGGCGCGATGGTGGAGCGCTTTCTGCGCGGCGGCCACATTGCCGGGCTGTCCTTGCCACGATTTAAGTGCAGGCGCCTGCAGGGCGCGTCCGTACGAAAACGATAACGGCCATGGCACAGTCTTGCCAGCCGCATTCATCGCATTGAGGTGGGCGGTCGCGAGCTCGTCGCTTTGCCCGCCCGAGAGAAACACAATGCCGGGCACGGCAGCGGGCACGGTGCGCAGCAGACACCGGACCGTTGCGTCGGCGACCTGCTGGACGTTCGCCTGCTGGGGGCAGTCCTTCCCGGCGATCACCATGCTGGCCTTGAGCACCAGGTGCTCGACGCGCACGCGCTGACGATAGAGCTCGTGAAACACCTCGATCAGGGTTTGCTCCGTGATTTCGTAAGACCTTTCGAGCGTATGGGTGCCGTCCATCAGCACTTCGGGTTCGACGATCGGAACGATGCCTGCTTCCTGGCATAACGCCGCGTAACGCGCGAGCGCGTGGGCGTTGACTTCGATGCAATTGGCACTCGGGAGATTCTTGTCGATCGTGATGACCGCGCGCCATTTCGCGAACGTTGCGCCCAGCTTCTTATACTCGACGAGGCGCTCGCGCAGTCCATCGAGTCCTTCGGTGACCGTCTCGCCCTGAGCGCCGGCGAGCGGTTTGGCGCCTGCGTCCACTTTGATGCCGGTCAGGATGCCGTTCTTGGCCAACACTTCCGGAAAAGGTCTGCCGTCGGCAGCTTTCTGCTTGATCGTTTCATCGTAGAGAATCATGCCGCTGATGAATTGCGAGAGGCCGCTTGCGGTGATGAGCAGGTCGCGGTACGCGCGGCGGTTTTCCACCGTCGATTCGAGGTTGATCGTGTCGAAGCGTTTCTTGATCGTGCCGCTCGACTCGTCGATGGCGAGTATGCCTTTGCCCGGCGCTACAAGCGCCGCTGCGGCGGCTGCCAGTTCGCGTTCATACATATATCTCTCCTGTTCCAGTCATACCGCTTCGCCGATCGGGGCGGCCCGCCCGGCAGAGCGGGGGGGACGCCATTCTACCGTCGGTCCGCGAGGTTTGCCTATTGCGGTTTCGCTTACGACCGCCGATGCTCGCCGCGCGGATCTTGGTCTCGGCCGCTCGCGCTTAACTTGCCCGTCCAAGTTAGTCTCGCCCCAGATCGCCCGTCCCCTCGCATCACGAACGCCGATGCTCGCCCGGCGGATCTTGGTCTCGGCCGCTCACGCTTAACTTGCCCGTGCAAGTTAGCCTCGCCCAGATCGTCCGTCCCCTCGCATCACGAACGCCGATGCTCGCCGACTTTGACGATCTTCATCGTGTTGGTGCCGCCGGCTTTGCCAAAGGGCTCGCCGATGGTGAGGATGATGTAGTCGCCGATCTTCACCGCGCCACGTTTGAGCAGCTCGTCCTCTGCCATGTTCAACGCCCGTTCCGGATCGCGCGCGCCTTTGAAGTTGACCGGATAGACGCCGCGGAACAGGGTGACGCGGCGGCGGGTTTCGACCACCGAGGACAATGCGTAAATGGACACGTGGGAGTTCATGCGCGACATGAGCAGCGCTGTCTTGCCGCTCTGCGTGAGCGCTGCGACGGCCCTGATGTCGAGGCTCTTGGCAGTAAAGATGGTGGCGCGGGCGATCGCCTCCTCGATCCCCGCGGGCCGGCCTTCGCGGCTGCGCTCGGCGATGAATGCATCTTCCTTTTCCGCCTCGAGGCAGACCCGCGCCATGGCGGCGACGGTCTCGACCGGGTACTTGCCGGTTGCAGTCTCGGCCGAAAGCATCACGGCGTCCGTGCCATCGAGTACGGCGTTGGCGACGTCCGACACCTCGGCGCGCGTGGGAATCGGATTGTCGATCATCGATTCCATCATCTGTGTCGCCGTGATCACCAGCCTGTTGCGCTCTCTGGCGATGCGTATCATGCGTTTTTGCAGCGCAGGCACCACCGCGTCGCCGACTTCGACGGCGAGGTCGCCACGCGCGACCATGATCGCGTCCGACGCGTCGACGATCTCCTCGAGCGCCGGTATCGCCTCGGCCCGCTCGATCTTGGCGCAGAGCATGCTCCTGCCGCCCGCTTTGAGCATCAAGTCGCGCGCCCACTGCATGTCGGCACCGGAGCGCGGGAACGACACCGCGAGATAGTCGGCTTTGAGATGCGCCGCGGTCTTGATGTCCTGCATATCCTTGTCGGTGAGCGCAGGTGCGGTCAAGCCGCCTCCCTTGCGGTTGATGCCTTTGTTGTTGGAAAGCACGCCGCCCTGCTCGACGAGACAATGGATGGACGCGCCCTTCACAGCATTGACTGCGAGCACGACGCGCCCATCGTCGAGCAGCAGCGTGTCGCCCGGCGTGACATCGTGCGGCAAATTTTTGTAATCCAGGCCTACGCGGGTGGCGTCGCCAAGCTCGCAGTTGGCATCCAGCACGAACGCATCGCCCTTGGCCAGCGTGATGCGGTCGTTCCGGAAACGGCCGATGCGGATCTTGGGGCCCTGCAGATCCACGAGCACCCCGACCGCCCGGCTCGCCTTACGCGCTATCTCGCGCACCAGCTCGACGCGCTCGATGTGCTCGTTTGCCGTCCCATGCGAGAAATTCATGCGCACGACATCGAGACCTGCATCGATCATGCGCGTCAGCGTCTTTCTATCGCTCGATGCGGGGCCCAGCGTGGCAACGATCTTGGTGCGTCTGAACATGAAGCGGGATGGCCGGCGCGGGCGTGACTAGGATGGCTTCGCGGCGCCCGCAGGCGTCGCGTCCCGAAACTGCCGGGCGCGCTCCTCGAGGATCGCCACGGCAGGCAACTCTTTGCCTTCGAGAAATTCCAGGAAAGCTCCACCTCCCGTGGAAATATAGGAGACGCGCTCGGTGATGCCGTATTTGGCGACCGCGGCGAGCGTGTCGCCGCCGCCGGCGATGGAAAACGCTTTCGATTCGGCGATCGCGCGCGCGATGCGCGCCGTGCCGGCGCCAAACTGGTCGAACTCGAACACGCCCAGCGGCCCGTTCCAGACTATGGTGGCGGCGTGCCCGAGGATGCGGGCCAGATCCTCGCTCGATCTGGGCCCGATATCGAGGATCATGTCGTCGTCTGCCACTTCGGTCACCGGCTTCAGCGCGGCCTGCGCATGCGACGAAAGCTCCTTGCCGCAAACGACGTCGACCGGCAGCGGCACGGCGCCGCCCTTGGCTTCGGTCGCGGTGATGATGTCCCTGGCTTCCTGCAGCAGCGTGGGCTCAGCCAGTGACTTGCCAATTCGGTGCCCCGCAGCAAGCAGGAAGGTATTGGCGATACCGCCGCCGACGATCAGCTGATCGACCTTCTGCGCAAGCGTTTTCAGCGCTGTGAGCTTGGTTGAGACTTTGGAGCCTCCTACAATGGCCACGAGTGGCCGCCGCGGCTGTTCCAGCGCCTTGCCGAGGGCTTCGAGTTCGGCGGCCAGCAAAGGCCCCGCGCAGGCGACCGGCGCGTACCTGGCGATGCCATGGGTGGTCGCCTCGGCGCGGTGCGCGGTTCCGAAAGCGTCGTTCACATAAACATCGCACAGCGCCGCCATTTTGCGTGCGAGACCGTCGTCGTTCTTTTTCTCGCCTTTATTGCCACGGCAGTTTTCCAGCATTACGACGGCACCCGGCTCGACGTCCACGCCGCCCACCCAGTCGCGCACCAGCGGCAACGCGATGCCGAGCAACTCGCTCATGCGTCGGGCGACGGGAGCGAGTGAGTCCTCCGGCCTGAGGGTGCCCTCGGCAGGCCGGCCCAGATGCGACGTGACCATCACCGCAGCGCGCGCTTGCAGCGCCTGCCGGATCGCCGGCACCGATGCACGGATGCGGGTGTCGTCCGTAATCCCACCCCCGGCATCCTGCGGCACGTTGAGATCAGCGCGTATGAACACCCGCTTGCCGGCGAGGTCCAGGTCGGTCATCTTCAGCACTGCCATGTTGCGCATTCCTGTCTGAGCGATCAGCTTCGGCCGTCAACCCGTGAATTCGCTGAACGCTGATGGCTGAGCGTTACTTTGCGTTCATCAGCGCCACCGCGACATCGAGCATGCGGTTGGAAAATCCCCATTCGTTGTCGTACCACGACAACGCTTTTACCAGCGTGCCGCCGGTCACCTTGGTCAGCGTCGCGTCGAATATGCTCGACGCGGGATTGTGATTGAAATCCACCGACACGAGCGGCCCGTCGCTGTACTCGAGTATCCCCTTGAGATCGCCCGTCGCAGCAGCTTTCATCACCGCGTTCACCTCCTCGACGGAAGTCGCGCGGGCCGCGGTAAAAACCAGGTCGACGAGCGATACGTTGATGGTCGGCACGCGCACCGCGAAGCCGTCGAGCTTGCCATTGAGCTCGGGCAGCACCAGCCCGACCGCGGCTGCCGCGCCGGTCTTGGTGGGGATCATCGACATCGTCGCCGAACGCGCGCGCCGCAGGTCCTCGTGATAGACATCGGTCAGCACCTGATCGTTGGTATAGGAATGCACGGTCGTCATCAGTCCCTGCACGACGCCGATCCTGTCGTGCAGCGCCTTGACCATCGGCGCGAGGCAGTTCGTCGTGCACGACGCATTCGAGATCACCGTGTCGCTGGCTTTGAGCGAATTGTGGTTGACACCGTATACGATCGTCGCGTCGACGTCTTTGCCGCCCGGCGCGGAGATGATCACCTTCTTTGCGCCTCCTTTGAGATGCGCGCCCGCCTTCTCCTTGCTCGTAAAGAGGCCGGTGCATTCGAGGACGAGATCGACGCCCAACGCGGCCCACGGCAGCTCCGCAGGATTGCGTTGGGCCTGCACCTTGATCTTGTCGCCATTGACGACCATCGCATCGCCTTCCACTGCCACCGTGCCGTTGAATCTGCCGTGCGCCGTGTCGTAGCGCGTCAGGTGGGCGTTGGTCTCGGCGTTGCCCAGATCGTTGATGGCGACGATCTGGAGATCGTGTTTTTTTCCCGCTTCGTAATGTGCGCGAAGGATGTTGCGGCCGATGCGGCCATAGCCATTGATTGCGACTTTGATGGTCATTTAGCTCTCCGGAAATTCCGCTTTGGGTGCCCCTGTCGCTCCTGCGCTACAACACGCTGCGCGCGGCGCTGACGACGTTCTCGACCGTGAACCCGAAATATTCGAACAACTCGCCGGCCGGCGCGGACTCGCCGAAGCGGTCGATGCCGACCACGGCGCCAGACCCTGAGTCGATGGCGCCGACGTATTTGCGCCAGAAATCCGTGACGCCGGCCTCGATCGCCACCCGCGGGACGCCCGGCGGCAATACCGCTGCCCGATATGCCGCGTCCTGCGCGTCGAACACCGACGTGCATGGCATCGACACGACACGCGCGGCGATGCCGTGGTGTTCGAGATGCGCGCGCGCCGCCATGGCGAGCGGTACTTCCGACCCGGTAGCGATAAAGACGACGCGCAATGCGGCCCCGGCCGCATCGGCGAGCACGTAGCCGCCGCGCGCGATGTCGGCGATCTGCTGTGCAGTGCGCTGCTGAAACGCCACGTTCTGGCGGGTGAGTATCAGGCAGGTGGGCCCGTCACTGCGCCGCAGGGCGGCGCCCCATGCGACGGCGGTTTCGACCGTGTCGCAGGGACGCCATACCGACATCCCGGGTATCAGTCGCAGGCTGGAGATGTGCTCAACGGCCTGGTGCGTCGGTCCGTCTTCGCCGAGCCCGATCGAATCGTGCGTGAACACGAAAATATTGCGCAGCTTCATCAGCGAGGCCATGCGCAGCGCATTGCGCGAGTAGTCGGAGAACGTCAGAAAGGTCCCCGTCTCGGGGATATAGCCGCCGTGCACCGCTAATCCGTTGGTGACCGCTGCCATCGCGAACTCGCGCACGCCAAAGTTGATGATGTTGCCGGCGTGGTGACGCGCGACCACTTTGCTTCCCGGCCAGTTGGTGAAGACGCTCCCCATCAGATCGGCGGAGCCGCCGATCAGCTCGGGCAGCCTGGGCGCGAGCTGCGCGAGCACGAGCTGCGAGGCTTTCCGGCTAGCCACCGTTTCAGCCTTGGACTGGGCGTTTTCGATGACGGCCGCGAGATCGGCGTCGAAAGTGGACGGGAGATCGCCGGCGATGCGGCGGCGCAACTCACGCGCCAGATCGGGATGCGCTGCGGCGTACTCGGCAAAGCGCGCGTTCCAGGCCGCCTGCGCCGCGCGCCCGCGCTCGCGCTGGTCCCAGCCGGCATAAACCGCCTCCGGTATCTCGAATGGCGCGTGCGGCCAGCCGATGTGGGCGCGGGTTGCCGCAACCTCTTTTTCGCCGAGTGCGGCGCCGTGCGTGTCGGCCGTGCCCTGCTTGTTGGGCGCGCCTTTGCCGATGATGGTCTTGCAACAAATCAGGCTCGGCCGGTCGCTTTGCGCACGCGCGGTGTTTAGCGCGGCTTCGACCGCGCCGGCATCGTGCCCGTCGATGTCTGGCACCACCTGCCACCCATACGACTCGAACCGCTGCGGCGTGTTGTCCGTAAACCAGCCGCGCACCTCGCCGTCGATCGAGATGCCATTGTCGTCGTAGAACGCGATCAGCTTGCCGAGTCCCAACGTGCCTGCGAGCGAGCATGCCTCGTGAGAAATCCCCTCCATGAGGCAGCCGTCGCCGAGGAACACGTAGGTATGATGATCGATGATCGCGTGGCCGGAGCGGTTGAACTCGGCCGCAAGCAGACTTTCGGCAAGCGCCATGCCAACCGCGTTGGCGATGCCTTGGCCGAGCGGGCCGGTGGTCGTTTCCACGCCCGGCGTGAGGCCGTATTCAGGATGTCCGGGCGTCTTCGAGTGAAGCTGGCGGAAGCGCTTGATCTCGGCGAGCGGCAGATCGTAGCCGGTAAGATGCAGCAACGCGTAGAGCAACATCGAGCCATGGCCATTCGACACGACGAAACGATCGCGGTCGAACCATTGCGGATCAGCCGGGTTGTGCCGCAGGTGACGATTCCACAGGACTTCCCCGATTTCGGCCATGCCCATGGGCATGCCAGGATGACCCGAATTGGCCTTTTGCACGGCATCCATCGCGAGCGCGCGCAGCGCGTTGGTGAGGTCGGGACGGCTACCCATGAGCTAATTCCTGCGGGAGGTTGGGAGGGCGAGACGCGAGCCGCAATTATCTTAGAAACGGCCCGCTTTGGCTACGCCGCGGCCCTCGCGCGTTGCGTGCGGAAGGCTACTCGCCGTTGCGGCGGGCGAGCTTGATGCCGAGCTGTTTCAGCTTGCGATAAAGATGCGTGCGCTCGAGGCCGACACTGTCGGCGACGCGGCTCATATTGCCGCCCTCTTTGGCGATGTGATGCTCGAAATACACGCGCTCGAACCCGTCGCGCGCTTCACGCAGCGGCAGATCGAGCGGCAGTCCGGGCATGGTTGCGCCCGGCGTGCCGACGACCGACAGCGCATGATTAACGTCACCGACCCCGATCTCCTCGGTGAGCGCGGTCAGCGCCAGGGTGCGCACTGCGCCTTCGAGCTGGTCGAGATTTCCCGGCCAGTCGTAGTTGCGCAGCGCGTTGAGGGCCGCGGTGCTGAAATGCCGAGGTGCGACTTCCTTGGCTTCGATGCTGCGCACCAGAAACAAATTGGCAAGATCCGGGATGTCCTCGCGGTGTTCGCGCAGGCTCGGGACGTGCACGGTCACCGTGGCGATCGCGCCGTAAAGCCGCGCGTCGAAACTGCCCTGCGCTACCAGCTCTGGCAGCCGCCGCGCGGTCGCACACACGAGCCGCGTGTTGTACTTCTCCAGTTTGCCGATGATGAGCAGCAGTCCTTTTTGCTCCACGCGATTGAGGTCGCCGGTCTCGTGGAGGAACAGCGTGCCCTCGCGCGCCTGGTGCAGCAAGTCGAGTGGCGCCTCAGCGAGCACGTTCAGATTCTCGGGCGCCACCCATGGGGCGTTGGGCGGATGGACGAACTTCGCGCACAGCTCGGCGCCGCAGCCCGGCTCAGCCGTCAGCAACAGAGGCGACTTGAGATTCGCGATGCGCTCGAGGCGCTGCTTGAGTTCGGTTACGACCGCCGCGCGGCCGAGCGTTGCGAGCATGAGCGTCGGCTTCACCGGCTGCTCGCCGCTGCGCAACGCACGGCCCACCGTCGCCAGCAGCTTCTGGAGCGCGATGGGCTTTTCGAGAAAATCGTAGGCCCCGATGCGGGTCGCTTCCACCGCCGTGTCTATCGTCCCGTGCCCGGACATCATGACCACTGGCATCGTCAGCAGCCCGGAGCTCGCCCATTCCTTGAGCAAAGTGATGCCGTCGGTATCCGGCATCCAGATATCGAGCAGCACGAGATCGGGACGCGCCTGGGTGCGCAGCGTGCGCGCCTGACTGGCATTCTCCGCGAGCCGCACCTGATAGCCTTCATCACGCAAGATTTCGGACAGCAGCTCGCGGATTCCGACCTCGTCATCTACTACCATGATCTGTTGCATGTTCGCGGACTCGGTTCTAAGCGCGCACCGAACTGCGGCTGGGTGCGCAATGCGCCGCTCGCAGCGGCAGCGTGAAAGTGACGCGCGCGCCATGCGGTGCGATGTTTTCGATGTGCACCGTGCCGCCGTGCTCTTCGACGATCTTCTTGACGATCACCAGGCCGAGGCCGGTGCCCTTGGGTTTGGTGGTGACATAGGGCTCGAAGGCCCGGCGCATCAGCTGCTCGGGGAATCCCGCACCGTTGTCGGTAATCGTCACCCGCAGCGCACCGTCCGAGCGCTCCGAGCGCACCACTATACTCGGACTGGCGCTGTCCGCGAGCGCATCCTGCGCGTTCTGCAGCAGGTTGTGCAGCACCTGGCGCAGCTGCGCGGAATCGCCGACGAAACGCGGCAGGTCCGGCGCGAGCTCTACGCGCATCGCGCCCGCCAGCGATGATTCATAGAGCGTCAGTACTTCGCGCAGCAGCGCGTTGAGATCGAGTTCCTGGAGTGCCGGCTCGGGCATGCGCGCATACTGGCGGAACGCATCCACCATGTTTTTCAGGGCCCCGACCTGGTTAACGATGGTCTGCGTCGAGCGCAGCAGCAGGTCGGCATCGGCGCCGGCGAGTTTCTGCGCGAGCTTGTGCTGCAGGCGCTCGGCGGAGAGCTGGATCGGCGTCAGTGGATTCTTGATTTCGTGGGCGAGCCGCCGCGCAACTTCGCTCCACGCCGCGTCGCGCTGTGCCTGCAGCACGTGCGTAATGTCGTCGAAAACCACTATGTATCCCGTACCGCTGCCTGCCGGCAGCTGTGTGCCGCGGGCCAGCAGCATCTGGCTGCCGTTGCGGCCCGCCTGCTCGATCTGCTTCTCCCATTCGACCGGTTTGCCGTCCTCGAAGGCAGTGGCGATCTCGCCGGCGAGCTTAGCGAGCTGGGGCGCCTGCGCAGCCCAGCGCTCGAGCGGCAGCCCGGACAGCTGCGCGATATCCGCATCGAGTATCTTTCCGGCACTGCGATTGAACGAGCGCAGCTGCATCTTTGCGTCGAACGCGAGCACACCCGCCGAGAGATTGGTGAGCACGCTTTGCAGGTACGCATGCGCGTTGGCAAGCTGCGCCTGATTGCGCTCTCCCACCGCGCGCGCTTCGGCGAGCTGCTGGCGCATGGCGTTGAACGACTCGGTGATGGCGCCCAGCTCGTCGCGGCTGGCGACCGTTTCGCGCTGGCTGTAATCGCCTTGGGCAACCGCGCGCGTGCCCTCGACCAGAAAGCTCAACGGCGCTGCCAAACGCTCGCTCAGCACGAAAGCGAGCGAAAGAGCGGTGAGCAGCGCAAGCAGCAGCGTGAGCGTCAGCGTGATGCCGTATAGCCGCTTCAGCCCCTGACGCGCGAGCAGCAGTTCCTGATATTCGCGCTGGCCGGTCTGCACCGTCTCGGCATTCAGCGCGAGCTGCTTCGGCACCGGGTGCATGAGCTGCAGGACGCGCGGCTCTTCGGCGAGGCTGACGACGTTGACGGACACCAGCACCCGCAGATACAGGCCCCTGTCGGGGATCGCTTCGACCGCGCTGTAGGTCTGCTGCTGGCGCAGCAGGCGCAACGCCATGGGATTCGGCAGATCGGGAATCAGGCGGCTGCGTTCGGCGGTCGAAACCGCGATGACCCGCCCGCGCTCCGTGAACAGCGTCGCTTCCTGCACGCCTGCCTGCTCGCGCAGCGCATTGAGCGTCGCGAAATGCTCGGGGAAGGGCCGCAGCGCCAGCGATACCGCCATGGCATCGGCCTTGAGCGCGAGATCCTTGAGCAGGTTGTCGAGTGTCGTGCGGCCGAGTTCGAGGCCGCCCTCGAGCGCCTTTTCGACGCGCACGTCGAACCACGACTCGATGCTCTTGGCGACGAACTGCACCGAGACACCATACACGAGCGCGCCGGGCAGCACCGCCACCAAAGCGAAAAGCATGACCAGCCGCAGCGTGAGCTTGGCGCCGAACACGCCCGCCTTGAGTTTCTGCCGCAGCATGAAGAGCTGGTAGCCGAGCAGCAGCGCGAGGCAGACCGCCAGTCCACCGTTCAGGGAAAGCAGCAGGGGATAGTGCTGCGCGAACAAGGCGGTGTTGGCGGTAGCGGTGGCGAGCAGATAGAGCGTAACGGCGCCCACGACCGAGCACAGTATCAACAGATACTTGACCGCACCGCTCTGCAGGACGGGACGAATGCGCGGCAGGTCGAGCATCATGGCGTCACCGTCCAGCGGTACCAGTCGGAGGCGAGATTCCAGTCCCGCGACGCGACCGCGTTCAGCTGAAAGGGCTTGGGCAGCTGAGATACGTCGAGGCGCATGCGCACGCCGGCCGTATAGGTGTTGCCCTTGACCAGCACGCCGTGCTCGAGGACTTGCCGGCGCCGCACGCGCGTCAGGAAATCGAGCGCTTCCGCGAGCGCGCCGAAATTATGGTACAGCGCGCCCACGCCGATGCGGTACTGCCGCGTGAGGGCGTTGTACGAAAGCCGGTATTGCTGCTGGGTGCCGAAAACTTTGTCGTTGAACCAGTACCAGCGCGGACGTATGACCTCGAACTCGGTCAGGAAATAAAGCGGCACGCCCTTATTGAGCGCTTCCTCCAGCGTGGGAGTCAGCGCGATCTCGAAATCGGCCTCGAGGAAAAAGCCCTCTTCGGCTGGCACCAGCGCGGCGCGGCGAACTTCGATGCCTTCGGCCCCGGCCAACGCCGAGGCGAGCGCGAGCGCCAGCGCGACGAGCAGGGACCACAGGCTAGGGCTTTTGCAGCAGGGCGTAGAAAAAGCCATCATGCTCGCTATCCGGCAGCAGCTGGCCGTCTGGAATTCCGTCCAACGTTATCACCCCGCCTAACGGCAGCCGCCTGGCGTCGGAGTGACGCGCTAGAAACTCTGCGATCTGCTGCGAGTTTTCTTCCTGGAAAACCGAACACGTTGTATACAGCAATTTACCACCACTGGCCAATAACTGCCACAGAGCGTCAAGCATCCGCCGTTGCTGCATCGAGAACTGCGCGATGTCGCGGGCGCGCCGCAGCCACTTGATATCGGGGTGGCGGCGCACCACGCCGGATGCGCTGCACGGGACGTCAGCGAGAATGCGCGCGAATCTGGCGTCGCCCAGCACGGTTGGATCGCGCGCATCACCGCGCTGCAAGCGCGCCGTCAATCCGAGCCGATCCAGGTTCTGTTGCACGCGCTGCAAGCGCGGCGCGTCGCTATCGAGCGCCACCAGGTCGACGTCGGCGATCTCGAGCAGATGCGTGGTCTTGCCGCCGGGTGCAGCGCAGGCGTCCAGGACCAGCATGCCATCCTGGGCGTCGAGCAGCGGTGCCGCGATCTGCGCAGCGGCATCCTGCACCGACACTGTGCCCACTGCAAAGCCCGGCACGCGCTCGACCGGCATGGCAGGCGTTATCGTAATCGCGTCCTGCCCGACGACCGTTGCGGTAATGCCTTGTGCAGCCAACAGCGCGCAGTAGCCTTCACGTGTAGCGCGACGGCGGTTGACGCGCAGCGTAAACGGTGGCCGCTGGTTGCCCGCTGCGAGGATCGCGCCGTAGTGGTGCGGGTACTGCGTGCGCAGGCGGTCGATCCACCATTGCGGGTGACAATATCGGCCCGGCTCGGTTTCCTGAGAGGCCGCAGCGACGAACGCCCCGCGACGACGCAGAAAATTGCGCAGCACAGCGTTGATGAGGCCTGACGCGTGAGGCGCGCCCAGCCGCGCGGCGCAGCTTACCGCGTGATCGACGATGGCGTGGGGCGCGGCGCGCGTATGGAGCAGCTGATACAACGCGACCAGCAGCAGCGCACGCAGCGCCGGATCACGCAGCGGCTTCGCCAGCAGCGGGTCGAGTATCGCTTCGAGCCGGTGCCCGAAGCGCAACGCACCATGGCTGAGATCGGTGATCGCGCCGCGCTGCTGCGCGCTGAGTTGGGGATGGCGCCCCCACGACTCGGCAAGTGCCGCATTCAGGTTGCGACCTTCGTGCACTGCGCCCACCGCGAGGCTGGCGAGGCGTTGCGTTTCGAGCACGGCCGGCGGGGAGCTTTAGCGAGCCACCGCGCCCATGCCCGCGACGTTTGCGGGCGCGGCGCGGCGATTGCTGGAAGGCTCGGCGATTGCAGCGCTTGAGGAAGCACACATCGACGCAGTCCCGGTCAAGTTCCGAGCACAGTTCCGGGCGCAGCGGTGTGACCCGCCAGGAACGCCGGCGCCGCAAGCCGCCGGCCGCCCGCGAGCTGTAATTCCGCGATGGCGAGCGCGCCCTCGCCAGTGGCGATGACGATCTCGGACTCCGCCGCGAGAATGCTGCCCGGCGGCCGGCCGCCGGATACCAACGGGCGCGCGCGCCAGATCTTGAGCGGCATGCCGCGCAGCGTCGTCGATGCTCCGGGCGCGGGGTTGAAAGCGCGGATGCAGCGGTCTATGCGCTGCGCAGGCTGCGTCCAGTCGATCTGCGCTTCCGCCTTGCGGATTTTTTCCGCATACGTGGCGAGCGCGGGGTCCTGAAGGCGCGGCACTGTCGTTTGTTGCAAAGCCCTTACAACAGCCACCGCGCCCAGTTGGGCAAGACGGTCGTGGAGCGTCTGCGCCGTATCGTCTGCGGCAATTGCGCACCCGCTCTGCAACAAAATGGCGCCCGTATCGAGGCCGGCGTCCATCTGCATGATGGTGATACCCGTTTGCTTGTCCCCTGCCAGCAGCGCGCGCTGAATGGGGGCCGCGCCGCGCCAGCGGGGCAGGAGGGAAGCGTGGATGTTGAGGCAGCCACGCGCGGGGATCGACAATATATCCGCAGGCAGAATCAGACCGTAAGCGGCAACTACCATCGCCTCCGCAGCAACATGGCGCAACGCTTGCTGAATTTCGGCACCCTTGAGGCTGAGCGGCTGGATAACGCGCAAGCGCGCTGCCTGGGCGTGCAGCTTGACCGCGCTGGCGCGCGGGTGCAGGCCGCGACCCGCGGCTCGATCGGGCTGCGTCAGGACCAGCCCGATGTCATGACCGGCAGCGATCAATGCATCGAGCGCTGCGGCGGCGAAGTCGGGAGTTCCGGCGAAAATAAGCCTCATCTACGCGGCGCGCGCGCTCGGCGTCATTGGCGGGGAACGCCGCGTCACATCACCCGCCTTTGTTGTTTCCTGAGCTTGGCGAGAATACGCTGCTGTTTAAGGCGTGACAGATAGTCGACAAACACCTTGCCGTCCAGATGATCGGTTTCGTGCTGTATGCAGACGGCGAGCAACCCCTCGGCATCGCGTTCGAAAGGCTCCCCATTGGCCGCGAGAGCTCGCACGGTGATACGCTCGGCACGCGTTACCCGCTCGAATATGCCAGGCACTGACAGACAGCCTTCTTCACAGTCGGCCGCACCGCTGCGAGCGATGATCTCGGGGTTCACGAACACCTGTCGCTGGTCGTGAGTCGGCGAAATATCGATTAGGATGATGCGCTGGTGAACATCGACTTGCGTGGCGGCGAGGCCAACCCCGGGCGCCGCGTACATGGTCTCGGCCATATCATTGATTAGTTTCCTGATTGTGTCATCGACAGCGACGACCGGGGCAGCGACGGTATAAAGGCGCGGATCCGGGTATTGGAGAATGCGCAGTATTGCCATATTTCTTGCAAATTTAATAAACTAGGGGCACAATTTAAACTAATCTATGACTATTGCGGCCGTGAGCAAGGCGTCTGCCTGGATCTGGCCACGGGACGGAAGATGGGGGGCACGATGCGAAAGTCAATTATATCCCTGATTTTATGGTGCAGTTGCGTGGGCGCAGCGCCTGCGGCGACGACGGCCGACCTCGCCCCCGGTGCCCCCGAGCGCTACGTCGTGCAGCGCGGCGACACCCTGTGGGGCATCGCCGCCCGCTTTCTGAAGGATCCGTGGCGGTGGGCCGAACTCTGGCGCATGAACCAGACACAGATTCGCAATCCCCACCGCATTTACCCCGGGGACGTGCTCGTCCTCGACCGCACCGCGTATGAGATGCGGCTATCGCTGCAGAGACGCGACACTGTCAGGCTGAGCCCACAGGCGCGGACAACGCCGCTTGAACCCGAACCGGTGCCGACGATCCCGATCGCGGACATCGAGCCATTCCTCAGCAAGCCGCTGGTGATCGCGCGGAACCAGCTCGACAGCGCGCCGCGCATCGTGCGCACCCAGGAGAATCGCGTCGCTTTGGGGGCGGGCAACGTCGCTTATGTCCAGGGCATCACCAAGGAACAGGGCGATTACTGGCAGCTGTTCCGTCCGGGCTCGGCACTCGTCGACCCGGTTACGAGAGAAACGCTGGGCTACGAAGCGATTTATCTGGGCGACGCGAGGGTCACGCGCTTTGGCGATATCTCGACGATAGAGATCGTCAAGTCGCCGATCGAAATCACCGCCGGCGATCGGTTGCTGCCCGCGCCGCGCGATGTAGCGCTGGTCAACTATGTTCCCCGCGCCCCGGCACGACCCGTCGACGCGCGCATCATTGCCGCCTACGGTGCGCTGTACGAGGTGGGTCCCAATTCCATCGTCGCCCTCAGCAAAGGCGCGCGTGATGGACTCGAGGTCGGGAACGTGCTCGCCATCTATCGCAACCTCAACGCGTCGACCAATCAGTTACGCGAAAGCTCGCTGTACGGCCGCACTGGTGTGTTCTATGATGAGAAGAATCCGAAGCACCGTTATCACAACGAGCCGCTGACGGGCCGCGACGGCCCCATCTATGGACGTATCGGGCCGTTCGGTGCGCGTTACAAGGACGACAAGACCAATCTGCCCTCGGCGACGCTTCCCGACGAACGATACGGCCTGCTGATGGTGTTTCGCGTCTTCGAGCGCGCGTCCTACGCGCTCGTGCTGAACGCCGACCGGCCGGTGACCGTACTCGACGTCGTCACTAATCCCTGAATTTGGTGCCCTGGCGCGGTGCCGGGGCGCGCTCCTTAACGGCTGCGCATGACGCCTGCGGACCGGCACGGTCGCGAAGCGTGGCTGCGTCTCGCGCTGGTTGCCGGCCTGGGCGACGCCGGAATGCGCGCGCTGTTGCGCGAGTTTGGTTCGCCGGGTGAGGCACTGGCCGCGAAGCCGGCGGCGCTGCGACGCTGCGTGGACGCCCACCTTGCGGCGCAAATCGCCGACGGGGGCAATGCCCAAGACGCGGCCGTTGCGCTGCGCTGGCTCGACGACCCTGCCAACCATGTCGTCGCCCTCGGTGATGCGGACTATCCCCAGCTGTTGCTGCAAATTCCCGATCCGCCGGCCGTGCTGTATGTCAAAGGCCGGCGCGATTTGCTCAACGCCCGCGCACTGGCAATCGTCGGCAGCCGCAACGCGACGGCGCAGGGGAAGCTCAATGCCGAAGCGTTCGCACGCGCGCTCAGCGCGGCCGGCATCACGATCGTGAGCGGACTCGCCCTCGGCATCGACGCGGCGGCACACCGTGGGGGACTGAGCGGGGCGGGCGGCAGCGTGGCAGTAGTCGGCACCGGTCTCGACGTCGTTTACCCGGCACGCAATCGCGATCTCGCCCACGAGCTGGCTGCGCAGGGAACGTTGATCTCCGAGTTCGCCTTGGGAACACCGCCGCTCGCCAGCAATTTTCCGCGCCGCAACCGCGTGATCAGCGGCCTGTGCCGAGGCTGCCTCGTGGTTGAAGCGGCCCTCGAAAGCGGCTCGCTGATCACAGCGCGCCTGGCGAACGAACAGGGACGCGATGTCTTCGCGCTGCCGGGTTCGATCCATTCGCCGCTCGCGAAAGGGTGTCACGCGCTGATCAAACAGGGCGCGAAGCTCGTCGACAGTGCCGACGACATCCTCGCGGAACTCAACCTCGCAGCCGTTGCCCCAGCTTCGGTCACCCTGCCCCAGGTGGGCGCCGATGCGGCGCGCTTGCTCGAGCACCTCGGTTACGATCCGTCGAGCTTCGACGCACTGTGCTCGCGCGCCGGCAGCAGCGCTGACGTCGTTTCAGGCCTGTTGCTGGAACTCGAGCTGCAGGGGCTCGTCGAAAAGCTGCCAGGGGGCAGCTTTCTGCGCGTGCGTTAACGGCCCGCGTAGGCCTCCCAAGCTCCTGATAATTACGCGCTTCCCGGTTTCCGGCGTCATGTCTGGCGCGCGCGACAGTGCGCAATGCGCGCTTGCTTTGCCCGATTTTTGTTCTTATCATCTGGCGCTCTCTTAAATCCGCCCCCCACGCAGTGACCGTATCCTGCAGCAGATGGCCAAAAAACCCACACCCGCCAAAAAAGCTCCAGCGGTCAGCAAGCCCGCGCCCGCCGGCAAAAAATTGATCATTGCGGAGAAACCTTCCGTAGCGAACGACATCTCGCGTGCGCTCGGCGGCTTCACGCGCCACGGCGACTATTTCGAAAGCGACGAATACGTTCTGTCCTCGGCGGTGGGCCATCTGCTCGAGCTCATCGTCCCGGAAGAGTTCGAGGTCAAGCGGGGCAAGTGGTCATTCGCGCATCTGCCCGTGATTCCTCCGCATTTCGACCTGCGTCCAATCGAGAAATCCGACGACAGGTTGAAGCTGCTCAGCCGGTTGATCAAGCGTAAGGACGTCGTGGCGCTGATCAACGCGTGCGATGCAGGGCGGGAAGGCGAGCTGATATTCCGCTACATCGTGCGCCATACGAAGACCCACAAGCCCAGCCAGCGCCTGTGGCTGCAGTCGATGACGCCGACCGCGATCCGCGACGGCTTCGCGCAGCTGCGCAGCGACAAGGAGATGCTGCCGCTGGCCGATGCCGCGGTATGCCGCTCGGAGTCGGACTGGCTCGTCGGCATCAACGGGACGCGCGCAATGACCGCGTTCAATTCCAAGTCCGGCGGCTTCCATCTGACGACCGTCGGCCGCGTGCAGACGCCAACGCTGACGATCCTGGTCGAACGCGAGGAAAAGATAAAGAAGTTCGTGGCGCGCGATTATTTCGAGGTGCAAGCCACCTTCAGCTGCAAGGCCGGGGAATACGCCGGCCGCTGGTTCGACGAGAACTTCAGCAAGGACAAGAAAGCCGATGACGGCGATCTTCGGCCCGAGCGCCTTTGGGAACAAGCGCGTGCCGAAGCGATCCGCGCCCGGTGCCAGGGAAAAAACGGCACCGTCGAGGAGGAGAGCAAGCCGTCGACGCAGCTCTCGCCGCTGCTCTATGACCTCACGAGCCTGCAGCGCGAGGCCAACGGCCGTTTCGGGTTCTCGGCGAAGACGACGCTGTCGATCGCGCAAGCGCTTTATGAGAAACACAAGGCGCTGACTTATCCGCGCACCGACTCGCGTGCGCTGCCCGAGGATTACCTGCCAACGGTTGCCGCCGCGATGCAGGCGCTCGACAAACCGTACCAGCCGTTAGTCAAAAAAATCCTCGGCAATAAATGGGTGCGTCCGAACAAGCGCATTTTCAATAACGCCAAGGTTTCGGATCACTTCGCCATCATTCCGACCTCGCTCGCTCCCAAGCACCTGAGCGAAGCCGAAGGCAAGGTTTACGACTTGGTCACCAAGCGCTTCCTCGCGGTGTTTTTTCCGGCAGCCGAATTCCAGATCACGACGCGCGTAACTCGCGTGGAAGGCGAGCCCTTCAAGAGCGAAGGCAAGATTATGGTGAACGCCGGGTGGCTGGAAGTCTACGGCAAGGAAGCGGAGACGGACGACACGCCGGCGCTCCTGCCGGTCGACGTCGCCACCGAGACGCCTCGCGCCATCGAAGTGGTCGTCGCCGCATTGCAGACCAAGCCGCCGGCCCGCTTCTCGGAGGCCACCTTGCTGTCTGCGATGGAAGGCGCCGGCAAGCTCATCGAAGACGAGGAGCTGCGTGATGCGATGCGCGCCAAAGGCCTCGGCACGCCTGCCACACGCGCCTCGATCATCGAGGGCCTGATCTACGAGCGCTACGTTCACCGCAACGGGCGCGAACTGCAGCCGACCGCGAAAGCCGATCAGCTGATTACGCTGCTGCGGGGGCTGAAAATCGACGAGTTGCGTTCTCCCGAGCTGACCGGCGAGTGGGAGTACAAACTATCGCAGATGGAACACGGCAAGCTCAAGCGCGATGCATTCATGCAGCAGATCACCGATATGACGCGCGACATCGTCGAACGCGCGCGCGGGCATGAGAGCGATACGGTGCCCGGCGATTTCGCGACTCTCGCTACGCCTTGCCCAAAATGCGCCGGCGTCGTAAAGGAAAATTACAAGAAATTTCAATGTCAGACTTGTGATTTTTCGCTGTGGAAAATCCTCGCCGGCCGCCAGCTCGAGGCCTCGGAAGTCGAGACTCTGATAACCGAACGCAGCGTCGGACCGCTGCAGGGTTTTCGCAGCCGCATGGGCAAGCCATTCGTGGCGCTGCTCAAGCTGAGCCCTGACTTCAAGACCGAATTCGATTTTGGCCAGAGCAGCGTCGAAGCTGGGGCTGAGCCCGTCGACTTCTCAGATCAGCAGCCGCTGGGTGCGTGCCCGAAATGCGGCAGTCGCGTCTACAGCCATGGACTGGCGTATGTATGTGAAAAAGCGGTCGGCCCAGAGCGGGCGTGCGATTTTCGCTCCGGCAAGGTGATCCTCCAGAGAACGATCGAGCCCGAGCAGATGCGCAAGCTGCTGGCGACCGGGAAGACCGATCTGCTGCACCGCTTCATTTCAAAAAAGGGGCGACCGTTCTCGGCGTTCCTGGCCCGCGGCGCCGATGGCAAGGTCACTTTCGAATTCGCGCCGCGCGAGGCGAAAGCGACGCGGCCCAAAGCTGCCGGCAAGACGCGCAAAGCCGTCGCAGGTTAAATCTAGTCGAGTTGCGCCCCGGCCTGTTTGATCGCGCGGGCCCATTTCGCGAGCTCTGTTTTCACGAAAGCGGCGAACTGTTCGGGCGTATTGCCGACCGGCTCGGCCCCCTCGCTGGCGAGGCGCTCGCGGATT
Source organism: Burkholderiales bacterium (assembly GCA_046715035.1). Lineage (GTDB taxonomy): Bacteria > Pseudomonadota > Gammaproteobacteria > Burkholderiales > SG8-41 > PALSA-1004. The sequence goes on along the minus strand of JBKJZR010000179.1, from coordinate 20,487 downwards.
TCAGGGCTGGCCAGCGCCTTGACCGTGGCGGCATGCAGGCGATTCACCACCTGCCTCGGTGTTGCAGCAGGCGCCATCAGGCCCGCCCATGAACTCACGTCGAATCCTGCCAGGCCCGCCTCGGCGATCGTCGGCACCTCGGGCAACGCCGGCGAACGCCGGCCAGTGGTGACCGCGGGCCCGAGCAGCTTGCCGGACTTGATATGCGGCATCATGGCCGGCAACGTCGCAAACGACATCTGGACTTCTCCGGACAGCAGTGCGATGGTCGACGGCGCACCGCCTTTGTACGGCACGTGGACGAGATCCACTCCCGCCATCGACTTGAAAAGCTCGCCGCTCAGGTGTCCCGGTGAACCGTTGCCAGACGACCCGAAGGTGAGCTGCCCCGGCCGGGCCTTGGCGAGGCCGATGAGATCTCTGACGTTCTTCGCGGGGACGGCAGGGTGGACGGCCAGTATGAGTGGATACGACGCGATCAGGGTCACGGGTGCATAGTCCCTGACCGGATCGTACGGCACTTTCCTGTAGAGGCCGGGGTTGATGCCATGGCTGCTGACGGTCGCCATCAGCAGGGTATAGCCGTCGGGCGTCGCTTTCGCTACCAGTTCGGAGGCGAGATTACCCGCCGCGCCCGCGCGGTTGTCGATGACGACCTGCTGTCCGAGATCGTCCGCGAGTTTTTGCCCGATCAGCCGCGCCAGCAGATCTGTGCTGCCGCCAGGCGGAAACCCGACGAGCATGCGCACCGGTCTGGCCGGATAGCTCTCCGCGCCCCACGCCGCACCTGCGACCGCTGCTGCGGCCAGCAGCCCTATGGTTTTGCCACGCATGCATGAGCCTTGAAAGAGTGAGTGAGCCCACGGGGCTTAGAGTGCGGCGCGGCGTGCGCAGCTTTCCCTAGACATCGAGATTGCGCACCCCCAGCGCGTTGGTTTCGATAAAAGCGCGGCGGGGTTCGACGAGATCCCCCATCAGCGTGGTGAAAATTTCGTCGGCCGAGATCGCATCCTCGATCTGCGCGCGCAACAACCGGCGAACCCGCGGATCCATGGTGGTCTCCCACAACTGCGCCGGGTTCATTTCGCCCAGTCCCTTGTAGCGCTGTATGCCGAGACCGTGCTTGACCTCCTCGAGCAGCCAGTTGAGCGCCTCCTTCACGTCTTGTATCGGCTGCGTTTTCTCGCCGCGCTTGACATACGCTCCGGCGCCGAGCAGATCCTGCAGTACGTCAGCAGTCTTCTTGATCTGCTCGTAGTCGCCGCTGATGATGAAGTCGTGGTCGAGGGCGGTCTGATGCGGATTGCCATGCTGGGTCCGGTTGATGAGCAGCAGATAACGCTCGCTTTTTTCATCGTAGCGGGGCTCGACCGTCACGCCTTTCGTCACCAGCGCGTCGCTCAGCCGCTGCGCACTCTGCGCCGCGCTCTGCTGGCTGGTCAGGTCGACTTCAGGGGTTACCAGCAACTGCTGGAGCACGGCGGGATCGATGAGACGGCTGAGACGGTCGATCACTGCCTCGGCGAGGAAATATTGTTTGGCGACCTGCGCGAGGGCTTCCTTGTTGAGCGGCCTCGCGTCGGCGCCGGGAAATAGCTCGGCATCCTCCAGCGCCAGCGTGAGCAGGTACTCCTTCAACTCGTGATCGTCTTTGAGGTAGCGCTCGCTTTTGCCGTGCTTCAGCTTGTAGAGAGGCGGCTGCGCGATATAGATATGGCCCCGCTCGATAAGCTCCGGCATCTGGCGGTAGAAAAACGTCAGCAGCAGCGTGCGGATATGCGAGCCGTCCACATCGGCGTCGGTCATGATGATGATGCGGTGGTAGCGCAGTTTGTCGATGTTGTACTCGTCCTTGCCGATGCCGCAGCCGAGGACGTTGATGAGCGTGGTGATTTCCTGGGATGACAGCAGCTTGTCGAACCGGGCCTTCTCGACGTTGAGGATCTTGCCTTTGAGCGGCAGGATCGCCTGGTTCTTGCGATCGCGCCCCTGCTTGGCGGAGCCCCCGGCCGAATCACCTTCGACGATGTAGAGCTCACTCAGCGCCGGGTCTTTTTCCTGGCAGTCCGCAAGCTTCCCGGGCAGACCGAGGGAATCGAGGACGCCCTTGCGGCGCGTCATGTCGCGCGCCTTGCGGGCGGCTTCGCGTGCCCGCGCCGCCTCGATGATCTTGGTCGTGATTATTCGTGCGTCATTGGGATTCTCAAGCAGAAATTCGCTCAGCTTGGCGGCGACGATCTCCTGCACGACCGGCTGCACCTCGCTCGACACCAGCTTGTCTTTGGTCTGCGAAGAAAACTTGGGCTCGGGTACTTTCACCGACAGCACGCATGTCAGGCCCTCGCGCATGTCATCACCGGACGTTTCGACTTTCGCTTTCTTCGCCAGCTCGTTCTGCTCGATGTAATTATTGAGTGTGCGGGTCATCGCCGCGCGCAGGCCGGTGAGATGCGTGCCGCCGTCGCGCTGCGGAATGTTGTTGGTGAAGCACTGCACCGACTCGGCGTAGGTGTCGTTCCACTGCATCGCCACCTCGACGATTAGGCCTTCCTTGGCGCCTACCGAATAGAAGATCTTCGGATGCAGCACGCTTTTGCTGCGGTTCATGTACTCGACGAATCCCTTCACGCCGCCGACGAACGAGAAGTTTTCCTGCTTGCCGGTGCGTTGATCGACGAGCGTTATCTTCACGCCGTTATTGAGGAAGGACAGCTCACGCAGGCGCTTGGCGAGGATGTCGTAGTGATACTCGATGTTATTGAATGTCTCGCCGCTGGCGAGAAAGTGCACTTCCGTGCCGCGCTTTTCGGTTCTGCCGATGTCCATCAGCGGCGCGGTAGGTACTCCGTGCCTGAACTCGATGAAGTTCGTCTTGCCGTCGCGGCGTATCGTAAGCCGCAGCCATTCGGAAAGCGCGTTGACGACCGAAACGCCGACTCCGTGGAGGCCGCCCGATATTTTGTAGGAATTGTTGTCGAATTTCCCGCCGGCGTGCAGCTCCGTCATGACGATCTCTGCAGCTGAGCGCCGCTGCTCGTCATCCGCCTTGATATCGGTGGGAATGCCGCGCCCGTTGTCCTGCACGCTGATCGAATTGTCGGCGTGGATGGTGACCGTTATCGTGTCGCAATAGCCCGCCAGCGCTTCATCGATCGCGTTATCTACTACCTCGAACACCATATGGTGTAGACCGGTGCCGTCGCTGGTATCGCCGATATACATGCCTGGCCGCTTACGCACGGCGTCCAGGCCTTTGAGAATTTTGATGCTATCCGCATCGTATTCGTCGCCGTTAGGGAGATTCAGGGGGTTTTCCGTCATTGGGTTTTGTTTTCTGTTCGTTGGCGACTAAATGCGCATCGGCATGACGACATACCTGAAATCTGCGTCTTCCGCGATGGTAATCAGCACGCTGCTGTTGGCATCTCCGAATGAGCAGATCACGTTCTCGGACGAGAGATTGGCAAGGACGTCCAGCAGGTAGGTGACGTTGAAGCCGATATCCAGGGCTTCGCCCTGGTAGGAGATTTCCAGCTCCTCGAACGCCTCTTCCTGTTCGGTATTGGTACAGGCTATGCGCAGCTGGCCTGCCGTCAGCGTCCAGCGCACGCCGCGGAACTTTTCGTTAGAGAGGATGGCCACCCGCTGCAGCGCCTGCTGCAGCGTTAAACGCGGCAGCGAAAACGTGTGCTTGTTCGCCGTCGGAATCACGCGGGTATAGTCGGGAAACTTTCCGTCGACGACTTTGGTCACGAGAACAACCGGCCCGAGCTCGAAACGGGCCTGGCTCGCCGCTATGCCTATGGTCACTTCATCGTCGGTATCGCTGAGCAGTTTGACGAGCTCCTGCACGGCTTTTCGCGGCAGTATCACTTCCTGGCGCTCGGTTTTCTGCTGGGTCGAAATGTTGGCGTATGCCAGGCGATGACCGTCGGTGGCCACCGCCTTGAGCAGGCCGTCTTCCACCACCAGCAGCATCCCGTTCAGGTAATAACGGATGTCCTGCTGAGCCATCGCATACTGCACGAGCAGCAACAACGCGCGCAGCGCCTTTTGCGGCAGATTGATCTGGGTCACCGCTCCGGCCGCCTGTGCCATTTTCGGAAAGTCTTCGGCGGGGAGCGTCTGCAGGTTGAAGCGGCTCTTGCCGGACTTCACCTGCAGGCGATTGTTCTGCGTTTCCAGCGTAACCTCGGCCTGCTCGGGCAACGAACGCAGTATTTCCTGAAGTTTTCGCGCCGATACGGTCACGAGATAGTTTTCGGCGCTTTTCTGCCGAAGTGAAAAACTCGTCGCCACCTGAATCTCGAGATCGGTCGCAACCAGATGCAGGCGTTCGCCACTGCGCTCGAGGAGCACGTTGGACAAGATGGGAAGAGTATGGCGTTTCTCGACGATACCGGAAACTGCATGCAGCGGTTTGAGCAAATCGTCGCGCTGTGCCTGTACCAGTTTCATGGTTATATCTTTCTAGTAGTAATAGATACAGTCGTTATTTTTGTGGGTAACTGCAGCTCGGCAGGCGCATAGCGGAGGAGCCGAACTGCCGAATAGACCGGCGTCCTGGCTGTGAATCGATTGTTGATGATAATTGAGTTGTGCGGATACTCCGGCCTATGCACAAAAGACCCACAGGATGTCAACTGCGCAGAACCTTGAGCAGGGAATCGAAATCGCGGGTGATGTCATTGCTCGTGGTCTTGAGCGCCGCAATGCGGCGGCACGCATGCAGAACCGTCGTATGATCGCGCCCGCCGAACGCGTCACCGATGTCCGGCAGGCTTAGCTGCGTAAGCTCCTTGGCCAGTGCCATCGCGATCTGGCGCGGCCGCGCGACGTTGCGGCTGCGCTTCTTGGAATACATCTCTGAAACCTTGATCTTGTAATAATCGGCGACTGTTTTCTGTATGTTATCGATCGATACCTGCCGGCTTTGCAGCGCGAGCAAGTCGCGCAGGGCCTCGCGGCACAGCGCGATGGAAATGGGCTGGCCGGAGAAACGCGAATACGCAAGGATGCGTTTGAGCGCGCCCTCGAGCTCGCGGACGTTGGTCTGGCTATGGCTGGCAATGAAAAAAGCCACGGTTTCGTCCAGCGCCACGTTTTCAGCGGCCGCCTTGCGTAGCAAGATGGCTACTCGCATCTCCAGCTCGGGCGGCTCGACAGCGACCGTCAGGCCCCAGCCGAAACGCGAAATAAGACGATTCTCCATACCGGCGATCTCACGCGGATAGGTGTCGCACGTGATCACAACCTGCTTGTGAGACTCGATAAGCGCGTTGAACGCGTAGAAAAACTCTTCCTGGGTGCGGCTCTTGCCGCTGAAGAACTGGATATCGTCGATCAACAGCAGATCGAGCGAATGATAGTAACGTTTGAAGTCATCGAAAGCCTTGTGCTGATAGGCGCGCACCACGTCGGACACGTACTGCTCGGCGTGTATATAGCGGATGCGGCTTTGCGGCAGCTTTTCCTGCACCAGGTTGCCGATGGCATGGACGAGGTGCGTCTTGCCCAGACCCACCCCGCCGTAGATGAACAGGGGGTTGTAAGCGGCGCCGGGACGCTCGGCTACCTGGACGGCTGCGGCACGCGCGAGCTCATTGGCCTTACCCGTTACGAACGTGTTGAAGCTCAATTCCGGGTTGAGGCGGGAAATCTCGCGCGTGCTCGGCTTGGCGCCCCGCGTCTCCGGTACCAGCGGCTTGGCCGCAACAGGCACATCCCGCTCGACGAGCACGAGGCTGATGGTCGCATCGGCGCCGAGCTGCTCGTTCGCCAGCCGCCGGATTTCGTCGAGAAATCGGTCGCGTATCCACTGCAGGACAAAGCGGTTGGGAGCGAGCAGCGTGTACGCATTATCAGCCCCCTGAAATTTGAGCGGCTTGATCCACGTTTTGAACTGCTGCGGTGGCAGCTGCTCCTCGAAATGATCGAGACAGGAACGCCAAAAGCTATTCATTACGAAGACCGGCGGAGTGGTGAACGGGTGGGGGGGAAAAACATCGAATTCCAGCACTGATTTTAACGTTTTCGGCAGAAGTTATCCACAACCATCGGGGCCGCGCCGGTACCGCGCGCGCGACTGAACGTCATTTGACAGAGTGCCCGCCCAGCGGTTGTAATAGCGGGCTTTTCACTTCCGGACGGGCAGAAATCATGAAACGCACGTATCAGCCATCGACGACGCGGCGCAAACGCACGCACGGATTCCGGGTACGCATGAAGACCCGCGGCGGCCGTGCGGTCGTGCGTGCGCGGCGCGCCAAAGGGCGCGCGCGCCTGGGCGTTTGACGGGGCCCGAAGGGCAATTTTCCTTTACCCGCGCGCGGCGGCTCGACGGGCCGCATGCCTTTGCCGCGGTGTTTGCACATAGGTGCGCCGTCAGGGGCGCGCTGTTCCAGGTTTATGCCAAACCCAATGGCAGCCCCGGCGCGAGACTCGGCGTGGTGATGAGCAAGCGAGTGGCGCAGCGGGCAGTGGTGCGCAATTATGCGAAACGTCTCGTGCGCGAAGTATTTCGCGCAGAGCATGACGTATTACCCGGTCTCGATGTAGTCGTGCGTCCGCGGGTGGCGATCACGCGCGCCATGTCTGGCGTAGCCCGTCTCGAATTGCGCGATCTGCTGATACTCGCACATCGGCAGTGCACGGCCGCGCTTTAGCCCCTGCGACCCATTAATCGGCAATCAGTCTATGGATACTCAGCGCTTAGTTCTGTTCATGGTGTTCACGTTCTCGGTGTTCATGCTGTTCGACGCGTGGCAGAAGGATCGACGGCCTCTGCCGTCAGCTGAACCCTCCGTCGGAGCTCCCGCCGCGCCAAGCGGAACGCCGGTTCCGGCGCCGTCGCGCCCCTTGAGCGCCGCACCCGCCGGCACCGCGCCTCCCGCAGCCAGCGGCGCGCTGCAGAAAGGGGAGACAGTCCGTGTGGCGACGGAGCTGTTTGTCGCCGAGATCGATACTGCCGGGGGTGATCTGCGCGGGCTCGAGCTGCTTTCCCATCGCGATACGCTCGATCGCAAGAAAACCTTCATGCTGCTACAGCCGGATGGCGACCATATCTACGTCGCTCAATCCGGGCTGATCGGCAACGGCCTGCCGAATCACCGCACGCGCTATGCGACGACCGAACGCGACATAAAGCTTGCGCCCGGCGCCGACAGTGTCGCCGTGCGTTTGACGGCGCCACCCGTCGACGGCGTGCAAGTGACCAAGATCTATACCTTTCGCCGCGGCAGCTATCTGATTGATGTCAGCTATGAAATCGACAACAAGTCCGCGGCGCCCATCCACGCCGATGCCTACTTCCAGCTCGTGCGTGACGGCAAGCCGCCGGCCGGCGACTCGGCGATGCTGCCTACTTATACCGGGGCGGCACTCTACACCGATAGGGATAAGTTTCAGAAAATCGCCTTCGGCGATATCGACAAAGACAAATCGGGCTTTCGCAAGAAAAGCAATGATGGGTGGATCGCTGTGCTGCAGCACTACTTTCTCAGTGCATGGCTGCCCGCCAACAATGCGCCACGCGAGTTTTTCACGCAGCGCCTCGACAACGGTTTGTATTCGGTCGGCGTCATCGTATCAGCGGGGAGCGTCGAACCGGGCAGCAGCGCCAGGCTGACCGTGCCGCTGTATGCCGGCCCGCAGGAGCAGGACAAACTGAGCCAGTTGGCTCCCGGCCTGGATCTCACCGTGGATTACGGGTGGTTGACCGTCATCGCCGCGCCGCTGTTCTGGCTGCTGCAATGGATTTATCGGTGGGTGGGCAATTGGGGCGTGGCGATCATCATCCTGACGGTCATCATCAAGGCCCTGTTCTATCCGTTATCGGCGGCGAGCTATCGGTCGATGGCAAGGATGCGCGTTATGACGCCGCGCATGCAGAAACTAAAGGAGCAGTACGGCAACGACCGCGCGCGTCTCAACCAAGCGATGATGGAAATGTACAAGACCGAGAAGATCAACCCGCTTGGTGGGTGCCTGCCGATCCTCGTACAGATTCCCGTTTTCATTGCGCTATATTGGGTGCTGCTGGCGAGCGTAGAGCTCAGGCAGGCACCGTTTGCTTTATGGATCAATGACTTGTCGGCTCCTGACCCGTATTTCGTCTTGCCGGTGCTGATGGGCGCAACGATGATCATTCAAACCTATTTGAATCCAGAACCCCCGGATCCGGTGCAGGCCAAGGTGATGAAGATCATGCCGATCGCGTTCAGCATTTTCTTCTTTTTCTTCCCCGCGGGCCTGGTGTTGTACTGGCTCGTCAACAACGTCCTTTCGATCGCCCAGCAGTGGCAGATCACGCGCGCGATGGAGTCCCCCAAGCCGGCGCATGGCAAATGAGGCGATAGCCGCCATCGCTACGCCGCCGGGTCGTGGCGGCATCGGGGTCGTGCGCATCTCGGGAGCCAATCTTGGTGGGATGCTGCACGTGCTGACGGGCAAGCACCCGCCGCCGCGGCAGGCAGTCCGAGTGGGATTTCGGGACGGCGAGGGCGCGCTCATCGACCAGGGTCTGGCGATCTTCTTTCCCCAGCCGCGTTCCTACACCGGCGAAGACGTGATCGAGCTGCACGCGCACGGCGGTCCAATCGTGCTGCAACTCTTGTTGCGGCGCTGCCTCGAACTCGGCGCGCGCGCGGCAGAACCGGGCGAATTCACCAAACGCGCGTTTCTCAACGACAAGCTGGATCTAGCCCAAGCCGAGAGCGTCGCCGACCTGATCGATGCGTCGACGATCGCCGCGGCGCGCTGCGCCGTGCGGTCGCTGCAAGGCGAATTTTCGCAGTGTATCGGTGCGATGGTTGCGGCGCTCGTGGAACTGCGGGCGCTGGTCGAAGCCTCGATAGATTTCCCCGACGAAGATCTCGAGTTCGTGCAGCAGCCCCAAGTCCGTGCCAGACTCGATGGGGTGCGCCACCAGTTGGCGCAAGTACTAGAGGCGTCGCGACGCGGCAGTCTGTTGCGGGAAGGCATCCATGTCGTGCTCGCAGGGCGCCCCAACGTCGGAAAATCGAGTCTGCTCAATCGCCTGGCCGGCGAGGATGTCGCGATCGTCACCGCTCTGCCCGGCACCACCCGCGACGCCATACACCAAAGTATCAATGTGCGCGGGGTTCCCTTGCACTTCGTCGACACGGCGGGCCTCAGGGAAGCTCGCAATAAAATAGAAAAGATAGGTATATCAAGAACTTATGAACATATTAGCAAGGCAGACCTCGTAGTATGGCTGAGTGATGTGACGCGTCCTGAAACACGGGCTTCCGATGCGGCGCTGGCAGGACTCGCTGAACGCGTGCCGCGGTTGCACGTCGTCAACAAGATCGACTTGGCCCCCGCAATAGCAGCTCTGGCCGAGGTGGCTTATCCACCCGCGGACATCGAGATTTCTGCCGCGACCGGCCTCGGAATCGAACTTCTAAAGGACGCCGTTCTCGACCGGGCAGGCTGGGTGGAGGCCGAGGGGACATTCATGGCGCGCGAGCGTCATCTCAACGCCATCAGGGCGGCGTCTGCCCATCTTGCCCGTGCCCCAGCGGTCGTCAGCGCGCCCGAGCTTTTTGCCGAGGAGTTACGCCTGGCGCAACGTGAGCTGGTCAGCATCACTGGCGAATACACGGCCGATGAACTCATCGGGGAGATCTTTTCGAAATTCTGCATCGGCAAATAGAGTTCCACGTGAAACGATAGTTTCACGTGGAACATCTCGGCTGGAGGGCTGATTTGGGATATCATTGCGGCCCTCAAACAGCGGGTGTTTTGTGAACTTCCACGATAAATTCGAGGTGATCGTCGTCGGCGGCGGGCATGCCGGCACCGAGGCTGCGCTGGCAGCGGCGCGGATGGGGCGCAGGACGCTGTTATTGACCCACAACGTCGAAACCCTGGGCCAGATGTCGTGCAATCCTTCTATCGGCGGCATCGGCAAAGGCCATCTCGTGAAGGAAATCGATGCGCTCGGTGGCGCGATGGCTATCGCCACCGACGAGGCTGGTATCCAGTTTCGCATCCTCAATTCGAGCAAAGGCCACGCCGTGCGGGCTACCCGCGCGCAGGCCGATCGCCTGCTTTACAAAGCGGCGATCCGCAGTCGGCTGGAGCACGCGGCCGGGCTTTCCATCTTTCAACAAGCGGTGGACGACTTGTGGGTGGAAGGAGATCGAGTCGCTGGCGTTGTCACGCAAATGGGCCTGCGGTTTGGCGCCGAGAGCGTGGTTTTGACCGCCGGCACCTTTTTAGCGGGCCTGATCCACGTCGGATTGCAAAATCATGCGGGGGGAAGGGCCGGGGACCCCCCGGCTGCGACGCTGGCCGCGCGCCTGCGCGAGTTGAAAATGCCCGTGGGGCGGCTGAAAACCGGAACACCGCCACGCATCGATGGCCGGTCGATCAATTTTTCAGGCTTGGCCGAGCAGCCCGGCGATACGCCCGCGCCCGTCTTTTCGTTCGTCGCTTCTGCCGGGATGCATCCGCGGCAGGTGTCGTGCTGGATCACCCAAACGACTCCGGAAACGCACGAAATCATTCGCAATGGTCTCGATAGATCGCCTCTTTACACCGGGGTCATCGCGGGCACGGGCCCTCGGTACTGCCCCTCGATCGAAGACAAGATCGTGCGCTTTGCCGACCGCGCTAGCCACCAGATTTTCCTTGAGCCTGAAGGACTTACGATTACTGAGTACTACCCGAACGGCATTTCGACCAGTCTCCCGTTCGACGTGCAAGCGGCGCTGGTGCGTTCGATTCCCGGCCTCGAGCGTGCGCACATCACCCGGCCCGGCTACGCGATCGAATACGATTACTTCGACCCCCGCGCATTGCGCGCCTCGCTGGAAACCCGATCGATCGCAGGACTTTTCTTCGCAGGCCAGATCAACGGCACCACCGGCTACGAGGAAGCCGCGGCGCAGGGCCTGCTGGCGGGAATCAACGCGGCGCGTTTCGTAGGGGGTGAGACTGCGTGGTGGCCGAAGCGCGGCGAGGCCTATCTCGGAGTTCTCGTCGATGACCTGGTCACGCGTGGCGTCTCCGAGCCGTATCGGATGTTTACGAGTCGCGCCGAATACCGGCTGAGCCTGCGCGAAGATAACGCCGATATGCGGCTCACGGAGATCGGTCGGCGCCTTGGACTCGTCGATGATGCGCGCTGGGAGCGGTTTGACCGCAAGCGCGATGCGGTGGCACGCGAGGCAGAGCGGCTGCGCTCGACGTGGGTGAATCCGCAAGTGGTCGCCCAGCACAGCGAGCGCGTGCTCGGCCAGGGTATCGACCGTGAGTACACGCTGCGCGAATTGCTGCGCAGGCCCGGAGTGTCGTACGCCAATTTGATGACGCTGCCGGGCGCGGGCCCCGGCGCGGCCGATGCGACCGTTGCAGAGCAGGTCGAGATCGATTGTAAATATGAAGGCTATATCCAGCGTCAGCATGCCGAGATCCAGCGCCAGGCCGACTATGAAACCACGCGGCTGCCCACCGACGTCGATTATCGGCAAGTGCGCGGACTCTCCGCGGAAGTTCAGCAGAAACTGAATCAGCACCGCCCGGAAACGATCGGTCAGGCGTCGCGCGTGTCAGGAGTAACGCCCGCTGCGATATCGCTGTTGCTCGTGCACCTGAAACGCGGGTTTGCCAAACGGGAACAACGCTCGGCATGAATCTGGCGGGCAAATTGGCGCAGGGCATCGCCAAGCTCAATGTGCCCGTCGATGCAGCGATTCAGCACCAGTTGCTCGCCTATATCGCGCTAATCGCGAAATGGAATCGCGTGCATAATCTGACCGCGGTGCGCGACAGCGCGCAGATGGTGGCCAACCATCTGCTCGACTGCCTGGCGGTGCTCCCGCATTTGCCTTTGGGATCGATCGCTGACGTCGGCAGCGGCGCTGGCCTGCCAGGGATACCGCTTGCGCTGGCGCGGCCTGACGTGGATGTGGCATTGATCGAAAGCAATCACAAAAAAGCCGCTTTTCTGCGCCAAGCGGCGATCGAGCTCGACCTGCACAACGTGCAAGTGGTGTGCGAAAGGGTCGAAACCTGGCAGCCACCGCATCGCTACGACGTCGTGATCTCGCGGGCGTTCTCGGATCTTCCCGAGTTTACTCAGCTTGCGGGAAGGTTGTGCGCAACGCACGGTGTGCTGGCTGCAATGAAAGGCCTTTATCCCTACGAGGAGCTTGCGCAGCTGCCGCAGGACTATACCGTGCGCAGCGTGGTTCCGTTGCAGGTGCCCGGGGTGCGCGCACAGCGCCATCTGGTTTTGCTCGCGCCTGCAGGTTGAGAGACATGGTCAACGCACTCGCCGCTCGCGCGCAAGTGGGGCGACATCCAACGACAGCTCTCACGCGCGTACCGCGATAGCGCAATGGCGAGAGTGCTTGCGGTCACGAACCAGAAAGGTGGCGTCGGCAAGACCACTACCAGCGTCAATCTCGCCGCCAGCCTCGCTCTCACCCGGCAGCGCGTGCTGCTCATCGATCTCGATCCGCAGGGCAACGCCACGATGGGAAGCGGCATCGACAAACGCGCCCTCCCGCGAACGGTGTATCAGGTGCTCCTCGGCGAAGCCGGCCTTGCGCAAGTGCGCCTGCCCTCGGCTCATGGAGGCTACGATGTGATTCCCAGCAACCGCGAGCTTGCCGGCGCAGAAGTCGAGCTCGTCGATGTCGAACACCGCGAAACGAGGCTCAGCATCGCGCTGGCGCCGCTGCTCCCCGCTTATGATTTCATCCTGATCGACTGCCCGCCTGCATTGAATCTGCTGACGGTGAATGGCCTGACCGCAGCGCATGCGGTGTTGATTCCAATGCAGTGCGAATATTACGCGCTCGAGGGGCTCAGCGATCTCGTGCAGACCGTCAAGAAAGTGCGGGCGCACCTCAATCCGCACCTCGAAATCGAAGGTTTGCTGCGCACGATGTACGATCCGCGCAACACGCTCGCCCAGCAGGTTTCCGCGCAGCTGCAGCAGCACTTCGGCGACAAGGTCTACCGAACGGTGATTCCCCGCAACGTGCGGCTTGCGGAAGCACCGAGTCACGGGATGCCCGCAATCGAATTCGACCGGTCTTCAAAAGGCGCCCAAGCGTATCTTGCACTCGCCGGAGAGATGCTCAACCGCACTTCGCAGCGCGCGCAGGAGGCATGATGGCGAAGCTCAAAGGACTGGGTCGCGGGCTCGACGCGCTGCTCGGCGGCGGCGATACGGCACCGCCGTCAGCTGCCCGGGATCAGCCGGGAGAGCTCAAGCTCGAGCTCCTGCGTCCCGGCAGATATCAGCCGCGTACGCATATGGACGAGGCGTCGCTCAGGGAACTCGCGGCGTCGATAGGCCAACAGGGCGTGATCCAGCCGATTCTGGTGCGTCCGGTCGGCGAGGGGCGCTACGAGATGATCGCGGGCGAGCGGCGCTGGCGCGCCGCCCGCATGGCAGGGCTCGATACGGTGCCAGTGCTGGTTCGCGCAGTTCCCGACAACGCGGCTCTCGCCATGGCGCTGATCGAGAACATTCAGCGCGAGGATCTCGATCCTCTCGAGCAGGCCAACGGCATCCTGCGCCTGATCGAAGAGTTCGGCCTGACGCACGATCGCGCGGCCGAGATCGTCGGCCGCTCGCGCAGCGCGGTGTCCAATCTGCTGCGGCTGCTCGCGCTCGCGGCGCCCGTGCGCGAGCTCGTGCAACAGGGCAAACTCGACATGGGTCACGCGCGCGCACTGCTTGGCTTGTCCGGCATGCAGCAGATCGAAACAGCGCGCACCGTGGCAGCGCGGGGGCTTTCCGTGCGCGATACCGAAAAGCTCGTGTATCGGCTGACCCGTGCCGCGCCGGGTAAAAAGCCCCGGGGCGCGGCCGACCGCGACGTACTTCGTCTCCAAGAAGAGTTATCGCAAACGCTGGGTACCACCGTCGTGATCAAGACCGGACGCAAAGGCAGCGGCACGCTGGCGATTCAGTATACGAACCTGACGCAGCTCGATCACATACTCGCTCGCCTGAAGCGCTGAATACGCGATGTTGCTGCAATGCAGCGCGGTTTGACGCAGGGCGGTGCAACTTAGTACAATCAACGGGTTTGCTCTGCGACGGCTTAAACAGTGATTCTCAGCATCAAGAGCAACCCCTTCCGCACGGTTTTACGGTGGCAGGCTCATGCCACCCTCGCGATGGCGATGGCGGCCGCACTATGGGGCGGCGCGCACGCCGCGCTGTCGGCCCTGTTGGGAGGTCTCGTGATCTGGCTGGCTGGATTGATGTTTGCAATTTTGGTCTCCGGTGCAGGGCCTCAATCCGCGGCCGCCACGTTGCGCACCATCCTCAGGGCCGAGGCAGGCAAGGTTACGCTGATCGTAATGATGCTCTGGCTGGTGCTGACGACTTACCACGAAGTCGTCCTGGCGGCGTTTTTTACAGCATTTGTGATGTCGGTGCTGGTGTCTCAGGCAGCGATCCTAGTGCGCGACGGCAGGACCGAATAGGAACCGGCAATGGCTGTTGCAAAAGAACTGACGCCGACCGAGTACATCGGGCATCACCTCACCTTCAATGCGCAGCCCATCGGCGACGGCGCGTTCTGGACACTGCATGTCGACAGCCTGGTTGTTTCGATATTGCTCGGCATCATGGGATTCGGCTTTCTGTGGTGGGCGGTGCGCGGCGCTACCGCGGGGGTTCCCGGCAAGCGGCAGGCTTTCGTCGAGCTGGCGGTCGATTTCGTCGACGAGCAGGTGAAGGGCATCTTCCACGGCGATCGCAGCTTTGTTTCGCCGCTCGCCCTGACCGTATTCATCTGGGTGCTGCTGATGAATGCGATGGACTTCCTACCCGTCGACTGGGTTGCCGCTGTGACGCATTTGTTCGCGCCGGAGGGCTTCCGGATCGTGCCGACTGCGGACGTGAACACCACCTTCGCGCTCGCGCTCGCGGTGTGGGCACTGATGATTTTCTACAGCATCAAGGTCAAAGGCTTGGGCGGCTGGATACACGAACTGTTCTGCTCCCCGTTCGGAGCGAACCCGCTGCTGTGGCCCGCGAACTTTCTGTTCAACCTCGTCGAGTACATTTCCAAACCCTTGTCGCACTCGCTGCGGTTGTTTGGAAACATGTACGCCGGGGAGATCATCTTCCTGCTGTTGTGGATGATGGCGGCAACCAGCCTCATCGGCACCGTTTTCGCGTTCGTGCTGGGCCTCGGCTGGGCCATCTTCCATATTCTGATCGTTGCGCTGCAGGCGTACATCTTCATGATGCTGACCATCGTCTACGTGGCGATGGCGCACGAACATCACTGAGCTTTTTCAGCCTTACTTTCACTGTCGTTTTCGGAAAGGAAACAAAATGGAAAAACTACAAATGCTGGCGATGATCCAGGCCTATACCGGCGTCGGCATCGGCTTGATGATCGGACTGGGCGCCCTCGGTGCATGTATTGGCGTGGGCATCATGTGCAGCCGCTTTCTCGAGGGAGCGGCCCGTCAGCCCGAACTTATGCCGCAGTTACAGGCCAAGGTCTTCTTGCTGCTCGGCCTGATCGATGCCTCGTTCATCATCGGCGTTGGCCTCGCGATGTTCTTTGCGTTCGCCAATCCGCTGCTGACGGTCGTGCGGTAACGCGGCAGCGGGGCTCCCGAGAGGGAAACAACCCATGAACCTCAACTTTACACTGGTCGCGCAGGCGATCACTTTCGCGGCGTTCATCTGGTTTACGGCCAGATTCATCTGGCCGCCGCTGATGCGTGCCGTCGAAGCCCGGCAGAAACAGATCGCCGATGGACTTGCCGCAGGCGAGAAAGGCCGGCAGGAGCTGGAACTGGCCGGCAAGCGCGCCAACGAAGAACTGGTGCAGGCTCGCGAGCGCGCGCAGGAGATAGTCCGCCTGGCGGAGCAGCGCGCAGTGCAGATGGTCGAAGAAGCCAAAGGAACTGCGCGGGAGGAAGGCAACCGCGAAAAAGCCGCGGCCAAGGCCGAGATCGATCAGGAAGTCTCGCGCGCCCGCGAGCTGCTGCGCGAGCAGGTTGCGGCGCTGGCGGTTGCTGGCGCCGAAAAGATCCTGCGTCGCGAAGTCGACGCGCAGGCGCATAGCGATTTGCTGAACCAGCTCAAGCAGGAAATCTAGTCTCCATGGCTGAAGTAGCAACCATAGCCAGACCGTACGCCGAGGCGGTGTTCGAACTGGCGGACCAGGCGCAGGCGTTGCCCGCATGGTCGAAGCTGCTCGCCAATTTGGCGCAGGCGGCGCGGCACCCGGACATGCGCGGCTGCATGGATAATCCCAATCTGCCGGCCGAACGGCTATATGGACTGTTCGCCTCGCTGGGGGGCGAAGAGCTCGGGGCCGAGTCACAGAATTTCGTGCGCGTGCTGATCGAGAATGACCGGCTCGCGCTGCTGCCGGAAATCAGCAGGATATTCGAAACGCTCAAGAACGAGCGCGAGGGTGTGATCGACGCCCATGTCACGACGGCATTTCCTCTCGGGGACTCGCAACTTGCCGACCTAGTCGCCGACCTCGAACGGCGTTTCAAGCGCAGGATCAACCCCCAGGTCGGTGTCGATCGGGAGTTGATCGGCGGCGTGCGCATCGCCGTCGGCGACGAAGTGATCGACGGATCGGTGCGCGGCAGGCTTGCTGCCATGGCCGCCAGCCTCGGCAGAGCCTAACCCGCGCGTCGCGCAACCGACGGAACTCAAGGAGCAGCTATGCAGCAACTCAATCCATCCGAAATCAGTGAACTGATCCGCAGCAGGATACAGAATCTCGCGCTGTCGGCCGACGTTCGGACCCAGGGCACCGTCGTGACGGTGACTGACGGCATTTGCCGCATCCATGGACTTTCCGACGCGATGGCGGGGGAAATGCTCGAGTTCCCGAACAATACCTTCGGGCTAGCGCTCAACCTCGAACGCGACTCAGTGGGTGCCGTGGTGCTCGGTGCGTACGAGCACATCTCGGAGGGCGATACGGTGAAGTGCACGGGACGCATTCTCGATGTGCCCGTCGGTCCCGAGCTGATCGG
Organism: Burkholderiales bacterium; assembly: GCA_046715035.1. Classification (GTDB taxonomy): domain Bacteria; phylum Pseudomonadota; class Gammaproteobacteria; order Burkholderiales; family SG8-41; genus PALSA-1004. The sequence goes on along the minus strand of JBKJZR010000179.1, from coordinate 3,471 downwards.
CCGCGTGGTGAACTCCCTGGGACAGCCGATCGATGGCAAGGGTCCGGTGAACGCCAAGCTCACGGACGTGATCGAGAAAGTCGCGCCGGGCGTCATCGCGCGCAAGTCGGTTTCGCAGCCCGTGCAGACGGGACTCAAATCGATCGACTCGATGGTGCCGGTAGGACGCGGCCAGCGCGAGCTGATCATCGGTGACCGCCAGACCGGCAAGACCGCGGTTGCGATCGACACCATCATCAACCAGAAGGGCAAGGATCTCATTTGCATTTATGTCGCGATCGGCCAGAAGGCGTCCTCGGTCGTCAACGTCGTCAGAAAACTCGAAGAGCACGGCGCGATGGCGTACACGATCGTGGTTGCGGCGACGGCCGCGGAGTCGGCGGCGATGCAGTACATCGCGCCCTACTCCGGCTGCACCATGGGCGAGTATTTTCGTGACCGCGGCCGGGACGCGTTGATCATCTACGACGACCTGACCAAGCAGGCGTGGGCGTACCGCCAGGTGTCCTTGCTGCTGCGTCGGCCGCCGGGACGCGAAGCATATCCGGGCGACGTCTTTTATCTGCACAGCCGTCTGCTCGAGCGCGCTGCACGGGTAAACGAGGAATTCGTCGCGCAGTTCACCAAGGGCGAAGTCAAGGGGAAGACCGGATCATTGACCGCGCTGCCCATCATCGAAACGCAGGCCGGCGACGTCACTGCGTTCGTCCCCACCAACGTCATTTCTATCACCGACGGGCAGATATTTCTCGAGACCGACCTGTTCAACGCGGGTATCCGGCCGGCGATCAATGCCGGCATCTCCGTGTCGCGGGTGGGTGGGGCGGCGCAGACGAAAGTGATCAAAAAGCTCGGCGGCGGAGTGCGCCTGGCGCTCGCCCAATACCGTGAGCTCGCGGCGTTCGCACAGTTTGCTTCCGATCTCGACGAGGCGACCCGCAAACAGCTCGAGCGGGGACGGATGGTCACCGAGTTGATGAAGCAGCCGCAGTACGAGCCGCTGCAGGTCTGGGAAATGGCGCTGACGCTGTTCGCGGTCAACAACGGCTACTTCGACGATATCGATGTCAAGAAAGCGCTGTCCGCCGAGCGCGCCCTGCGCGCCCACGTCAAGGGCAAATTCGGCGATCTCGTCAGCCGCATCGAAAGCACCAATGATCTGTCAAAGGACGACGAGGAAAAGCTGCACGAAGCGGTCAAGGATTTCAAGAAGGACGGCACATTCTGACCGGATAACGTCGGTAGCGGCACCAGACATCAGCGGCTGAAGCGTCGCAGCACGGCCACAGCGGACCCCATACATGCCCGGCAGCAAAGAGATACGCAACAAGATCAAAAGCGTGCAAAACACGCGCAAGATCACCAAGGCGATGGAGATGGTCGCGGCTTCGAAGATGAAGAAGGCGCAGGAGCGCATGCGCGCATCGCGGCCCTATGGCGAGAAGATCCGCAACGTCGCCGCGCACATCAGCCATGCCAACCCCGAGTATCGCCATCCGTTCCTCGTCGCGCGCGACACCGTGAAGAAGATCGGCATCATCGTCATCACGACCGACAAAGGCTTGTGCGGCGGCATGAATACCAACGTGCTGCGCATGGCCCTGTCCCGGATGCGGGAGTGGGAGTCGCAGGGCGAGCAATTCGAGGTCTGCGCACTGGGTAATAAGGGGGTCGGGTTCATGCAGCGGCTGGGTGCCACCGTCGTTTCGCACGTGATCGGCCTCGGCGACAAGCCCAACATGGAGAAGCTGATCGGCGCCATCAAGGTGATGCTCGATGGGTATACCAACGACCGCTTCGATCAGCTGATGATTTTCTACACCAAGTTCATCAACACGATGAAGCAGGAGCCGGTGATGGAGCAGCTGCTGCCGCTTTCGGGCGAAAAGCTGGGCGTGCCGACGGGCGCGTGGGACTACATCTATGAGCCCGAGGCGAAGGCGGTGCTGGACCAAGTGCTCACCCGATATATTGAAGCGCTGGTCTACCAGGCCGTGTCTGAAAACATGTCGTCGGAGCAGAGCGCGCGCATGGTGGCGATGAAAGCGGCATCGGACAATGCCGGCAATGTGATCGATGAACTCACGCTGATCTACAACAAGACGCGCCAGGCTTCGATCACGAAAGAACTGTCGGAGATCGTCGGCGGCGCTGCGGCCGTATGAGGCGCGGCAATTACCGATCGTGGTAAAGGCGCGCGGGTGTGCGCTTGCAGATACGCAATCGAATCGAATATTAGGAAGCCAAGATGAGCCAAGGAACGATAGTCCAGTGCATCGGCGCGGTGATCGACGTCGAGTTTCCGCGCGATCAGATGCCCAAAATCTACGACGCGCTCAAGATGAACGAGATCGGGCTCACGCTCGAAGTCGAGCAGCAGCTCGGCGACGGCGTCGTGCGCACCATCGCGCTGGGGTCGTCTGACGGCCTGCGCCGCGGCATGAAGGTTGTTAACACAAATGCGCCAATCTTGGTGCCGGTGGGGCCGAAGACCTTGGGACGCATCATGGACGTGCTCGGCCGCCCGATCGACGAAGCGGGCGAGATCGGCGCGGAAACGACCGCCTCCATTCACCGCACTGCACCCAAATACGAAGAGTTGTCCCCCAGCCAGGACCTGCTCGAAACCGGCATCAAGGTGATCGATCTGGTTTGCCCATTTGCGAAAGGCGGCAAGGTCGGCCTGTTCGGCGGCGCCGGCGTCGGCAAGACCGTGAACATGATGGAGCTGATCAACAATATCGCCAAGGCCCACTCCGGCCTGTCGGTGTTCGCCGGGGTCGGCGAACGCACCCGCGAAGGCAACGACTTCTATCACGAGATGGCCGACTCCGGCGTTGTGAAGCTGGACAACCTGCCCGAATCGAAAGTGGCCATGGTGTACGGCCAGATGAACGAGCCTCCGGGCAACCGGCTGCGGGTCGCGCTGACCGGGCTGACCATCGCCGAATCGTTCCGCGACGAAGGCCGCGACGTGCTGTTCTTCGTCGACAACATCTACCGCTACACGCTGGCCGGCACCGAGGTGTCGGCGCTGCTGGGCCGGATGCCGTCCGCGGTGGGCTACCAGCCGACGCTGGCCGAGGAAATGGGCCGCCTGCAGGAACGCATCACGTCGACCAAGGTCGGCTCGATCACCTCGATCCAGGCCGTGTACGTGCCGGCCGACGATTACACCGATCCGTCGCCCGCCACCACCTTCGCCCACCTGGATTCGACCGTGGCGCTGTCGCGCGAGATCGCCTCGCTCGGCATCTACCCGGCCGTGGACCCGCTGGACAGCACCAGCCGCCAGATGGACCCGCTGGTGGTCGGCGAAGAGCATTACAGGACCACCCGCGCCGTGCAGGAAACCCTGCAGCGCTACAAGGAACTGCGCGACATCATCGCCATCCTGGGCATGGACGAACTGTCGCCGGAAGACAAGCTGAGCGTCAGCCGCGCCCGCAAGATCCAGCGTTTCCTGTCGCA
>JBKJZR010000178.1:0-13297 GCA_046715035.1 Burkholderiales bacterium | reverse complement strand
TCACGTATTTCAGAAAGAACTGCGCCCATGTGCCGCAGTCGAAATCCGCAGCCCATGCCGGCAGCGCCCGGTTTTCCGTTTTTCGGAACAGCTGGCCGTGCGCGAACGGGCGATTGACGATCACCGCGGTGCCCATGTCAGCAGCCACGCGCAGCAGCCTGTGCTCGGCGTCGCGCTCGGCCATCGAGTAGTTCAACTGGACAAAATCGTAGTCGCGCGTCTGCAGGAGCTTCTCGAGCTCGCCATAAGCCCCGGCGTGATAATGCGTGATGCCGAGGTAGCGGATCCGTCCTTCCTGCCGCAGCTCGCGCAGACTCTTCAAGTGTGTCGTCACGTCGAGCAGGTTATGCACCTGCAGCAGATCAAGCCGCTGGGCGCGCATCTGTTGCATCGATTCACGTATCTGTGTCAGCCCCGCCTGGCGGCCGCTGGTCCACACCTTGGTGGCGAGAAACAGCGAGCGCAGCACGCCGAGCTCGCCGGCCAGCGCGCCCAGCGTGTTCTGCGCGAGGCCGTACATCGGCGAGCTGTCGACGAGCCGTCCGCCCCCCGCGACGAACAGCCGCAAAACATCTTTGAGCTCGGCGGTTTCCGGCGCGCTCGTCGCGACATCGAATACCACGTAAGTGCCCAGCCCGATCACCGGCAGCATCTCGCCAGTGCGCGGGATGGGGCGGTTGAGCATCGAGTCCTGCAGCGTTGCAGCGAGCAGCTCGGGCATCGTCACGGACGCGGTCATGGCACTGGCCAGTTTGAGGACGGCGCGGCGGGAAAGTTGCATGGGGGGCGCCGGCTAGACCGCAGCCACCTGGACGGGCGGCACCGTGCGCTTGCCGAAAACGCCGTTCGCGGCAAGCCAGCTTTCCAGCTGTGCTGCCGCAAGCGGCTTGCTCATGTAATAGCCCTGCGCATAATCGCAGCCGAGACGACGCAGCAGATTCCAGATGTCCTGATCCTCGACGCCTTCTGCCACAACCGTCAGTCCCATATTGTGTCCGAGATCGATCGTCGATTTGACGATCGTCGCGTCGTCCTTGTCTCGCGCCAGGTTGCGCACGAACGATTGGTCGATTTTGAGCTCGTGAACCGGCAGTTTCTTGATGTATGACAGCGACGAATAGCCTGTTCCATAGTCATCGATCGACAGCTTTACGCCGAGCTTGTCGAAACGCCGCAGGATTTCCAGCGCCAGCGCGGGATCTTCCATGAAACCGCTTTCGGTGATCTCCAGCACGAGCTGCTGCGGGTCGAGTGCATATTCCGCGAGATGGCCTGCGACCAGCTCCGGGAGCTCGGGGTTCAGCAGATCGCGGGCGGAGATATTGACGGAAACGGCGATGCCGATGCCCGCGTCCTGCCACTGCTTGCACTGTTGTATAGCCTTGCGGATCACCCAGCGGGTAATCGTTCTGATATAGCCTGTCTGCTCGGCGAAAGGAATGAAGTCGAGCGGCGGTACGAGCCCGCGCGCCGGGTGCACCCACCGCAGCAGCGCTTCGGCATGGGTAGTGGTGCCGTTCTGCAGATCGACCTTGGGCTGATAGTGCAGCGTGAGCTCGTCCTGCTCGACCGCACGGCGCAGCTCTCCCAGCAGAGTGAGATGGTCCTGGCGCGGCTGATGCTGATCGGGATGGTAGACCGCATGCCCCTTGTTGCCGCGCTTCGCCACATACATGGCGACGTCCGCATGCCGCACCAGGGTGTGTGGATCGCGGCCGTGCTCGGGATAGCTTGCCACGCCGATGCTCGTGCGCACGTCGAGCGGCTGGCCGTCGATGGCCAGCGGCGTTTCGAGCGCTGTCAGAATCGTCGTGACGACCTCCTGCGCCTGTGCAACGCCCGCATTGGGCAGGACAATCGCGAACTCGTCGCCGCCGAGGCGTGCGATGGTGTCGGACTTGCGCAAAAGGGCCTGCAGCCGCGCGCCGACTTTCTGCAGCACCACGTCGCCGATCTGGTGGCCGAGCGTGTCGTTCACATGCTTGAAGCGGTCGAGATCCAGCATGAGGATCGTGACCTTCGACTTGGCGCGCTCGGCAGCCTTGATCGCCAAATCGAGCCGGTCCGCGAACAGCGCGCGATTGGGCAGGTTGGTGAGCGTGTCCTGGTAGGCGAGGCGCAGGATCTTGTCCTCGCGCGCCGAAATCGCTTCGCGCATGTGGTTGAAGCTCGAGGCGAGCTCGCCGATCTCATCCTGCTGCTTCACGTCGGCGGCAAGCGTGTAATCGCCATCACGGATTCTGCGGGCGATCGCAGCGAGACGATTGATCGGCTTGATCACGCTGCGGCCGATCAGGATGCTGCCGACGACCGAGGCGAGAATGCTCGCGAGCGCGAGCTTGAGCAGCGTATCGCGCAATTGACTGAACGGCTCGAGCGCGGCTTTGAGCGATTGGTGCAGTACCGCGATGTTCTCGGCATCGCCCTGTTTGTGCAATGACAGCGTTCGCGTTTCGTATTGCTGGTCCCCGAGGGTGAGCGCCGCTGACATCGGGTTGCCGGGCCGCAATTGGCCGAGGCTCGCGACGAGACTGCGCTTTTCAGCGTCGGGGAGAGTGGACGCATCCAAACGCCATCCCTTGCCCGCGCTCCCCGACAGAAACGACACGTGCAGCGAAGTCAGCGCCTGAATGTCCCGCGCGAGCTGATCGTCGATCGCGAAGCCCATTGCGATCCATGCGATCGGCAGCGGGGCGAGCACGGGGACCACCACGAGCTGATAGGCCTGCCTTGCGACGAGCACGATGCCGCTTGCCTGGCGCCGCTCCTGCGCGATGCCGATCAGCTCGGGAAAAGGAAACGGCTGCCCGGCGTGCTCGGGGTGCAGCGTGTCTGCAAGCACGTTATTGTCGAGTCCCACCAGCACTACGGCAGTTGCGTTGATGCGCGCCCCGTGATTGTTCAGGACCGAGATGATCGTCCCCGTGTCCCGGGTGGCGATTGCTTCACGGAAACCGAAGTCCGCCGCCAGCACCGTCGCAGCCTGCGAGAGTTGTTTGCCGTTCTGCTCGAGCGAGCGCCGGAAAACGCGCTCGCCCACCGCCAGCTGCTGCGCGACTTCCCGCTTGGCGATCCGCTCATTGGCCGCGCTCACTACCAGGAAGGCGGCGGCCTGGACGACCGCGAGCAGCACGACGAAAAAAACAACGATGCGGGTCTCGAGGCTGCGGAACACCATGGGATCTACCTGCCGGGCAGTTCGGCCTGCGGCGGCTTGGGCAGGGTATCGAGGGCTACCTTCACTGCCGTTGCGCCGTCGCCACCGACCCTGACGCGCTGCGCGGGAACGGGGCCGCGCAACTGCGGGTGCCACACCCTGAGCTCGTGCTCGCCGGCGGGCAGCTCCATGCGCGCCGCGCCATTCTCGGTCTTGGCAAAGTAGCCGGTGTCGACGACGTACACAAATGCGATCATCGAGTCGTGGATGTTGCATCCCAGCACCACGCTGCCCGGCTTGTCGAACAGCACCGGTGCAGCGGGGACGCCCGAATAGAGCTTGAGCTCGAAAGACTTGGCAGGAGAAAATGAATAGACGTGGTGTCGCACGCTGTCCTGGTTGGGAAAGTTCACCAGGGTCCCGGTCTGCACCACCGTCACATAGGGAACGAAGGTCCTGTTGATCTGCGCTACCACGCCGGTGCGCGACGGTTTGACCGCGCCGGCCCCCGGGCCAGCCATCGCGTAGACGACGGCATCGCCAAGCGGCACCCCGTTCAAGTCGCTCACATTGACCGTCAGGCCTGCCGCGTGCGCCGCCGCTGTGCAGACGCACCAGAATACGACGCTTGCACGCACCATCACGACCTACCTCCTCGTCGCCAGGACAAAGGCCATCCGGCCTTTACCGCGCTGTTGTAGCAGGTTATTTTAGCCTAGTCACGCGCGGCGCCGCGGCGGTGTCCAGACGCAGCGTGAGTTACTCTGCGCGCGGTCGTGGCTTAAAGTTGCGGCGGTGCGCGTAATATCCGATCCGACGCAGACCTTTTCACCCATCATTGAGGAAAAAAATGCAGAAAAAATCCATGACCCCATGGTCACGCCTTGCGCGCAGCGCAGTCATCGTTGTCGCCGCCGTAGTCGTCGCCGGTTGTGCGACCACAACCGAGCCCGACGGGACGCCGCGCAAGGAAATAATCTACGGCGTGACCGCCGGCAATCAGCTGATCAGTTTCAACGCCGGGCAGCCGCGCCGCCTGCTCAGCAAGAAGCCGCTGTCGGGTCTGCAGTCGGGCGAGCAGATGCTGGCTATCGACTATCGGGTCGCCAAAGGCATGCTCTACGGTCTGGGTGGCAGCGGACGCCTGTACACGATCAACACCGGCTCGGGAGCTGTCACGCAGGTCGGGCAGGGGACGTTCGGTGTCGCGTTGAATGGAGCTGAATTCGGATTCGATTTCAACCCGACCGTCGATCGCATTCGCCTGGTGAGCAACTCCGGCCAGAACATGCGCTTGCATCCCGACACGGGGGCGGTGGTCGACAGCAACGCGAATGAGCCCGGTATCCAGGTCGACGGCAACCTGGTTTATGCAGCCGGTGACCCCAATGCCGGCAAGCCTGCGCAAATCGCGGCAGCCGCTTACACCTACAACAAGGTGAACGACAAGATCACCACCAACTATGCGATCGACTCTCGCCTGGGCTTGCTCGTCACGCAGGGTACGCGCGAGGGCGTAACCCCGGCCGTCTCCCCGAATACGGGCCAGCTCTTTACGGTTGGGTCGCTCGGCGTTGCAGGGTCGGAACGCGTCGCATTCGATATCGCGGATTCCACCGGCGCCGCCTTCGCGGCGTTTACGCAGGCTGGCGCAACGCAGTCGAGGTTCTATCTGATCAATCTCGACACCGGGGCAACGACGTTCCTGGGCACGATAGGCGGTGGTGAAGCCGTCCGGGGCATATCGTTCGAGCCGTAGAAGGCGCGAACACAGGTCGAGCCGGGTAGGAGTAAGCCGTTTCCCAAGGAGGACGGTATGAAAACACACAAATCCGCGCAATCCGGCGCTGCACACGATGCGCACGCAAGTCGCGTCAACCCGCCGCGGCGCGTTTTCCTGCTGACTGCCGCCGCCGTCGCGGCAGCCACGCTCGCCGGAATCGCCCCCCGCGCCTGGTCCGCCGCCAGCGCCGCCCAGCGCATGAAAATCGGCGTCATCGGGTCGGGCAGGATCGGCGGCACCCTCGGTGCGTTGTGGGCCAAAGCCGGCCATGACGTGATGTTTGCCGACACCAACCCCGACGCGCTCAAGCGGGCCGTGGAAAGTCTCGGCGCCAATGCGCGCACGGGTACGTCGCGCGAGGCAGCCGCATTCGGTGATGTGGTCCTCATTTCGGTGCCGTATGCAGCGCTGCCGCAGATCGGACGCGAGCTCGGCAGCGAGCTCAAGGGCAAGGTCGTCCTCGATCCCGCGAATCCGATCGCGTCGCGCGACGGGGATATCGTCGCCGAAGCGCGCGCGAAGGGTGCGGGTGTCATGTCGGCGAGCCTGCTGCCCGGTGTGCGCCTGGTGCGCGCCTTCAATTCCGTCGGCTTCACGGCGCTGCGCAGCGAAGCGCACCGGCCGAGCCCCCGCGTGGCGATTCCGCTCGCGTCCGACGACGACGGCGCACTGAAGATCGCGGCGCGTCTGGTCGAAGACGCGGGTTTCGAGCCAGTGCTGGCGGGACCGCTGGCGCGCGCCAGGGAATTCGACGTCGGCACGCCAGGGTTCGGCCGCGCGATCACGGCGGCGGAATGGCGCAAAATCCTCGGCATCACTCCCTGACCGGGCAGCCAGTTCGATCGCACGACGCGCGCGTTTCCGAAATCGGTGACGTTTCCCGCCAGGGGCCGACAGCCTGCGGCACGATACACCGGCCATGACGCGCGACGCATCGTATTTCGAGCGGGGATTAGGGCGCCTGGTGGCCGTGCGACCGGACGAAGTGCGCGCGCTGCTGTGGTCGTTCGCGTATTTCTTCTGTTTGCTCGCCGGTTATTACGTGTTGCGGCCGTTGCGCGACGAAATGGGGATCGCGGGCGGCGTGCGCAACCTGCACTGGCTGTTCACTGCCACTTTCCTGGTGATGCTGGCGGCGGTGCCGATCTTCGGTGCGGTCGTCGCACGCCTGCCGCGCCGGCGTTTTATTCCGCTCGTCTACCATTTCTTCGTCGCCAATCTCGTCATCTTCTGGCTGCTGTTCATGCTCGACGCCGGCAGGATATACCTCGCCCGCACCTTCTTCGTCTGGATCAGCGTCTTCAATCTTTTCGCGGTGTCGGTTTTCTGGTCGTTCATGGCGGATCTGTTTCGCAGCGAGCAGGGCAAGCGGCTGTTTGGATTCATCGCCGCGGGCGGATCAGCAGGTGCGCTCGCCGGGCCGGCGATAACCGTGATGCTCGCGCAGACCCTGGGGCCGATACATCTGCTGTTGGTCGCGGCAGGGCTGTTGGAAGCTGCGGTCTTGTGCGCGGGGCGTCTCGAGCTCGCGGCACGGGAACGACAGGCGCCGAACCAGCCCGCGCAGCCAGCGACGGAGGCGACGGTGGGCGGCAACCCGCTGGCGGGCTTTATGCTCATCGCGCGCTCGCCTTATCTTGCGAGCATAGCCCTGTGGGTGGCCCTGCTTTCGCTGGCGGGGACGTTTCTATACTTCCAGCAGGCGAATATCGTTGCCGAGGCATCCGACGATCCCGCGGTACGCACGCGCATCTTCGCAACCATCGACCTGGCGGTCGGCATGCTCACGCTGCTCATCCAGAGCGTGGTCACGGGCCGGCTCATCTCCCGTTTCGGCGTGGGGCCCGCAATCGCCTGCCTCCCGCTCACTTTCGCGATCGGCTTCACGGTCCTTGCGCTGAGCCCGGTGCTGGCAGCAGTGGTCGCCTTCCAGGCGGCGCAGCGCACGGTCAATTTTGCGCTGTCCAATCCCGCGCGCGAGGTGCTGTTCACCGCCGTCGGCCGGGAGGAAAAATACAAAGCGAAATACGTGATCGACGGCGTGGCATTCCGGGGCGCGGATGCGGCCAGCGGCGGGTTGTTTGCGGCGGCGCGCGGCGCCGGCCTGGAACTGACGACGTTGGCCCTGGCGACACTGCCGGTCGTGATCGGCTGGTTCGTGCTCTCCATTGGCCTGGGCCGGGCGCACGAACGGCGTGCTGGAGCCCACCGAGGGACGCCTGGCGAATCACAAATCAGACCGTGATACTGCATTGCACCAAACCGGAGATTGGGTGCTCTAAAATGGTGAGATAACGGCTTAAGTAAAAACTACATCTCATTGTAATAAAACAAAAGAAATTATTAATAGAACTTGCATAGCCAACAGACGTCTTAACATACGGAGCCCATCGGTGGGTTAAAATGCTGTTATGCAACATAACATTTCCGGAGCCGTCATGAATGGGGTCGTACAGAAGCTCACGCCGGTGCAGCGCCCGGCGCTGGTCAGGCACCTGAAAACGCTGTCGCCCGAAGACCGCCGGCTGCGTTTTGGCGCATTCATGGCGGACGCCGCGCTCGAAAGCTACGTGGGCGCTATCGATTTCTCGCTCGATAAGGTGTTCGGGATCTTTGGCCGCGACATGGGTCTGATCGGCATGGCGCATCTCGCTCTCGACCGCCACCAGCGCTGCGCCGAACTCGGCCTGAGCGTCGAACCGGTGCACCGCGGAAAGGGTTACGGCCTGGCGCTGCTGAATCGCGCGAAGCTGAGCGCGGTCACGCGGGGCTATACGACGCTGTTCATGCACTGCCTGGCGGAAAATCAGATCATGATCCACCTCGCGCGCAAGGCGGGTTTGCGGCTGATCACCGAGCAAGGAGAAGTCGACGCTGCGCTCAAGCTCGAAGCGACCAGTTATGGCGCGGTCGCGCAGGAAGCTGTGGAAGATCATATCGCGCTTGTCGATTTTCTCCTGAAGCAGCAGTTTCAGTGGCTGTTCCAGCGTCCGCCCGCGGCGTGATCGGCCGCGGCCTCTGATCTTCTACCAAAATAAGCTCTGAGGGTTCCAGCTTCCACTCGCCTATTGTCCTGACACGGAGTGTTCGGAACATTCCCTCCCCTTCAAGGCCCTTCAAGGGGAGGGTCAGGGTGGGGATGGCGGTGTGCGCTGCAGAACCCCATCCCCCTCCCAGTTGCCCCCTCGCCGCTGCGCTTGCTCTCCCCCTTGAAGGGGGAGGAGCTTTTGCAGATGCCGTGGCAGCTCTTCATGTTTCGAAACTTCTGATTCTCAGCACTAGCCTGCATTATTCACGAACACTATGACAGCGCTCGACAGTGTGTCGGCTACGCCTCGAGGTTCGTGAATAATCCGGGCTAGCATCGAGCCTTCCCCGATGCGGCGGGGCGTACTTATCCGAGCAGTGTGCGGATTTCCTGTTTCGCGGATTCGTCGAGGCTTCCCGCCTGTGCGAGTAACTGCGCCAGTGCCGGTGCGACTGCCGCCGGCGCAACGCGTCCCAGCGCGACTTCGCGCAGGCGCGCGAGCTCTTCGGAGATGCGCGTGCGCTCGGCCAAAAGATGGTTGAAGTGCGCGTCGCAGGCCGGAATCGGTGCGGGATAACGCCGGATTTCTCCGGTAACACGCTCCAGCGCGGCCTCGAGTAACGAGGCGATTCGCGCCCACGCCGCGCCATCCGGAGGGCTCGCAGCGTACGCCACGTGCGCATCGTCGATTTTGTTCATCGCGGCCATTATGCCTTGGCCGGGCGCCGGCGCTCAATCCGCGCCGCAACGGCATCGGCTGCAAATCCCTGCGCCCGCCACAGCTCCCCGATTTCCTCCTGCAGCGCTTTGAGCGCCGGAGACGGATCGCCTTTGCGCCAGACCAGCGCCGTCGTTGCTTTTGCCACGCTCGCGGGCAGTGGGTACGCGCTGACGTGCCTGCCGGCGTGGATGATGTCGAGCACCGAGCGCGGCATCAGCGCGATGCCGGTGCCGGACGCGACACACGCCACGATCGAGTGATACGAGCTCAGCTCGAGCACCTGGTCGAGCCGCACTTTGTCGATCGCCAGCCAGGCCTGCAACCGGCGCCGGTAGGCGCAGCCCACGGGGAACGCGATGACGGTGTCGGCACGCACGTCACGGGCACGCCGGATCGGGGGGTGCGCGCGCGGAGCGACCAGCACGAGCTCCTCCGCGAACGCCGGGAGTCTGTCGAGCCCGGCCGCGGGCGGCGGGTCCACGACGAACGCCGCTTCGAGCTCACGCTTCATCACCGCCTCCACCAGCGCGTCGGACGTCGCGGTCAGCAGTTCGACGCGCACTGCGGGATGCTTGCCGTGATAGCGCGACAGCAGCGGCGGCAGCCGGCTCGCGGCGGTGCTTTCGAGCGTGCCGACGCGCAGCCGCCCGCGCGGCGCGCCCCCGGCTACCGCTGCACGCGCCTCCTCGGACAGACGCAGGATCTGTTCCGCGTATTCGCGAAACAGCGCGCCGGCAGGCGACAGGGTAAGCCGGCGCTTTTCGCGGATGAAAAGGCCGGTGCCCAGCGATTCCTCGAGCTGGCGGATGCGCGTCGTCACGTTCGACTGCACCCGATGCAGCTTTCTCGCGGCAGCGGTGATGCCGCCCAGGTCGGCAACGGCTGTGAAAATCTGCAATGCGATGAAATCCATGTCTTCTCGAAACGAGAACGCAGCGTTCTGAATTATTCATTATTCAGGATGGGTAAAGCAACCTAGACTGGCGGCTGCATGCGGCGCATTGCGCGCGCGTGCGTTGGAGGCGAAGGAGAATGGCGACATGTTTCCAGAAACAGCGCTCGCGCGCGCTAGGCATACGGTATCCGATCGTCCAGGCGCCGATGGCCGGCGGCGCGGCAACGCCTGAATTGGCGACTGCGGTTTGCGAGGCGGGGGGTCTGGCCTCGCTGGGGGCGGCCTACTCCGCTCCTGACGCGATCCGCACGAGCGTCGCGGACATGCGGGCTCGCACCCGCAAGCCATTTGCGGTCAACCTGTTCGTGCAGGGCACGCCGCAACCTGATCCGCGGCAGATCGCGCGGGCGATGGACCTGCTGCAGCCGATCAAGGACGCCCTCGGCCTCCCGCGCGGTGAAGCGCCGGCCCGCTTCGGTGAGGACTTCACGGCGCAGCTCGAAGCTTTAATTGCGGCCTGCCCGCCCGTCGCCAGCTTTACCTTCGGCATTCTGACGCCCGCGCAAGTGGCCGCGCTCCAGAGCGGCGGAGCGAAGGTCATCGGCACCGCGACGTCAGTCGCCGAGGCGCGCGCATGGGAAGCCGCCGGCGCCGATCTGATCTGCGCGCAAGGCGCGGAGGCCGGCGCCCATCGCGGCACTTTTCTGGGCAGCTTCGAGTCGTCGATGATCGGCACGATGGCGCTGGTGCCGCAGGTGGCCGACGCCGTGCGCGTGCCCGTGATCGCCGCGGGCGGCATCATGGACGGCCGGGGAATCGCCGCCGCGCTCACGCTCGGCGCAGCGGGCGTCCAAATGGGAACGGCGTTTCTGACGTGCCCGGAAGCCGCTACGCATCCGGCCTGGAAGAACGCACTGAAGAACGCGCGCGACGATCAGACGCTCGTCACGCGCGCATTTTCCGGACGCCACGCGCGCGGGCTGGTCAACGAGTTCATGCGCACGCTCGATGCGGTGCAGGACGAGATACCCGCATTCCCGATTCAGAACACACTCACCGGCCCGTTGCGACAGGCCGCAGCGCAAGCCAACCGTCCGGAGTTTCTGGCGCTGTGGGCGGGTCAGGCCGCCGGCATGAGCCGCGGTCTGCCTGCGGGCGAGCTGATCAGGCAGCTGGTCGACGAAACGCTCGCCGCGTTGCGGCCGGCGGCGCAATGCTGAAGATCACGAAACGTCGGTTGGGTGCTCCCGACGCCTGATTCGCGCTGCGTCGAAAAGCTCCCTCGCCGCTCACGCGTGCGGCTTGCGCCCGGCAAGCTCGTCGCGTCCCAGCGCTGTCAGCTGCAATCCGCCCTCGACCAGTTTGATCGCGAGCCCGAGCTCGACCAAACGCGCACCCACGGGCTCGGGAACCTCGGGCTTCGTGGGCTCGTCGGTATCCAGCTTCATCAGCCAGCCCCGTTCCTCAGTCGTCAATTTCGCAGCCATCGGTTTTTCGCTCCTTCAATCCGCCGAGTATATCCGCACGACGAAACAGGCGCTGGGCATAGCGAGTAATCCGCCGCCGGGCCTTATTTCCTGCTTGCGACAATGATGCGTCCTCCGATGCAGAGCGCTGCTGCCGCGCGCACGATCCTGCGTGCGCCGAAAACCCGCTATGATGCTACGCGCCCTGCGTCACCGCCCGCGCTCCGGCAGCATCTTTTGCCGAAGCAGGCGGGTGAGTTGCCGTCAGCAGCGGTGACGACAAAACTGTGGATGCAGGCGGGGATGGTATGTCAGGGAGAGTGGCATGAAAGTATGTGTGTTTGGCGCAGGCGCCGTCGGTGGCCACCTCGCAACACGGCTGTTGGCAGCGCAGGCCGATGAAATTTCGGTGGTCGCCCGCGGAGCGATGCTCAAGGCGATGCGCGAGCGGGGCCTTACGCTGCGCTCCGGCGGAGCGGACATCACCGCGCGGGTCGGCCACGCCACCGATGACGCTGCGACCCTGGCGCCACAGGATGTCGTGCTCGTCACGCTGAAAGCGCATGCGTTGTCCGGCGCGGCGGCGGCGATTGCCCGGCTGCTCGCGCCGGGCGGATGTGCCGTGTTTATGCTTAACGGGATACCCTGGTGGTATCGGCATGGTCTGCCCGGCGCGGGCTCCACGCTGCCGCTGCTCGACCCGGAAGGCGCGCTGTGGAACGCGGTCAGGCCCGAGCGCACGCTGGGCGCAGTCGTGCATTCACCCAACGAGATCGTCGAGCCCGGTGTCATCGTCCATACCGGCCCCAACCATTTCATCATCGGCGAACCGGACGGATCGACGAGCGAGCGGCTCGCCAGCGTGCTCGCCATGCTGCGCCGCGCCGGCATCGATGCGCGCGGTTCGCAGGACCTGCGCCGCGATATCTGGCAGAAGCTGATGAACAACGCGTCGGGCAACACCCTTGCAGCGCTGAGCCGCACCGATCTCGCCGGGCTGGGGACCGATGCCGGATTGCGCCAGCTGTCGATCAGCGTCATGCGCGAAGCGCTCGACGTCGGCGCCAGGATGGGCTGGGATCTGCGCGGCGAGATCGACGCTGAAGCCCTTGCGCGCCGTGGCAAACCGGGCCAGCGCCCTTCCATGCTGCAGGACGTGCTGCTCGGCCGGCCGATCGAGGTCGAAGCGCTGCTCGGCCAGGTACACGAATTCGCCCACGAAGCGGGCGTCGCCTCACCCACCATCGACGTCATACTGCCGCTGCTGCGCGGGCTCGACCGCTCGCTGCGCGCGTCATAGCGTCAGTGTGCCCGGGCGGTCATGCTGCTGCCGCGCGGGCGATGTGTGCCGCGCCGACCATCGCCCGTCAATTGCAGGCTCTTAAGGCGGGTTTCTGCGCACGAGCTGCGGATAGACGACGCCGTCGCCCTGCGCGAACATCCATTCCATCTCTTCCTTGCTCAGGTATTCGGGCTGAGTGCCCTTAGCGGCGCACAAGAGCTCCACGATGATCTGACGCTTCACCTCGGCCGCATAAACGTTGACCCGGTGGTAGCACTCGGACACGTTGCGGCCGAGCACCGTGATGCCGTGCCGCTTCATCACAATGCAATTGGTGTCGTGGATGAACGTCTTGATCGGTCCGACGTCCTCCTCGACATTGAGGTGGGCCGGCAGGTAAGCGAGCGGTTTCTGCATAAGGTACGAGAACGTCAGCGAGAAGCTGCGGATCTCCTCACACCCCGCCGCGAGCAGCGCGATCGTCTCGTCGTGATGCAGATGGATCACGCAGTTCACGTCGGCACGCAGCCTGAGTATTTCGCGGTTCATCTGGTGCCCGACGCTGGTCGCGGCGTTGCCGTGCAGGATGCGCCCGTGCGGGATGTCCGTAACGACCAGATCCTCGACCGTCATCTCTTCGAGCGAAACCCCGGCAGGCTTCGCATACGCGAGTCCGTCCGGGTAGTCCGGGTGCGCCACGCGCATCACCATGCCGCCGAGCGTGCTCTGCACGTAGCCCCGCGCGGCGAGCATATGCGCATACCGGACATACGCTGCGGCGACCGTGTGGTCGAACTCGACGCGGGGGTCGGGGGCGTACTCGTTGACGAGATAGCGGGGTGCGGAATCGTTCATGGGCGGCTCCGGGCGGGGAACGGCGGCCTCGCGCATATCGGGGCCGGCGGCGCATGCGATGATAGCATCACTCATGCACAAATTTCCCGGGATGCAGGCATGTTGCGTCA
>JBKJZR010000177.1:0-7124 GCA_046715035.1 Burkholderiales bacterium | reverse complement strand
AGGAACAAGGCCGGCCGCCCCAGGCGCAAGAGGCCGCGGAAATAAGCGCGCACGCCCTGCGCACCGTACGCGGCACCGTGCAGGCCGATATCCTGAAAGAGGATCAGGGCCAGAACACGTGCATCTTTTCGACGGAGTTTTCGCTCAACGTGATGGCGGACATCGCCGAGTATTTCTCACAGCACGAGGTGCGCAACTTCTATTCGGTATCGATCTCGGGATATCACATCGCCGAGGCCGGCGCTAACCCGATTTCACAGCTCGCGTTTACGCTCGCCAACGGGTTCACCTTCGTCGAGGCGTATCTCGCGCGCGGGATGCACGTCGACGATTTTGCGCCGAACCTGTCGTTCTTCTTCAGCAACGGCATGGACCCGGAGTATTCGGTGATCGGCCGCGTCGCACGACGGATCTGGGCCATCGCGATGCGCACGCGCTACGGCGCAGCAGAGCGCGGCCAGAAGCTCAAGTATCACACGCAGACCTCCGGCCGCTCGCTGCACGCGCAGGAGATCGACTTCAACGATATCCGCACCACGCTGCAGGCGCTCACCGGCGTTTACGACAACTGCAACAGCCAGCACACCAATGCGTATGATGAAGCGATCACCACGCCGACGGAAGAATCGGTGCGACGCGCGATGGCGATACAGCTCATCATCAATCGCGAGTGGGGACTCGCGAAGAATCAGAACCCCACCCAGGGCTCCTTCATCATCGAGGAACTGACCGACCTCGTCGAGGACGCGGTGCTGATGGAATTCGAGCGCATCGCCGAGCGCGGCGGTGTGCTCGGGGCGATGGAGACCGGCTACCAACGCGGCAAGATCCAGGAAGAATCGCTGCATTACGAGACGCTCAAGCACGACGGAACGCTGCCGTTGATCGGCGTGAATACGTTCCGCAATCCCCATCCCGCCGTCGCGTGCACCGTAGCGCTTGCGCGCTCGACCGAGGAAGAGAAGCAAAGCCAGATCCGCAGGCTGCGCGATTTTCAGCGGCGCAACGCGGAGGCTGCACCCGCTGCGCTCAGACGGCTGCAAGAGACCGCGATGGCCAACGGCAACGTGTTCGCTGAGCTGATGTCGGCAGTGCGGTCGTGCTCGCTCGGGCAGATCACCGACGCGCTGTTCGAAGTGGGAGGTCAGTACCGCCGCAACATGTGAGCGCCGGGCCCGCCTTAACGCCCGGCCGAATATCCGACGCAGCAGGCTCTGCTTTTTTTGTTCATTCGCGGACTACCCGAGACCCCCAACGGCCGGCGCTGCCGAACCCTTATGCCAGCAGACCCAGGACAACCCGCTACCTTTCCCCGGCAGCTGCTCGCCAACGCGGAGCGGCTGGGCGGGCGGCCGGCGATACGCGAGAAGAATCTCGGCATCTGGCAGACATGGACCTGGGACGAAGTCGCGGCTGAGGTCAGAACGCTCGCCTGCGCGCTGGCGGCGCTGGGGTTCCGGCGCGGTGATGCGCTCGCGATCATCGGCGACAACCGTCCCCGGCTCTACTGGGCGATGACAGCGGCGCAGGCGCTGGGCGGCGTGCCAGTGCCGATCTACCAGGACGCGGTCGCTGGCGAGATGGTGTACGTGCTCGATGACGCCGAGGTACGCTTTGCGGTCGTCGAAGATCAGGAGCAAGTCGACAAGCTGCTCGAAATCCTGCCGCGCTGCCCGCGTCTGGCGCACATCATCTACGACGATCCCCGCGGCATGCGCCACTACGCGCAACCGCAGCTGCTCGGCTTTGCCGAATTCGCCGCGCGCGGCCGCGAATTCGATGCCAGCCAGCCCGCTTTCTACCCGGCAGAAATCGCCAACGGACAGGCGTCCGACGTCGCGGTCATGCTCTACACGTCGGGAACGACCGGCAAGCCCAAGGGCGTGTGCATCACGCATGCGGCATTGATCACGGCAGCACGCGGCGCTTGCGGTTTCGACCGGCTGGGACCCGCTGAAGAAATGCTTTCGTATCTGCCGATGGCCTGGGTCGGCGATCATCTTTTCTCGTGCGCCGAAGCGCTCGTGGCGGGCTTTACGATCAACTGCCCCGAAAGCTCGGAGACTGTGATGACCGACATGCGCGAAATCGGACCGACGTGTTTCTTCGCGCCGCCGCGGGTTTTCGAAAGCCTGCTGACGACCGTCATGATACGCATGGAGGATGCGAGCGCTCCCAAGCGCCGCATGTTTCACTACTTCATGGACGTCGCGCGCCGCTGCGGCGCTGAAATGCTCGACGGCAAGCCCGTGTCGCCAGCCGATCGTGCGCTTTACGCGCTGGGCAACCTGCTCGTCTATGCGCCCCTGCGCAACGTGCTGGGATTGAGCCGGATCCGGGTCGCTTATACCGCGGGCGCTGCGATCGGCCCGGACCTGTTTCGCTTCTACCGCTCGATCGGCATCAATCTCAAGCAGCTCTACGGTTCCACGGAGACCTGCGCCTACATCTGCCTGCAGCCGGACGGACAGGTGAAGCTCGACTCGGTAGGCATCGCAGCGCCGGGCGTCGAGATCAAGATCGCCGATGATGGAGAGGTGCTGGTGCGCGGGCCGATGCTGCTCAAAGAGTATTACAAACAGCCGGACGCGACCGCACAGGCGCTCGACGAGCACGGCTACTTTCACACGGGCGATGCCGGCATACTTGCGCTCGACGGCCATCTGAAGATCATCGATCGCGCCAAGGACGTAGGCAAGCTCGCGAACGGCAGCGTGTTCGCCCCCAACTACATCGAGAACAAGCTCAAGTTTTTTCCGCACATCAAGGAAGTCGTCGCTTTTGGCATCGACCGCGACTTTTGTGCGGCATTCATCAACATCGACGTCGCGTCGGTGGGCAACTGGGCCGAGCGGCGCAATCTTGCGTATTCCGGCTACACCGATCTTGCGGCCAAGGATGTCGTCGGGGATTTGATCGGCGAATGCGTCGAGCAGGTCAACCGCGACCTGGCGCAGGACCCGCAGCTTGCTCATTCGCAGATCAGGCGCTTCCTGCTGCTGCACAAGGAGCTCGATGCGGACGATGGGGAGCTGACGCGCACGCGCAAGGTGCGGCGCGGCTACATCGCCGATAAGTACGCGCCGCTGATCGAGTCGCTCTACAGCGACGCCGGACATTGCGAAGTCGAAACTCAGGTCAAGTTCGAGGATGGCCGCACGGGCACCGTGCGCGCTGATGTCAAGATGCGGCAGGCGCGCACGTTCGTGCCCGAGCAGCTCAAGAAAGCCGGCTGAAAGCCTGCATGGCGCAGCCACGCGCAATCGGCGATACGATCCTCAGGATCGACGATATCTCGCTCGCGTTCGGCGGCGTCAAAGCGCTGGCCCAGGTGAGCTTCGACGTGCGCGAGCATGAAGTCCGCGCCATCATCGGGCCCAACGGCGCCGGCAAAAGCTCGATGCTGAACGTCATCAACGGCGTTTATCACCCGCAGCAGGGGAGCGTTACGTTCAAGGGCGTCACGCGCAAGCAGATGCGGCCGCACGAAGCGGCGCAGCAGGGCATCGCGCGCACTTTTCAGAACATCGCCCTGTTCAAGGGCATGACGGTGCTCGACAACATCATGACCGGCCGCAATCTCAAGATGTCCGCGGGATTTCTGGCGCAGGCGCTCTGGCATGGCGTTGCGCTCAAAGAGGAGATCGAACACCGCCGCGTGGCCGAGCGCATCATCGACTTCCTGCAGATCGAATCGATCCGCAAGACGCCGGTCGGGCGCCTCCCGTATGGCCTGCAAAAAAGAGTCGAGCTGGGGCGGGCGCTGGCCGCGGAGCCGGACATGCTGCTGCTCGATGAGCCGATGGCAGGCATGAACGTCGAGGAGAAACAGGACATGTGCCGCTTCATCCTCGACGTGAACGACGAGTACGGCACGACGATAGTGCTCATCGAGCACGACATGGGCGTGGTCATGGACCTGTCCGACCGCGTGGTCGTCCTCGACTACGGCCGCAAGATCGGCGACGGCACGCCCGACGAAGTGCGCAACAACCAGGCGGTCGTCGACGCTTACCTGGGAGTTCAGCATTGAGGTTGAGACAGGAGAGGGGGGAGAGGAGAGAGGCGAAGATCCTCCTACGCAGGCTCCGCCGCGCAGGAGGAGGCGAACTGCTGTTGCTCCTCTCTCCTCTCGCTTCTCGCCTCGCGCCTGTTCTCTGCGCAGCGTCCTGACATGGGATTTTTCCTCGAAGTGCTGATCGGCGGACTGATGGCGGGAGTGCTGTACTCGCTCGTTGCGCTCGGGCTGGTGCTCATCTTCAAGGCTTCGGGCGTGTTCAACTTCGCGCAAGGCGCAATGGTGCTGTTCGCCGCGCTGACGCTGGTGCGGTTCATGGAAAAAATGCCGCTGCCGCTCGCGCTGCTCGCAACATGCGTGGTCATGCTGATGCTCGCCTATCTGATCGAACGCTTGGTGCTGCGCCCGCTCGTGAATCAGGCGGGGATCACGCTCTTCATGGCGACGCTCGGCATCACTTTCTTCATCGAGGGATTCGGCCAGATCCTGTGGGGCAGCGATATCTACAAGCTCGACCTCGGCATCCCCAAGCAGCCGATCATCGTCCTCGAAAAGACGTTCGACGGCGGCGTGCTGATCAACAGCGAAGACTTGTTCGCGACCGTAGTCGCGGGCGCGCTGGTGACCGGGCTCGCGATCTTCTTCCAGAAAACCCGCATCGGCCGCGCCTTGCGCGCCGTCGCCGACGACCACCAGGCAGCGCAGTCGGTCGGCATTCCGCTGAACCAGATCTGGCTCATCGTGTGGACGGTCGCAGGTATCGTCGCCCTCGTCGCGGGCATCATCTGGGGCTCGCGCCTCGGTGTGCAGTTTTCGCTCTCGCTGATCGCGCTCAAAGCGCTCCCGGTCGTGATCCTCGGCGGGTTCACGTCGGTGCCCGGCGCGATCATCGGCGGCCTCATCATCGGCGTCGGCGAAAAGATGTCCGAGGTCTATCTCGGCCCTCACATCGGCGGCGGCATCGAGAACTGGTTTGCGTACACGCTGGCGCTGCTGTTCCTGCTGGTGCGGCCGGAAGGGCTGTTCGGCGAAAAGCACATAGACAGAGTCTGAGAAAGGAGAAAGGCGAGAGGAGAGAGGAGAGGAGGAGAGAGGCGACTAGCAGTCCGTTGAAATTCTCCGTTCGCGCTGAGCCCTTCGGCGAGCTCAGGATAAACTGCACGCCGCAGGTGTGGAGTCGAAGCGTACCAAGTAATTGATTGCGAGCCGTTCATATTTCGACTCCGCTGTGCTAGCTCAATACGAACGGCCTTGTAGATGCGCTTTTCAACGAACTGCTAATCGGGCGCGCGGTAGCCATCAGGCGATAGTCTGCCCTCCTCTCTTCTCTCACCTCTCTCTTCTCATCAACGCGTATGTTTTACCGCGAAGTCGGCCAGTTCAAGACGACCTACGCCGCCGATCAGGTTTCGTTTCCGATCCGGCAGGACCGCTATTTCGTGTGGCTGGTCGTCGTGTTCGCATTTGCCGTGCTGCCGCTGATCGCCAGC
The DNA here is from genome assembly GCA_046715035.1 of Burkholderiales bacterium. GTDB lineage: Bacteria > Pseudomonadota > Gammaproteobacteria > Burkholderiales > SG8-41 > PALSA-1004. Next base: position 1,616 of record JBKJZR010000177.1, on the reverse strand, counting down.
CCTTATCTCTTTAACGCGATCCTCATCCCGTTCCTGATCCTGTCGCTTGCGGCGCTCGGGCTCAATCTGCTGGTCGGGTATTGCGGGCAGATTTCGCTCGGCACGGGCGGATTCATGGCGGTGGGCGCCTATACCGCCTATAACCTGACTCTGCGCATCCCCGAGCTCAATCCGCTGGTCGCGTTCGTGCTCGCCGGTGGCGTGACTACCGTGGTGGGCATCGTGTTCGGCATTCCCAGCTTGCGCATCAAAGGGTTCTACCTGGCGGTAGCAACGCTGGCCGCGCAGTTTTTCCTCGACTGGGTGTTCAGCCGCGTGCGCTGGCTCACCAATTACACACCGTCCGGATCGATCAACGCGCCTGCAATCACGTTCTTCGACTTCACTTTCGACACCCCGCTGAAGAAATACCTGCTTTGCCTCGGGTTCGTGACGGCGTTCGCGCTGCTGGCGCGCAATCTCACGCGCGGTCGCATCGGCCGCTCCTGGATGGCGATACGCGACATGGACGTCGCTGCGGAAATCATCGGCATCCGCCCGCTGCATGCCAAGCTGTCGGCCTTCGCCGTGAGCTCGTTCTTCATCGGCGTGGCGGGGGCGCTGTGGGCTTTCGTGCATCTCGGCTCGTGGGAGCCGCTCGCCTTCGACGTCAATCGTTCGTTCAGCCTGCTGTTCATGGTCATCATCGGGGGTCTGGGCTCCATCCTCGGCAGCTTTCTCGGCGCGGCTTTCATCACGCTCCTGCCACTGTTTCTCAACCAGCTCCCGGCGTGGCTGGGGATCCACATGTCGACGGCGCTGCTGTCACACCTGGAATCGATGATCTTTGGCGCTCTGATCGTTTTCTTCCTGATCGTCGAGCCGCAGGGCCTCGCCCGTCTGTGGCACATCGCCAAGGAGAAGCTGCGGCTGTGGCCGTTTCCGCATTGACGCGGGAAGGGTGGCGCTCGCATAAAGCTTGCGCGCGGGATGCACAGTCAATAGACTTTCCAACCCAGATCAAGACCGCATAACGCGGCGCACGGTCGGATTCCGGCTTGGCCGGGACGGCAAACAGACACAGGAGGTGGTAAATGGGCATCGCTGCCGCTATAAAACCCCTAGTGCTCGGGCTGGTCGCGGCCGCGGGCGTCGCGAGCGCCCCGGCGTACGCGCAAGCCAACGAGCAATTCATTCCGGTGCTGGTCTATCGCAGCGGCGCGTACGCCCCCAACGGCATCCCGTGGGCCAATGGCTTTGTCGATTATCTCAATCTGGTGAACGAGCGCGACAAAGGCATCAATGGCGTCAGGATTGCCTATGAAGAATGCGAAACCGGCTATGCCACCGACCGCGGCGTAGAGTGCTACGAGCGCCTGAAAGGTAAAGGTCCGACGGGTGCGGCACTGTTCAATCCGCTGTCGACCGGAATTACGTTCGCGCTGACGGAGAAAGCGCCGGGCGACAAGATGCCGATCGTCACCATGGGTTATGGCCGCTCGGAGTCGGCGGATGGCAGTGTCTTCACCTGGAACTTTCCGCTGCTTGGCACTTACTGGACTGCGGCCGACATCATTATGCGGCACATCGCGACCAAGGGCGGCGGCTACGACAAGCTAAAGGGCAAGAAGATCACC
>JBKJZR010000176.1:0-8076 GCA_046715035.1 Burkholderiales bacterium | reverse complement strand
GCGGAAAAGTGCGGTGAGTAACGACACGGATTTTCCCCTGGGCGATTTCCGGCCAAACCTTGTTCTCGAGCTCGCTGGCGATTCTCGCCTTGAATGCGGAGGGTCGCGTGCGCAGGGTCGAGCCGGTGTACGTAATGCGTTTCAGCATCACTGGCATCAGATTGATATCCACTTTGGAGCCGAGCGCGAAAGCGAGCTGTATGATCCGCGCGTCGTGGCTGGCGGCCTTGAAGTTGCGCTCGATGTTCGGTCCGCCGACGATATCGAGTATCACGTTCGCGCCGCCTTCCTGGCGCACGATCTCGACAAAGTCCTCGCTGCGGTAGTCGATCACCCGGTCGGCGCCCAGCTGCCGGCATAACTGGCAACGCTCGTCCGGACTGTCGGTGGCGATCACCTTCGCGCCGAATGCCTTGCCCAGCTGTATGGCCGTGGTACCGATGCCGCCGGCGCCGCCATGCACGAGGAAGGTTTCTCCTGCGGCAAGCCGGGCGCCCATGAACACGTTGCTCCACACGGTGAAAAACGTTTCAGGCAAACCCGCTGCATCGATGAGCGGCACGCCGTGCGGCACGGGCAGACATTGCAGCGCATCGGCGGTGCAATACTCGGCATAACCCCCACCGTTGGTGAGCGCGCAAACCTGGTCGCCCACTGCCCACCGTGAGACTTCCGCACCGAGCCCGACGATCTCGCCGGACACCTCCAGGCCGAGCAGCGGCGACGCGCCGGCGGGTGCCGGATAAAGACCCTTGCGTTGCATCAGATCAGGTCCGTTGACCCCGGCGGCTGCGACCTTGATGAGCACTTCGCCGGTTTGCGGCTGGGGTACGGAATAGGTGGCGACGCGCAACACTTCCGGACCACCGGGTGCGCTGATGCCGACTGCCTGCATTTGCTGCGGTAGCTGATCGCTCATCTCATTTGCTCTCCCTGAATTGGCGGATGCGTTCCTTCAGCCCCGGCACGCTGGCGGACAATGCGAGCGCTGCCATATCGGCGGCGCGTGTGTCGGTTGAGGTCTGCTCGTTGAGCCGCGCGAGCGCCGGCTGCGTGAGCACGGCGGTTTCCCTGCGCGCAGCCTCGATAAAGGCGGGCCACTCCGACTGCGCGGCAACGCGCGTGATGAATCGCAGGTGCAGCGCCTCCTCGGCGGTAAAAGTCCGACTCGTTGCAAGAACCTCGCGCGCCGCGTCGGCGCCGAGACGTCCGCACAGCCTGCGCGTGCCAAGCACCAGGCCGAAACGCAGGCCCGGCATGCGAAACGTGGTGCCGGGCGCCGCGACGCGCATGCTGCTGGCACACACGATGTCAGCTCCGGCGCCGAAGTTCCTGCCATGTGCGAGCGCCAGCGTGGCAAACGGCGCATGGTAGAGCTGCTGAAGCATGTGCTCGATTCGTACGAAGCGCAGCACCAAGTCGCCCTCGCTCGCGTCGAGGTAACCGCCGAAGTCGAAGCCCGCGCAGAAATGATCGCCGTGGGCATCGAGTATGAGCAGGCGCGTGCCGTCAGTATAGGCATACTCGATGGCATTCAGCAGCGCCTCGACCAGGGACGCTGACAATGCATTGGCTTTCTGCGGGCGGTTGAGCGTGAGGCGCGTCACGTGGCCATCGTGGCTGCGCAGCAGTTCGTTGTCCATCGATGTCGGAGCGTGCGTGCAGTGCTGACGCCTGGAGGGGACCGCGCAGCTCTACAAAGGTACGCCGAACGGGAACCGATATACTAACATGCAACTCTATCCATGATCCGCGCGGAACGGCTGTCGCGGGCGCGCGGCGCGCGAGCACGGCAGTGCGCGCCACCGTGGCGATTGATTTCCCACCATTTGGAGAACCCTTGAAAATTTCCATGCTGATCTGCGGTGCTGCGCTTGCCGCGGCAGGCCCGGTACTGGCCGCCGAAGCGTACCCATCGAAGCCGGTGCGCCTCGTCGTGCCTTTCGCTCCGGGCGGGGGCAACGATATCGCTGCGCGCTTCATCGCGCAGCGCCTCACCGAAGGATTGGGACAGACCGCCGTCGTCGATAATCGTCCCGGCGCGGGCAGCACGCTGGGCACTGACATGGTCGCCAAAAGCCCGCCCGACGGCTACACGCTGCTGGTGACGCACAATGCGATCGCCATCAATCAATCGCTGTATCCCAAGCTGCCCTATGACACGGTGCGCGATTTCGTGCAGGTGGCGATGATCGGCGCGACCACCAATACACTCGTCGTCAACCCGGGCGTGCAGGCCCGCAACGTCAAGGAGCTGATCGCGCTCGCCAAGGCCAAGCCCGGCAGTCTCAACTACGGCAGCACGGGCGCGGGCGGCACTTCGCACCTGGCGATGGAATATTTTCGGCTGGAAACCGGCACCACCCTGGTGCACATTCCTTACAAGGGCACGGCACCGGCGCTGACCGATCTCGTGGGCGGCCAGGTGCAAACGATGATCTCAGCGCTGCCGGGTACCGTTCCGTTCATCAACTCGAAGCGCGTCGTGGCGTTGGCGACGACAGGCGCGAAGCGCTCGGCTTTTCTGCCCGAGTTGCCGACGCTCAAGGAGTCCGGCGTGAAAGATTATGAGTTCGACACCTGGTACGGCCTGCACGCGCCGGCGAAGGTGCCGAAGGAGATCATCACGCGGCTGAACGAGACGATAGTCAAAGCGCTGTCGCGCCCCGAGTCCAGGGAGCAGCTCTTCAAGCAGGGGCTCGAAGCGCAGACCGCCACGCCGGAAGAATTCGCAAAATTTGTCCGCGCCGAAGTGGCGAAGATGGGCAGGATCATCAAGGCGTCCGGTGCGAAACCGGAACAGTGAGCGTGATGGGCGATTCCGCTCATTGCTGCGCCGCGCGTCGAGCGGGCTTTTTACGCCGCGCCCGCCTTCGTTACTCAAGCGTTGGGGGTCGCGGAGAGAACCTTATGCGCAGTTGCCTTACACAATGTCGCGCTCAGAGCCGGCACGCTTTATGAGCGGCTTTCCTGCCAGCGATATGATCTGAACCCGTCGAATAATGCTGTAGTCTCGTCACGCTCTTGTTCTGGAATGTAGAATCTCGTTTCGGGCATCTGCATTCGACGACTGGAATCGATCTGGATAAGACTGCGGTCAAACTGCTGCGCGTTTTCGAGCATATGTGCCGTTCGGGCGAGGCGGTGGGCGTAAGCGCGCTGGCGGGCAAGCTGCGGCTCACGAAAAGCAACGCGCACCGCATTCTGCGCACCCTCGTCAGCACCGGCTTTGCGCAGCAGCTCGACAGTGGGGAATACGCGCCGACGCTCAAGGTATGGGAGCTGGGGACGCTGATCCTGAATCGGCTCGACTTCCTGCAGGTTGCCAAGCCTCACCTGCGCAGGCTGAACGAGGAAACCGGCGAGTCGGTTTATCTCGCGACGCTGAATGGCAAGGAAGTCGTCTATCTGGACGTTCTCGAGAGCCGCTATCCGATCCGCATCAACGCGACGATCGGCGGCTCCGCCCCTCCGCATTGCAGCGCGAGCGGGAAGTTGCTGCTGGCCTACAATCCCCTGGTGGCAGCCGAATATCTGGCGCATCCGCCGGCGCGGTTCACCGCCCGCACGCTGGTGAAGCCGGCGGAGATACAGCGCATGCTCGAATCGGTCCGTCGTCTCGGCTATGCGGTCAACGACGGTGAGTGGCTGGAGGGCGTGTGCGGCATTTCCGCGCCGATTCACAGCGGGCAGCGTCAGGCCATTGCCGCCATCGGAATCACCGCGTTGAAAGAGCGCGTCAGCCGTCAGGCGCTCAAGGGCTTCGCGAACCTGGTCAGGGACGTTGCCATGCGCATTTCGCGAGAGCTCGGCTATCGGCCGGCGAGCGCCGCCGCACTGCGCCTGAGCGCCTGAAAATCCCGGCGGGACGCTTAAACGATCCCGTCGAAGAAGCGCGCCATATCCGCCACCTTCTCGACCGCATCGAGCCGCGCGACGAGGCCGTCGATCGCGTCGCCAGCCAGCGCTGCCCGGCCGGACCCGAGGCAGCTGCGTGTCTTTTCGACGAGCTCGGTATGCGCGAGCGGGACGCCGGGGCCGCCGGGGATGAGCTCGACGTGTTTGGCGAGGACGCCATGACGGCGGCTCGTAATCGCGACGTGTGCACAGCGGCGGTTGCCCCATGCCGGCTCGACGGTAACCCGTACCGCGCGCGCGAGCGCGCCGACCGCCTGATCAAGCACCGCGGCGTTTTCGATGTCGAGCACGCTGAAGCGGCCGCGCAGGATCGCGACTGCGACGCTGTACTGGACGCTGAACTGCGCGGCGACCTGGGGATCGCTGCCCGGATCGAAAGGCGCGCCCACCAGGCGATCGACATAGGGCGATATCGTCACTTCGACCCGCTCGATATCGCCCGCAACGAGGCCGTGGTCGCGCACGAGGCCCAATGTGGCTTCGATCGCGGTATGGTTGCATGCGCAGGTCGGATATTTTTTTATCGCGGTTTGCGTGTGCGGGTATTCCTGGCCGAGTCCGGCAAACAGCCGTTCGGGCTCACCGTCCTGATACAGTTGGTAGAAGCCGAACGCGCCTTCGAAAGCGAGCCGTGGCGCAGTGATGCCGCGCGCCGCGAGCAGCGCGGAAAAAACGCCCGCATGCGCCGCGAACGCCGACGACAGCCGCTTGGCAAGACTGCGTGAGATGTTGGGAAGCTGGGTGGCGGCGGTCTGGCTCAGGGCGATGCCGAAGGCGTGGGCTGTCTGTTCCGGGCTCAGAGCGAGCAACTTGGAGGCCGCCGCGGCAGCGCCGAAGATGCCGTAGATCGACGTGTGATACCACCCCTTGTGCGGAAGCGCGGACGCTGCGCCCAGCCGCGTGACGATGTCGTTGCCGAGGATAACCGCAGTCAGAAATTCGCGTCCGCTGGCGTGCTGCCGCTCGGCGACCGCCCACGCCGCAGGCAACACGACGCTGTCGGCATGGACGCTGCCGCGCTCGGTCGCCCGCATGCCGTCGTAATCGAGGGCCGCCGCCGCCGCGCTGTTGACGAAGGCGGCAAATCGCGCGGGGACTCGCTGCGTGCCTGCCCAGAGCACGCTCTCCGGTTTTCCGCCCTGCTCGACGAGGAGTGCGGACGATTCCGGCACGCCCGGCGCTTCAGAGCCGGGCCAGGCGACGGCAAGCGTATCGAGAGCCAGGCGCTTGGCCGCGGAAATAGCGTCTTGCGGCAGATCCTCCCAGCGTGTAGTCGAGACGTGCGACGCGAGACGCGCTGAAATGCTTGCCTGCAGCACTCCCGGTACCGGCGCGGCCTGCGCTGCATCCACGATGGTGGTCAGCACCGTTTGCCTGCGCTCAGCCGCGAGGGACAGTGCGCGCGGCTGCCAGCAATCGCTCGGCATTACGCGACCAGATCAATTCCTTGTCCGCGTCACAGATGTCCGGGTTGGCCGTGAATAACTCGACGTCCTTGAATTTCATCCGGCCGCCAGGGTCGTCATGCGGATAATCGGTCGCGAACAGGAACTGGCTCGCGCCGAATAGCGACACCGCTTCGGCGAGCTCCGGCTCTTCGGTCTCGATCGTGAAGTAAAGGTTCTTCCTGAAGTAATAACCCGGCGGCTGCTTGTTCTTGGCCCGGTAATCGTCTTCGGAGACGATGCGCTTGCCGCCGGTCAACTTGCGATAGTTGAAGCGCGGGGCGGCGTCTTCGGACTCGTAATCGACCACGGAGTTGTCGAACACCGAGTCCAGATGCGCGACGAGCGGTTTGATGAAGCTCACGCCGGCCTCGGTAAATACGAAACTGAGGTCGGGAAAATCGTCGAGCAGCCCGCTGGTGATCAACGATACGAGACTCATCTGGCCTTCCTGCGGGGCCAGCGCGTCGAGACCGTTGTACTGAAAGTTGAGCAGGTTCGTGAGCCGATGGCCGTGCTGAATGTTATGCAGGAAAATCGGCATGCCGAGTGCCTGCGCACGCGCGAAGAACGGCCACAATTCGCGGCGCGTGCCGTAGGGTTCGGAATAACAGTGCTCGCGCACCGGCATCACCTTGTCGAGAATCAGCGCCCGGAACCCCTGCGCGTGAGCCCATTCCATCTCGCGGATCGCCCCTTGTGGGTCTTGCAGCGCGACGAGCGCGCCGCCGAGCAGCTCGCGCGGGTACTGGGCGATCAGTTTCAGTATCGATACGTTCCAGGAATGCGCCATGGCGCTCGCCAGACCGGGCTCGACGATATAGGAGAATACGGTCGAGGTGAGCTGCGGAAACAGAAACTGCTGGTCGATGCCGAGTTTCTCGTAGTCGCGCAGCCGCTCGTCCATGTAATACATGCCGCGATAGCGCGAACCCGTGCCGGGCGGCGGCAGCGGCGTTGCGCCCGGCACGGGTGCCGGAGCGCCCGGGAAGTCGACCCCCACCAGCAGACCCTTGTCGTCCCAGGCGAAGCGGGGTCTTGCGTCCTCCCATGCGGGGCCCATGTAGTCATAGACGTCCGGCGGCAGAAAATGCGTATCGGCATCGATGATCAAGCTAACCTCCTGCGTGGTTTCTGCGTCATTGGTGTCTCGGCCGTGACGCGGACTAGTTCGTCCTGACTCCCGCAGCCTCGACGAGCTTTGCCGTTTGCACGAGCTCCTCGCGAATAAACGCGGCAAACTGATCCGGTGTGTTGGTCACCGGTTCCAGTCCCTGCCGGATGAACGCGTCCCGCAGATCCGCAGCGCTCAATGCCTTGACGATGGCACCGCTGAGCCGGGACACGACCTCTTTGGGAACACCCGCCGGCGCCACGACGCCGTACCATCCGTAGCGTTCGTAGCCGGGCAGTCCCGACTCGTGAATCGTGGGCAGCGATGGCATCACGGCGCTGCGCCGCGGCGTGCTGACGCCGATCGCCTTGATCTTACCCGCATCCAGCAGCGCGAGTACGGCCGGGAAGCTGGCGAATATCATGTCGACCTGGCCGCTTGCGAGCGCAGTCACACCCTCCGCAACGCCCTTGTACGGGACATGGACGATCCTGACCCGCGCCATCGAGTTGAACAGCTCGTGGGATAGATGGGCGGAGCTGCCGATGCCCGAAGACGCGTAGTTGAGCTTGGCGGGACGCGAGCGGGCAAGCGCTATCAACTCTCTGGCATCGCGCGCAGGCACGGCGGGATGCGTTACCAGCGCGAAAGGCACCGTCACCACCAGCGATATCGGCGCAAAGTCGCGCTGCAGATCATAGGCGAGGTCCTGACGCAGCGCGGGCTGCACGACATCCGCCGCCGCGATCATCAGCAGCATGTAGCCGTCCGCCGGGGCTTTCGCGACCGCCGCGGTCGCGATCATTCCGCCCGACCCGGGGCGGTTCTCGACAATGACCGGCTGGCCCAGCGATTCGGACAATTTCTGCGCCACCATGCGAGCCGTCACGTCCGTGCCGCCGCCAGCCGAAAAGCCGACCACGATGCGCACCGGGCGCAGCGGATAGCTTTGCGCTACGGCATCCGGTGCCGCGCACGCAAGGAAAACGGCGCAGACCTCCGGCAGCCCTAGGGCCCGGTGCATGCAAGGGACGGGTGAAGTCGAGCGTGACATTGACAACGGCCAGCTTTGTGGTTAACTTAATTTGAAATAGCGTTCTGAATATTGGAACAGTGGCGTAGTAGGCTATACGATCTCCCGTCAGTTCGCAACCTCGGGGGGGCGCGCGTCGCGCGCTCCCCACCCGCATTGGAGGTAATGCTCGTGGATCCATTCGCAGTCCGCGACACCGGCGCGCGCTCCGCGCGCACGATCGATGCGCGTGCGCTCAAGCGCATGCTGCACGACGGCGCGGAAATCGCCGTGCTGGATGTGCGCGAAGAGGGCGTATTCGCGCACGGACACTTGCTGCTGGCGTGCTCGGCGCCGCTGTCGCAGCTCGAGGTGCGTGTGCCGCAGCTGGTGCCGCGTCGTTCGACGCGCGTGGTGATCGTCGACGACAACGACGGCTACGCGCAGCGTGCCGCGGCTAAGCTGCACCAGTACGGCTACACGGACGTTGCCGTGCTGGCCGGCGGCGTCCGGGCGTGGGCCGACGAGGGCTATGAAATCTATAGTGGCGTCAACGTGCCGAGCAAGGCGTTCGGAGAATTCGTCGA
>JBKJZR010000175.1:0-3761 GCA_046715035.1 Burkholderiales bacterium | reverse complement strand
CGTTCGCGCCCGATCGCTACAAGCACAGCCAGGTCTATCGCGGCGGCTGCCTGCTGCTGCGCTCGATCCGCTGGTCGAGCCAGGTGTTCGGCTACAAGTCGCGCCCGCCCGATCCGGCGCTGGTGGGCAAGCGCTGGCGGGAAATGTGGATGGAGCGGCTGGAGCACAACCTGCCGCAGGTGTTCTCGGCGCTGCAGCACCAGCCATATGGCGACTACTGGCGCAGCCGCGCGATCGACTTCGAACGCATTCAATGTCCGATGTACGCCGTCAGCGGATGGGCGGACGGCGCTTACGTGGGCGCGGTGGGCGACGCGCTGAGCGAGCTCGCCACGCCGCGCAAGGGGCTGATCGGCGCATGGGGCCACCGTTTCCCGCACCTCGGCGTGCCGGGCCCGGCGGTCGGCTTTCTGCAGGAGTCGCTGCGCTGGTTCGCCCACTGGATGCGCGGCAAGGACACCGGCATTACGCGGGAACCGATGCTGGTCGCATGGATGGCGCAAGCCGCGCCTGCCCGCAACTACTACGCCGAATCGCCCGGCCGCTGGGTCGCCGAGCCAGTGTGGCCCTCGCCACGCATCAGGCAGCGCCGATTGTTTCTCAATGCGGATGGGCGATTGAGCGAGCGTGCGGCCAAACCCGGCAAGGTGATGGGGAAATCCCCGCAGACCCTCGGGCTCGAGTGCGGCGAGCTGATGCCGTGGTTTCAGCACGGGCCGAGTCCGGAGATGCCGGGCGATCAACGCGCCGACGACGGCAAATCGATCTGCTTCGATACTCAGCCGCTCAAACACACGATCGAGATCCTGGGCGCGCCGGTGGCGACGCTGGTCATCGCGGTGGACCGGCCGACCGCTTTCATCTGCGTGCGACTGTGCGATGTCGCGCCGGACGGCGCTTCGACCCGCGTGACGTACGGCATTTTCAATCTCACCCACATCGACGGCGCGGAGAAACCGATACGTCTTACGCCGGGGAAGCGCTACACCGTGTGCGTGCCGTTGAACGACACCGGGTATTCGTTCGTCAAAGGTCATCGCCTGCGCGTGGCGGTATCGACGACCTACTGGCCGTTGATCTGGCCTTCGCCGGAGCCGGTGACGCTGGCGCTCGCCACTGGCAGCAGCACGCTGGCGCTGCCGGTGCGTCCGCCGCGCAGGGAAGACAGGACGTTGCCCAAATTCAAGCCGGTCGAAGCTGCAGCACCGTTCGCCAGGACCACGGTCACGCCCGGCTATCGCAATCGCGTGATCCGTGCGGACCTGGGCAAGGGGGAGACGGTGGTCGAGATCACCGACAGCAGCGGGCGCAACCGCTACGACGCAATCGATCTCGAGGCGGAAGCGCGTTCGACCGAGCGCTATCGCGTGGTCGAGGACGATCCGCTGGCGGCTACCGCGGAAGTGACGTGGACGTGGGAATTCACGCGCGGCGACTGGAGCATACGCACCGAAACGCGCACGCACATGGCATGCACCCGGCGAGATTTCATTCTGGAGGCGACCTTGGCGGCGTACGAAGGCGACACCAAGGTGTTCGAACGGGCGTTCGCGGAGAAGATCCGCCGCCACGGCAACTGACCCGCGATCGACTTGCGCAGCTTACCTTGCGGAAGCGGCTCGCGATGCCTACACTGGGCCCCTCTGAAAATGCCGGGAGCTCGGTCATGAAAGGTAAATTGCTATTGGCGGGCGCGGTCGCTTCGCTGCACAGCGCGGCGGCGCTCGCGCAGGCGCCCAGGTACCCGGTCAAACCGATCAAGATGGTCGTCGGCTACGCGCCCGGCGGCGGCAGCGACATCATGGGACGGCTGATCGCCCAGCAGATCAGCGAGGCGGTCGGCCAGCAGGTCATCGTCGAGAATCGCGCGGGCGCGGCGCAGAATATCGCCGCCGAGTACGTGGCGAAGTCGCCCAATGATGGCTACACGCTGTTTCTGAGCTCGGCGGCGCTGGGCATCAACGTGAGTCTCTATCCCAAGCTCAACTACGATCCGGTCAAGGACTTCACGCCGATCGCGGTTTTCGCGACGAGCCCGAATCTGCTGATGGTCCACCCTTCCTACCCGGCCAAGACCGTCAAGGAGTTCATCGCGGTCGCCAGGAAGAATCCGGGCAAGCTCAATTTTTCCTCGTCGGGCAGCGGCAGCTCTCAACACCTCGCCGGCGAGCTGCTCAAGATCAGGATCGGCGTGGACATGACGCATATCCCGTACAAGGGCAGCGCACCGTCGATGACCGCGCTGGCGAGCGGCGAAGTCGATTTCTCGTTCAATAACATTCCCGCCGCGCAGCCGCTGATGATTCCGGGCCGCGTGCGCGCGCTCGGCATCACCAGCGAAAAGCGCTCGCCGCTGCTGCCCGAGCTGCCGACCATGATCGAAGGCGGCCTGCCGGGATTCGTCACGCAGACCTGGTACGGCGTGCTCTCTCCTGCGGCCACACCGCCGGAGATCGTCAACATGCTGAACGGCATCGTCGTCAAGGCGGTTCAGAAGCCGGATTTTCGTGCACGGCTCGCGCAAACCGGTGCTGATACAATCACCGAGACGCCCGAATACTTTCGCAAGATGCTGAATGAAGAAATCGCCCGCTGGGCAGTCGTCGTCAAGGCATCGAAGGCAAAACCCGAATAGCGGTCGGCGCGCGCTCTCCGACTAATCGCAGCACCCCCATGAAAGGGTCGTTCATTGGCAAAACCAAATTATCAGTACGAAAAACGGCAGAAGGATCTCGCCAAGAAACGCAAGAAAGAAGAAAAACGGCTGCGTAAGCTGGGCAAGACCGAAGGTCAGCCGGGCGAGGCTGCGCCGTCTGAAGGGGGAACGCCTACGACCCAGCCGCAGGACGGCGGGCAGACTCCGCAGTCCGAGTAGCGAGGGACGCGAAAGCCGGGCTGCTTACGATCGGACGGCGCCGGCCGCGCGGCCGCCAGCTTCCCGCGCATGTAATCCATTCAAGAATCTGCACGTAGCCTCTGCGCACGCGTCGGGCGCGGATGCCGCGGGGTGGTAGGCGTCGCCCGGCAGCACGACCAATTCCGAATTGGGCAGCAGGCGCTGCCACGCCGCGGTCTGCGCAGCCGGCCGCCGCTTGCTGTCGGTGGTGATCACCAGCGCCGGACAGCGCACCTCCGCGAGATCAGGCGTCACGTCGATGTCCGCAACGACGCGCAGCAATCCCAGCATCGTTGACTTGGGCGTCGCGCTGGTCAGCGCTATCCACCAGTCGAGCGCTGCGGGTGTCATGTCGCTGCCCAGGCGGGGCGGCATCGTCATGCGCGCCCAGCTTGCCACGCCCTGCGTTTTCACATGATCTAGCCATTGGCTAACGCCGGAAGGGCCTTTGCTCATCGAACCGACCACCGTGATCGAGCGTGCAAGATGCGGTCGCGTCGCGGCAAATCGCATGACGACCGGACCCGCGATCTTGGCGGCGACGAGATGTACCGGTCCGAGGTCGAGTGCAGTCACTACCTTCTCGAGATCGGCGACGAGGACATCGAGAGACCACGCGAAATCTTCCGGCATCGGCGTCGATTCGCCGAAGCCGCGCTGGTCGATGCGTATCACCCGGAAGTGGCGCGCGAGATGGGGGACCCAGGCGTGCCACGCTTTGCCCGATTCGCCGAAGCCGTGCACGCACACCACGGTCTCAGCGCTCCGCCACGGGTCAGTGTAGTCGTCTATGCGATAGCACAAGCGCACATCCGGCGCGACCTCGAGGAAGTGCTTCATGCGCTCAATCGGCGCGCGCGCCCGA
>JBKJZR010000174.1:0-7076 GCA_046715035.1 Burkholderiales bacterium | reverse complement strand
CCGCCCTGCGGCTCGACCTTGATCACGTCGGCGCCCATGTCGCCGAGCATCATCGTGCACAGCGGGCCCGCGAGGATGCGCGTCAGATCGAGCACGCGCAGCCCGTCGAGCGCACCTGCGGGAGGTTGCGCCATGCCGGAGCCGGCGATTACTTGCGCTTCCTGCGCATCGACGGCGGCGCGTTGAGGTCTTTTTCGCAGCCGTCGAGATAGCGCGCGAGCTCGCGCTTGTCGCGCAGCCGAAACTGCTGGAAATCGGGCTTGCGGCCGGACAGAAACGCGTCCATGCCCTCGTTCGCCTCCGGCGATCCCCACACGTGCGCGAGCAGCTCCATGCCGTGCTGCCACGACGAGTAGAGGTTGTCCGATTCGAAGTTGAGCGAGCGCTTCGTCATGCGGATGGTGAGCGCGCTGTGCCCTTTCATCGTTTCGCACCACTTGAGCGTTTCCGCGAGCAGGTCCCTTTGCGGCACGCACTTGTTGATGAGCCCGATTTCCGCCGCCTCTTTTGCGGTGAAGCGGCGCGCGCAGAAGATCATTTCGCGCGCCAGACGCTCGCCGATGATGCGCGGCAGATACTGTGTCGCGCCCACCGTCGGGCAGGCGCCGCCCTTGGCCCCGGTCTGGCCGAGCACCGCATTTTCCGAGGCGATCGCCACGTCGCACCACAGCGCGAGCTCGTGACCGCCGCCCATGCACCAGCCGTTGATCATCGCGATCACCGGGATCGGCAGCCCGCGGATCGTCATCGCGAGTCCCAGCATGCGATCGTTCCACATGTAGGCATTGGTGAAATTCAGCCGCTTCATGGCAAAGAAATCGCCGCCTGCCGAGAACGACTTGTCGCCGGCGCCGGTGACCACCGCGCACACGATAGACGGGTCCTCGCGCGTCGATTTCAGCGCGTCGATCATCTCGTCGAGCGACTGCTCGCGAAACGAGTTGAGCACGCGCGGGCGGTTGATCGTGATCCACGCTACCTGATCCTTCACTTCGAAAAGGATGTCGGTGTATTTCCTGCGGCGGGCGGGGGCTTTGCGTGCGGCCATGGTGCTCCTCGTAACGATTGACGAAGCCGCGCTGACGGGTGCGTGGCAGGGCGGAGTTTAGCAGACGCCCGAGGCTCGCCGGCGGCATAGCCCCGTCCGTGCAACCTCTGCCCGCGAAGCCGCAGGCAGCGACCCCGGCACGCATTATCATGCGCTCTATAACATCTGCGGCGCGAACAGCGTAGTGCACCGTCAGGCAGACGGCGCAGCGCCTGTTGCAGACCATTCCACCACGCCGTGGTGCGAATCAGACGCGTCTGAATTCCGGCGATCGCTCTTTATCAGGGAGGCATGATGGCGGCCGACGCATCCGTAACAGACACCGACCCAGACGGCTTCAGCCCTGAATCTTGCAGAGTTGCACCAGTCGGCGGGGCGGCGCCGCATGCCACCGATGCTGCAACAGCGCCGGCACCGGTGTGGGTTCCAGCCGAGATGCCGCCACCCGCTGCGGCTTTCGAAGGGTGGGCCGATCTGCCCGGCGCTCGGCTCTGGTATTGGGATACCGGCGGCCAAGGCCAGCCGGTTATTTTCATGCATGCGGGTTCCCAGAGCGCCGCCGGCTGGGGCTACCAGCAGCCCGTTTTCGCGGCGGCGGGCTACCGCGCGATAGGCTACTCGCGCCGCGGCTACTTCAAGTCCGACGCAGGCAATCCAGCCGACCCCGGCTTCGCCGCGGAGGATCTGAACCACCTGATCGACTATCTCGAACTCGACAAGGTGCATCTGGTCGCCATAGCGCATGGCGGTTTCTTCGCGCTGGATTTCGCACTGGCTCATCCCGAAAAGGTGCGCACGCTCAGCATCGTTTCGTCGCTGATGGGCATCGCCGAGTCCGAGCAGGACTACCGGGAAGCCAACGCCCGCCTGCGGCCGGCATACTTCAATGCCCTGCCGAACGAGTTCAAGGAACTCCACCCGTCGTACCGTGCCGGCAATCCGGCGGGTCTCGACGCCTGGATGAAGCTCGAACACGCCGCAATTCCCGGGGCGCGCATTGTGCCGAAGCGCGTGCACACGCTGACGTGGGGCAGGCTCGAAAGCATCAGGCACCCGACCCTGCTGATGACCGGAGACGGTGATCTCTACACGCCACCGGCGTTATTGCGTATGCAGGCTACACACATGCCCCACGCGGAGGTCGCCATCGTCACCGAGGCCGGGCATTGCGCGAACTGGGAGCAGCCGGAGGCTTTCAACCGCACCGTGCTTGGCTTTCTCGCCAGGCACCGGAATTGACGCTTTGCGCAGCTGCGGGGAGCTATCGAGGCTAACGGCTGGGGCTCGTTCCGATCCCGCCGCGTGCCGGGGTGGGCAACGCTCCCCGCACGCATTAACATGCCGGTGGGTCCGACCGCCATCGGCCAGATGAGCGTCGTGCCTGACGCCGCCGATCATTCCGACATCGCAGGGGCTCCGGCGGCGCCCCCGAGGAGATAAGCCATGACTTTCCCGCACTGGGCGCTGGCCGCCATGCTTGCCGGCTGCCATGCGTATGCGGTGGCACAAGCCTGGCCGGCGAAAACGATCCGCATCATCGTGCCCTTCGTTCCGGGCGGTCCCACGGATATTCAGGCGCGCTGGGCCGCGCAGCAGTTGAATGCCGCGCTCGGCCAGCCGGTGATCGTCGACAACCGCGGCGGCGCAGGCGGCGTGCCGGGCACGGAGGCCGTCGTGAAGAGCGCGCCCGACGGTTATACGCTGCTCGCGGGCAATCCGGGTCCGCTGACCATCGCGCCGAGCGTGCGCGCACAGATGCCGTACGACACGCTGCGCGACCTCGCGCCGATCATGCTGATCGCGCGCAGCGCGAGCTGCCTGAGTGTCCATCCAAGCCTGCCCGCCAAAGGCGTCAAGGAATTCATCGCGCTCGCCAAAAGCAGTCCCGGCAGGATCAACTATGGATCGCCCGGCGTCGGCACGGTGGGCCACCTTGCGACCGAGCTATTCGCCACGCGCGCCGGCGTCAAACTCAATCACATTCCGTACAAAGGCGCGGCGCAGTACACCATCGATCTCATCGCCGGCCATATCGAACTCGCGATCATCCAGTTCGCGGGCTGCGCGCCGCTCGTGCAGCAAGGCAAGCTACGCGCGCTCGGCGCGACTTCGCGCCAGCGTTCGAAGCTGCTGCCGAACCTGCCGACGATCGAGGAGCAGGGGCTCGCCGGATTCGAAAGCTACAACTGGAACGGCGTGCTCGCGCCGGCGGGAACGCCCAAGGCGATCATTACGCGCATCCACGAGATCCTCTCCCGGCAGCTTGCTTCTCCGGAGGGCCAGGAGCTCTACTTGAGCCAGGGCCACGAGCCCGGCGGCGACGGGCCGGAAGAATACGCGGCTTTCATTCGCGCCGAAATCGAAAAATGGTCGAAAGTCGCGAAGGCCGCCGGCATTCGCGAGCAGTGACCGATTGATCGGCAGCCAACGAATCAACCCGCCATCGGTCATGCCGGCGCAGGGCTGGCATGCAGCAAATGCATCGACGGAAATGGCTTCCAGCGGACACTGGAATGACGACACTTCTCTTTGTAGACTTAACCGGACCTTTCGTATCAATTGAAACGCGTGCCGCACCGCTTGTTTGTGAGTAGCTCCGCCAGTCCTCTCAACCCCACCCTTTGAAACTAACGTCATGGCTGAAAAGAAAGACCCGCCCTACTTCATGTACTTTCCCGGCAACTACCGGTGGTCGGCCGGCTTCATCAACATGTTGAGCTCGGCGCCTTACGGCGGCTCGGAGATCGGCGAGCTTCACAAGATCGGCACGATGCTCAAGAACAAGGCGCCCGAGGACGACGAAGCCTGGTTCGACGCATGCGTCAAAGTCGCCGACGGCGTGCGCGCCTATGCGGACAAATTCGCAGGGGACGCGCACCGCGTGTCTGCCGCCCACGCCTATCTGCGCTCGTGCAATTACTATCAGATGGCGGAACGGTTTCGCACGCCCAAGGACAAGCGCGCGCTCGACGCCTTCCGCACCGGCGTCGACTGCTTTCATCGCTACGTCGGGCTGACCGACGTGCGCATCGAGATCGTCGAAGTGCCTTTCCCGGACGGCAGCCTGCCGGGCTATTTTGTGCACGCCCAGCATACGACGTCCAAACGCGCGCCATGCGTGGTGTTCTTCGACGGCCTCGACGTCACCAAGGAGATTCAATATATGCGCGGCGTTCCCGACCTGATCAAGCGCGGCATTTCCGTGCTGGTGATGGACGGCCCGGGCACGGGCGAGGCCATCCGCTTTCGCCAGCACTATCTGCGCCACGACTACGAGGTCGCGGGATCCGCATGCATCGACTACCTCGAAAAACGCGACGCTGTCGACGCCCGCAAGATCGGCATCGTGGCGATCAGCCTGGGGGGCTATTACTCGCCGCGCTGCGCCGCGATGGATCACCGCTACGCCGCGTGCATCGCGTGGGGCGCGCAGTGGGACTATCACGCGACGTGGAAAAAACGCATCGAAGCCCAGTTCAAGACGTCGCTTTCCGTGCCGGGCCACCATATCAACTGGATCCTCGGCGTCGATTCGCTCGATGCGGCGCTGAAGAAGCTCGAGCCCTTCAAGCTCGACGGCGTGATGCAGCAGATGCGCTGCCCGTTCCTGCTCGTGCACGGCGCCGAAGACGAACAGATCCCGCTCGCCGACGCGCAAAAGCAGTTCGACGCGTGCGGCTCGAAGGACAAGACCTTCCGCATCTACACCGCGGAAGAAGGCGGCTCGCAGCACTGCCAGCGCGACTATCTGACCCTGGTCGTCGCGGACATGTGGAACTGGTTCGAAGACAAGCTCGTGCGCAGGTAGCGTGAGCGAGTTTCCAGCAGCCGCATCCCCATCCTGAACACTGTCTACGTGTCCGTTGGTGCTCAGCCCAGTCGAAGCATGAACGGCCTGCAATCACTGATCGCAACGCAAGGCTTCGCGACTGATGCGAAATGCCCTCCCCTTCAAGGGGAGGGCCAGGGCTGGGGATGGTCCATTTGCGTGCTATTAACCCCATCTCCATCCCAACCTTCCCCTTGAAGGGGAAGGAGAGGTAGAAGAACGACACTGTCAACGTGGAGAACCGCATGACCCAAGGTCACAAAGCAGTATCGCAGCCGCGCGACTACCCGCTGATCATCGAAAAAGACGTGCAGATTCCGCTGCGCGACGGCACGTTTCTCTGCGCCGACATCTTCCGCCCCGACGGCGGCGACGAGCGCTTCCCCGTCATCATGAACACCGGGCCCTACCAGAAGGATAAAGTTTGGGTCCCTCCCGACGACGTCGAGGAAAAAGCCAACCCCTATATGAACTGGGAGACCGCCAACCCCCTGTGGTGGTGTCCGCGCGGCTACGCGCTGCTGCGCGTCGACAGCCGCGGCTCGGGCAAGTCCCCGGGCCAGTCGGAACCGAGCTCGTACCAGGAAGCCGTCGACACCTACGACTGCATCGAGTGGGTCGCGCGCCTGCCATGGTGTTCAGGCAACGTCGGCACGCTCGGCATCTCGTACCACGCCAACTTCCAGTGGCGCGTTGCGGGGCTGCAGCCGCCTGCGCTCAAGGCGATGATTCCGTGGGAAGGCCGCGCCGACCAGTATCGCGACCAGGCGTACCACGGCGGCATTTTCGCGATGGGATTTCTCGCCACGTGGCACAACACGCAGACCGCGCATCACCTGCTCGGCAGGCCGCGCGCTTACAACCCGGATTCGTTTCGCAACGACCTGCTGTGGCAATACATGAGCCACGATCTCGATTCGGAGTTCTGGCGCATGTGCAGCGCGCGCTGGGACCGGATCACCATACCGATGTACAGCGTCGGCAACTGGGGTGCGTTCTCGCTGCATCTGCGCGGCAACACCGAGGCGTATATGTGCGCAGCCTCCAAGCACAAGAAGCTGCGTATTCACACCGGCTCGCATTTCCATCCGTTCCACTCCGAAGAGGGACGCATGGATCAGCTGCGCTTCCTCGATCACTGGCTGAAGGGCATCGACACCGGCATCATGGACGAGCCGCCCGTGAAGCTCGAAATTCGCACCGGCGGCAGCAAAAAGCCTTACGCGTTCCGTTTCGAGAACGAGTGGCCGATCGCGCGCACGCAGTGGACGAAGCTCCATCTCAGAATCGATCGTCCAGTGTCGTCTGCCGGCGATGCCGTCGAAGGCGAGCTTGTAGCAACTCCGCCATCGGCGGCGGGCAGCCTGACCTATCCGGCGGCGAAAGGCGGCAGGCATGGGCACGCCGGACGCACAGGCGTCTCTTTCGAGACGCCTCCGATGCCGCAGGATACCGAAGTGACGGGCCCGCTTGTGCTCGTGCTGTGGGTTTCGAGCACGTCCGAAGACATGGACATATTCGCGACCATCCGCAACACCGCGCCCGACGGCAGCGACGTCTGTGAAATCGGCCAGCGCGGCGATCCGGTCGCGTGCGTGACCAAAGGCTGGCTGCGTGCCTCACATCGCAAGCTCGACCCCGAGCGCTCGCTGCCGTATCGCCCCTACCACGCGCACAACGAGCACCAATGGCTCAAGCCCGGCGAGATAGTCGAGTGCCAAGTCGAAGTCTGGCCAACGAGCATGGTGTTCAAGCAGGGGCACAAGCTGCGTCTCGACATCACACCCACCGATGGCGTGGGAACGGCGCATTTCACGCATTACCAGGCGGATTACAATGCGGGGGCGGAGAATACTTTGTACGTTGGGGGCGATAAGGCGTCGTATTTGTTGCTGCCGGTTGTTCCGGCGAAGTGATATTTTGCGGGAGGAGTAAGTGATGAGACGCATTGGCGCCGGCTAGCGTCGGCGCGAAGATTCACAGGCGAAACTGCGTGACAAACTGTCAACTAATTTGTCAACCAATCACAAGTTGTGCGGCACCAACGGTAGCCACCGATCAGGAGATTGCTGGGCCTTAGCACAGCAGCAAAAGGACAACCTTCATGGCACAACTTGAACGTGTTCGGACTTCAGTGCTGGACATCGCCTATGAGCACGCTGGTCCGGCGGATGCCTTTCCGATTGTGCTCATGCACGG
>JBKJZR010000173.1:0-14894 GCA_046715035.1 Burkholderiales bacterium | reverse complement strand
TCGCTAGTGGGCTCGACCGGCCACGCCGCAGACGATTTCAAGAGCGGCGGACCGTATGTGCCG
Source organism: Burkholderiales bacterium (assembly GCA_046715035.1). GTDB lineage: Bacteria > Pseudomonadota > Gammaproteobacteria > Burkholderiales > SG8-41 > PALSA-1004. The sequence goes on along the minus strand of JBKJZR010000173.1, from coordinate 14,831 downwards.
ACGCCGCAGGTTGTCGTCGACCAGATGCTGCGTATGGCCAACGTGGCGGCGAATGATTACGTGATCGACCTCGGCTCCGGTGACGGCGTGATCGTGCTGACCGCAGCCAGCCAGTACAAGGCCAGCGGGATGGGCGTCGACATCGATGCCGAGCTTGTCAAGCTTTCGAACGAATCCGCACGCAAGCTCGGCGTCGCCGAGCGCGCCCGCTTTTTCGAGCAGGATGTGTTCAAGGCGGACGTCAGCAAGGCCACGGTCGTCACGTTGTATCTGCTGCCAGGCATGATGCTCAGCCTGCGCAGCAAGATCTTCAACGAGCTTAACCCCGGCTCGCGCGTGGTGTCGCACGACTATCATTTCGGCGACTGGAAGCCCGACGACGGCATCACGTTCGAGGTTGCCGAAAAGGAAAAGGTCAACGGCGTGCCCTCGGCTACCGTCTACTTGTGGATCGTGCCGGCGAAAATCGCGGGCAACTGGGACGTCAAGACTGCGGGCGGCGAAACCTATGCGCTCAAGCTCAAGCAACGCTTTCAGGCCGTCGAGGGCAGCGCAGCGGCGGGCACGCGCACCGTGCGGCCGCAGAATCTGACGCTGCGCGGCAGCCAGTTCAGCTTCATGCTGCCTGAGGGCAATGGGCTCGCCCGTTACACGGGGCGGGTCAAGGATGGCACGATGGAGGGCACCGTCGAGCTTCCCGGCGGCAAAGCGCAGGCGCGCTGGTCGGCGGTGCGCACCGCATCCGCCAAGGTCATCCTCGAATAAGGGGCTTGTCGGATTCAAGTCCGGCAAGCGCCTAGTTCACGAAGAAAGCCGGCGGCAGGGATTCGAGCACATAGCGCCGGTTGACCATCTGGCTGGCCGCGAAATCGGCCGGCATCGCATTGATCGCATCGGTGATCACTCGGCCGTGTTCGAGCAGCTGCTGATCGAGCGGTCGCGGCTCGCGCAGCATCTTGGCCAGCGTGGCGAGGTGGCGCTGCGGGACGTGCTGTAGATTCACTCCGGTCGGGGCCGGCAACGGCCGGTTCGACGCCACGACGAAACTGTTGATGTGGCTGGCGAGGCCGTAGTCGGGCCGGTAGATCACGACGAACGGCAGCTCGGCGCGCAGCGTGGTCAGGAAGTGCGCGTAAGGCCGCGGGCGGTCGAGGTCCGCAAACGTATTGAAAACGGCGATGCCGTCGTTCCCGAGGCAGCGCTTGAGATCACGGAAAACATCGCGCGTGACGAGGTAATCCGGCACACCGTCGCCGTGAAACAGGTCGACGATGACGACGTCGTAGCCGGGCGTGCATTTGCGCAGAAAAGTCCGCGCGTCCGCCTGGTGGGCGCGCACCTTGGTGAAGTCGAGGCCGAACACCCCTGAGGCCGCGCGCAACGACGCGGGGTCGATGTCGACGGTTTCGACCTCGACGCCCTGCTGCGCAAGCCGCATCGGCACCATGCCCGCGCCGATGCCCAGTACCAGGGCGGAGCGCAGCTGCGGCCGGTAGGCGTACGACAGCGCTTCGAGCGCATAGGTATAGAGCGACATCGAGCGATTGTCCGACGTCACCATATTCTGGATCAGGCCATCCTGAAAATAGATGCGCAGGAAACGGCCATCCTGAGGCTCGCTCTTGAGTATTTTCACGGTCCCGAACAGCGAGCGGTAGCTCGCTTCGTGCGTCCAGGCCTGCCCGCCGTAGCTCGCCGGCCACATGCGTCCCGTATACGCATCGGCGCCGGCCAGCAGGCCCAGCGCGGCGATCAGCGCTACACCTGCCGTCAGGGCGAGCGGCCTGCGCGCGGTCGTCGGTATCATGCCGCCCGCGAGCACGATGAGCGGCAGGAGCGCGAGCACCGCGGCGACCACCAGCGTCGCGGCGAAGTTGCCGAGATACGGAATCAGGCCGAACGCCGTGACCAGTACGCCGGCGACCGAGCCCAGCGTGCTCACGAAGAACACGCGGCCCGCTCCGGCATCGGCGAGTATCGCGGACGAGGAACGCCGTTGCAGCAACAGCGCGACGAGCAGCGGATTCATGGCTGAAGTCGTCAGCAGCGGCACGAACAGCAGCAGCATGCAGGCGACGAATGCGCCCACGACAAGATCGCGCCGGGCGAGCTCGTGAAACAGATACGGATAAAGCAGGCACGCGGCGACGACCGCGAACGCGGCGAGTGCAGGCATCAGCGCGAACAGGCGCACCAGCTTGTCCGCTGACTTCGGGTGCCCGCCACTGCCGCTGGCGATGCGCCCGCCCAGCCAGTAGCCGAGCGCGAGCGAGATCAGCGTGATCGAGAGGATGCCGGTCCAAATGTACAGGCTGACGCCGAAGTATGGCGTCATGATGCGCGAGGCGAGCAGTTCGAGCGCGAGTATCGCACCGCCCGTTATGAAGACGATAGCCTGCAGCAGCATGCCGTGGATCGGATCTCGTCAGGTATAATGCAGGGCGTGTCCGCAGCCAGTGTGCGGATCTTGATTAGATTTCGTCAGTCACGCGCAAATCTACCAGAGTTCGATTGTCGGTGCGAGCGCAGGCCGTTGCCACAAGACGCGCGCTCGCCTCGGCATGTGCATCGCGCGAGTGGGGAGGGCCCATGGTTCGCTTTAACGCAAGGGGGATGTACGCGGTCGCTGCGCTGTTGATTGCGGGCGCGAGCTGCGCCGCGGCGCCTTCGGTGCCGTATGTGCCGACGCCGCAGGAGGTGGTCGAGCGGATGCTGGAGATGGCAAAGGTCGGTCCACACGATTATCTGATCGACCTGGGTTCCGGCGATGGGCGCATCGTGGTGACCGCGGCGAAAAAGTTCGGCGCGCGCGGTTTCGGCGTCGACCTCAATCCGGTGCGCATCAAGGAAAGCATCGAGAACGCGGCCAGTGCCGGTGTCAGCGACCGCGTCGCGTTCATTCAGCGCAACCTGTTCGAAACCGATTTGAGCGACGCCACGGTGATCACGATGTATTTGCTGCCGCGCGTCAACCTGGACCTGCGGCCCAGGCTGCTCGAGCTGAAACCCGGCACGCGTATCGTGTCGCACGACTTTTCGATGGATGACTGGAAGCCCGACGATTTCGCGAACATCGATGTGCGGGAGAAATACGGGAGCGTCGGCGGCAACAGTGCGGTGTATTTCTGGATCGTGCCGGCCAAGGTTACGGGTCCCTGGCAATGGCAGCTTCCGGTCGGCGGCAAACAGCACGCCTACGAGCTCACCCTCGATCAGAAGTTCCAGGCGATCACGGGCACCGTGCGCGTGGGCGGCCAAAGCGCCAAGCTGCAGGAGACCAGCCTTAAAGGCGATCAGATCAGCTTCACCTTCACCGCGGATGTCAACGGCAGTGCGCTCAGGCACGATTTCACGGGCCGCGTTGCCAACAACGCCATGACGGGCACGGTCAGGCTGGCGGGCAGCCGCACGCAGGGACAGCACGAATGGAACGCCGTGCGCGGTACCACCCGCAGCAGCGGCGATGCGGCGCGGCATGCAGCGCTGGCGGCGCTTAACTAACCTGAAATGGCTGCACTGATGAAAAAATTAGCGGATTTACGCCGGCTGGGCGCCACCGCTGTCGTTGTCCTCACTGCGGCGATCCCGCTCGCGCTGCGCGGCCAGGACTTCGGGGATACGCCCTACGTGCAAACACCGCAGAATGTCGTCGACCGCATGCTGCAGATCGCCAACGTCGGTCCGGGCGACTACGTGATCGATCTCGGCTCGGGCGATGGACGCATGATCATCACCGCCGCGAGCAAGTACGGGGCGCGCGGCTTCGGCGTCGATCTCGACCGCCGGCTGGTCGAGCTCAGCAACCGCCTTGCGGCGCGTGCGGGAATCGCCGATCGCGCCGTGTTCTACACGCGCGATCTGTACGAGACCGATCTCACTCTAGCGAGCGTTATCACCATTTACCTGCTGCCGGAAGTGAATCTGATGGTGCGCCCGAAGCTGCTCGCGACGCTCAAGCCGGGCACGCGCATCGTGTCGCACGACTACGACATGGGCGAATGGCCGCCCGATCAGCAGCTGGTCATGGATGCGCCCGATAAATCGGTCGGGCGCGACAAGATAAGCAAGGTGTTTTTCTGGGTAGTACCGGCGAACGCGGCAGGGAAGTGGCGCTGGCAGCTGCCGCAGCGCGGCAAGTCCGCTGATTTCGAGCTGACGCTGATGCAGAATTTTCAGCGCGTTGCCGGCAGCGTTGCGGCCGGCGGGAAGGTGTGGCCGCTCGAGAACGCGCGCCTGCGCGGCGATGAGCTCAGTTTCAGCACACACGACAAGGCCGAAGGCATCCGCTATGAATTCGCGGGACGCCTCAACGGCAACGCGCTGACCGGCACCGTGCGCGTCGCAGGCCCGACCTCGCAACGCCAGCTCGAATGGGACGCGACGCGCACGCAGCTCGGCACGCCCGCGCACGCGCTGCTGAAGAAGCCCGAGCTGCGCGAGTTCCCGTTGTCTGAAACGAGTCCTGCCCGGTAACGCCGTGCGCAGTCTGCTTGCCTTGGGTGCAGGGCTGCTCGTCCTGGTCGCGGTAGAGCTGCCGCCGACGGCCATCGCAGGCCAGCCGCCCGCGCTGGACATTCCGACGCCCTATCTGCCGTCGACGCACGTTGCCGTCGACGAAATGCTGCGCCTGGCGGAGGTCGGCCCGCAGGACGTGGTCGTTGACCTGGGCTCGGGCGACGGCCGTATCGTCATCGCTGCCGCAAAGTATTTCGGTGCGCGGGGATTCGGCGTCGACATCGACGAAAAGCTCGTCGCGGAGGCGAATGCGAACGCCCGTGCGGCCGGCGTGGCGGAGCTCGCGCGGTTCTACCAGCGCGACGTGTTTGCCACCGACATCCGCGAGGCCACCGTGGTGACGATGTATCTGCTGCCGTCGCTCGTCAACCGCCTGCGGCCGAAGCTGCTGGCCGAGCTCAAGCCCGGCACGCGGATCGTCGCGCACGACTTCGGCATCGACGGCTGGAAGCCCGATCGCACCGTGAATATCTCCAAGAATTACTACCTGTATGTCGTGCCGGCACGGGTCGCGGGCAAGTGGCGGCTGGAAACGACGTTGCCGGTCGGCGAGCGCAGCTACGAGTTCGACCTCACGCAGCAGCTGCAGGAAATCCGCGGCGGAGCGCGCGTCGCAGGTGGATTCCTGCCGCTCTTCGAAGCGCGGCTCAGCGGCGATCGCATCGCTTTCGTGATCGTCGACGAGCACCAGAGCCACCATTTCGACGGTCGTGTGACCGGCAACCTGATGGAGGGAACGGTGAGAAGCAGCATCGGCCGCGGGCAGGTCGAGCAACGCTGGCGGGCGACGCGCATTCTGGGGGCGACCGAGGAGGGCTGATGAGGCGCCTGATCCTGGCAGTCGTCATCGCGTGCTGTGTCGCGGCCATCCGGCCCGCCACCGCGCAATTCAACTATGACGTGCCTTATGTCCCGACTCCGCACGTGGTCGTAGAGGAGATGTTGCGGCTCGCCAATGTCGGCGCGAACGATTTCGTCATGGATCTCGGCTCGGGCGATGGCCGCATCCTCATCGCTGCGGCGCGGAAGTTCGGAGCGCGCGGGGTAGGCGTGGACCTCGATCCCGATCGCATCGCCGAAAGCGTGTACAACGCGCAGCTGCAGGGCGTCAGCGAGCGCGTCGCTTTTCACCGCCAGGATCTGTTCAAGTTCGATATCGCGCAGGCGACGGTCATCACCATGTACCTGCTGCCGTCGGTCAACCTGCGGCTGCGGCCGCGGCTGCTCGAGGAACTCCGGCCGGGAACGCGCATCGTCTCGCACGATTTCGACATGGAAGACTGGCGACCCGACCAGAAATCGACCGTCCGCAAGAATGTGTTCCTGTGGATCGTGCCCGCGCAAGTCGCGGGCAGCTGGCGCACCACGCTCGCGCTGCCGGCCGGGGAGCGCAGCTACGAAATCGAATTCAAGCAGAAGTTCCAGGAGATCGACGGCCTCGCACGCTACGACAAAAAGATAGCCGGGCTGTGGAACGCCCGACTGCGCGGCGACCGCGTGAGCTTTGTCATCGTCGACGACAGCGGGCCGGTCGAAACCAACCTGTATTTCGAGGGTCGCGTGAGCGGCGATGCGATCGAGGGCACGATCCAGCGCGGAATCGGCAAGGAGCAGAAAGAAATCAGATGGCGGGCAACGCGTGCCACTGCCGCTTCATGAGCGTTCGCGGGTGGCGTGCGGGGGATGGGGGTCGCGATCGACCCGGGTCGGGTGATCGTTGCCAATCAGAAACGCATTTCAGCCGCAGATAAACACAGATGAACACAGATGAAAATAGAAAGTCCAAATGCACAACCGAATTCATTTAGCCGCCGGCGGCTAATCCGTTCTTGATCCGGGGTTGATCTTATCCGTGTTTATCTGCGGTTTGACGGGGTTGAAATCGGGATCTTGAGGCCGCTTCTAGTTTTTTTGGAGAGAACGATGAAAAAATGGAAATGGATGACAAGCGGGGCGCTGCTGGCGCTGGGATTGCTGCCGCTGCAGACGGTCGCACAGGAGGGCGTGGGGGACGTCGTTTACGTGCCCACGCCGCAGATCGTGGTGGACGAAATGCTGCGCATGGCGCGTGTCGGGCCCAAGGATTTCGTGATCGATCTGGGCTCCGGCGACGGTCGCATGGTGATCACCGCGGCGAAAAAGTTCGGCGCGCGCGGCCTCGGCGTCGATCTCGACACTGTCCTGCTCAAAGTCAGCAACGAAGCCGCACAGCGTGAAGGCGTCGCCGACCGCGCGCGGTTCATCGAGCAGAACCTGTTCGAGACCGACCTGAGCCAGGCGACCGTCATCACCAGTTATCTGCTGCCGGAAATGAACGAGAAACTGCGGCCGAAAATCCTCAGCATGAAGCCGGGCACGCGCGTGGTGGCGCACGACTACCACATGGGCGAATGGCACCCCGACGATAACAAGACCTTGGCGGTGCCGGAAAAGAAAGTCGGCAATCCCGGCACCAGCTATATTTATTTCTGGACCGTGCCCGCCAAGATCGCCGGCCGCTGGCAGGCGCAGGTGAAAGGCGGCGCGCCCGCCAACTGGGACCTCGAGTTTCAGCAGCGCTTCCAGATGTTCGAAGGCACCGCAGCTGCCGCCGGCCAGAAGATCAAGCTGCGCGTGCCCAAGCTCGAGGGCGACCAGATCAGCTTCGTGGTGTCGACCAAGCCCAACGACAATTCGACACGGCATAATTTCAAAGGCACCGTCAAAGGCGACGTGATCGAAGGGACGCTCCAGGTCGGCGAGGGCGCCGCGCAGAAGCAATACCCGTGGACCGCCAAGCTCCTGCAGCGCGGCGATCTGCGGACATTCCAGTCGTCGGCAGCACAGCAGTGACGCCTGCCGCGGCGGTGGAGGGCGCGCAGCCCAAGCCGAGCCTCTCGCTCGGCGACGCGGTGGCGATGATCGTCGGGCTGATCGTCGGGGCGGGCATCTTCGGCACGCCGGCGATCGTCGCCGGCGCGGTGGGGAGCGAAACGCTGCTCTACGCGGCGTGGATCGCGGGCGGCATTGTTTCCATCATCGGCGCGCTTTGCTACGCCGAGCTCGCGACGGCGTTTCCTTCCGCGGGCGGCGAATATCATTTCATCCAGCGCGCTTACGGGCGTTCGCTGGCATTTCTCTACGGCTGGGCGCGCATGACGGTGATCGTCGCCGGGTCGATTGCGGTGTTCGCCTACCTGTTCGGCGACTACATGTCGCGCATCGTCAATCTGGGCCCGCATTCCTCCGCCATCTGGGCGGCGCTCGTCGTCGGCGTGCTGACCATCGTCAACTACGTCGGCATTCGCGAAGGCAAACTCGCACAGAACGTCTTCACCTGCATGGAAGTGAGCGGGCTGGTGCTCATCATCGTTGCCGGCCTGGTGCTGGCGCCCGCCCCGGTGCCCGCGGCAGCTGCGGCAGCCGGCGCGAGCCAGCCCTGGTACATGGGCGCGGGCATAGGCTCGGCCATGGTTTTCGTGCTGTTCACCTACGGCGGCTGGAACGACGCAGCCTACATATCGGCCGAAGTGCGCGACGGCCAGCGCAACATGGTGCGCGCATTGCTCTACTCGATCGCTCTGGTCACGCTGCTCTATGTCCTCGTCAATCTTGCCTATGCGAAGGGATTGGGCTACAGCGCCATGGCGCGCTCCGACGCGGTGGCTGCGGATTTGCTGAAAAGCGTGTGGGGATCGACGGGAGAAAAGCTCATCTCCTTCATCATTGCGGCGGCCGCGCTGACCTCGGTGAACGGTTCGATGATCGTCGGCGCGCGATCGAACTATGCGCTGGGGCGCGACTGGTCGCTGCTCGGCTTTCTGGGGCGCTGGCATGGCCCAAGCGGCTCGCCGCGCACCGCCATGCTGGTGCAGGGCGCAATCGCCCTGGCGCTCGTCGCGTTCGGGGCGATCCAGAACACCGGGTTCAAGGGACTGGTGGAATACTCGCTGCCCGTGTTCTGGGGATTCTTCATGCTGGTCGGCATCGCGCTGTTCGTCCTGCGCGCCAAGGAACCGGACGCGCCGCGGCCGTTTCGCGTGCCGGGCTACCCGGTGGTGCCCGCGGTGTTTGTGCTGGTGTGCGCGTATCTGCTCTATTCCAGCCTCGCGTATCATCGCGACCATGCGCTCGTCGGGCTGGGGGTGCTGGCGGTCGGCGTGGTGGTCATGCTGCTGGCGCGCGGCGTGCAGCGGCGCGGCTAGGCAACTTTCTCAAAGCCCGGCTGTGCGGCGGCCGACCGAAGCCGGTATCGCTTGCGCGAGAAAGGACGCGAAACGTGACCAACGAATTGAGGGCAGTGGCGGCATGCATCGTAATGGCCTGCGCGACCTGCGCGGGCGCTGCCCCCGCGCAGACCGCCGCCGAATTTCCTGCGCGGCCGATCCGCTTCGTGGTGCCGTTCGCCCCCGGCGGCAGCACCGACACCGTGGCCCGGGTGATCGGCCAGAAGATGACCGAGCAGTGGGGCAAACAGGTCGTCGTGGACAACCGGTCGGGCGCCAACGGCGTGATCGGCATGGAGATCACCGCGCGCGCGCCGCCCGACGGCCATACGCTCGTGCTTGGCTACATCGCCAATCTCGGCACCGGACCGGCATTGACGCCGAATCTCCCCTACGACGCGGTCAAAGACTTCGCGCCCATATCCCATGTCGTGTCCGCGCCGAGTATCGCCGTGGTGCACGCCAGCGTGCCTGCCAGGAACCTGCAGGAGCTGATCGCGCTCGCGCGCGCCAAGCCGGGTGCGATCACGTTCGGCTCGGCAGCGGTCGGCAGCATCGGGCATCTCTCAGGCGAGCTGCTCAATCGCCTGGCGGGCGTCAAGATGCAACACGTTCCTTACAAGGGCGGCGGGCAGGCGGTGATCGATGTGCTCGGCGCGCAAATACCCATGGTCATCATCGGCATGTCCGCAGTGACGCCCCACGTGCGTGCCGGGCGCCTGCGCGCGATCGCCACCACGGGCCTCAAACGCTCGTTTGCCTTTCCCGACGTGCCGACGGTCGCCGAACAAGGCTTCCCCGGCTTTGCCGCGGACGCGTGGTACGGGGTGCTCGCGCCGGCGGGCACGCCGCGCGCGATCGTCGACAAGCTGTACCGCGAAGTGATGCGCATCATCAAGCTGCCTGACGCGCAGGAGCGGCTCGCCAACGTCGGCTTCGAGATCGTCGGCAGCACGCCGGAAGAATTCGCGAAGCTGATCCGCGAGGAAATTCCGAGATGGAAGCAGATCGTGCGCGAGGCGGGAATCCGCGCGGAATAGCGCAGCTCGCGTGAGTCGCGGTGATGCGCATGCTTCGCTGTCGGTAAGGAACCATCGGCAGCGGACACAATCGAAGCTCTTGCGCGATTCACACCGTTGCAGGCGCACGCATCGCAAGCGCCCGGCGGTCGGTTTGGGAGTGGGCGCGAATCAGGGTGTAACGCTTTCGAGGGGAGGAGTGGGTCATGGGGAAGCTGCGCTTCATCATCGCCGGCATCGTCGCGCTGGTTGCCGTGCTGTCGTATTACGGCACGAGCAGCCTGAATCCCGTCACCGGGGAAAAGCAGCGGGTTTCGCTCACTGCGGAGCAGGAGATCGCCATGGGGCTGCGCACGGCGCCGCAGATGGCGGCGCAGTTCGGCGGTTTGTCGGGCGACGCGAAGGCGGCGGCGCTCGTCAAGGAGATTGGCCAGCGGCTGGTCGCCCAAAGCGTCGCTGCGCGGTCACCTTACAAATACGATTTCCATCTGCTCGCCGATGCGCGCACCGTGAATGCGTTCGCGCTGCCTGGCGGCCAGATCTTCATTACCGGCGGATTGCTCAAGCTGCTGCGCAGCCAGGGCGAGCTCGCCGCAGTACTGGGTCATGAAGTCGGGCACGTGCTCGCGCGCCATTCGGCCGAACACCTCGCCAAGCAGCAACTCACGCAGGGCATCGTCGGGGCAGTGGCCGTGGGCTCGGGCGACATGACGGCGACGCAGGTCGCGCAACAGGTCGGGGCGATGATCAATATGAAATACGGACGCGACGACGAGCTCGAGTCGGATTCGCTCGGCATCCGCCTGATGTCGGAGGCGGGCTACGATCCGCGCGGCATGCTGGGCGTCATGCAGGCGCTGGCGAAGGCTTCGGGCTCGCAGCGCCAGCCGGAGATGCTGTCGACCCACCCCAACCCCGAGAACAGGGCGGGGCGGATCAAGGAGGAGATCGCCAAGAAGTTTCCGAACGGTGTTCCGGACAACCTCATCCGCTAACCGCTGTTGCGCAGACCGGCGGCGATGCCGTTGATGGTCAGCATGATGGCGCGCTTCAGGCGCTCGTCGCTGTCGCCCCCGCGGAAGCGCTTGAGCAGCGTGACTTGCAGGTGATTGAGAGGGTCGATATAGGGCGATCGATTGCGAAAGCTGCGGGCGAGCGTCGGATTGCCTTCCAGAAACTCCTGCTGACCGGTGATCGCAAACATGCTTTCGACGGTCAGCTGCCACTCGGATTGGATACGGCCGAACACCGCGTCGCGTAACCCGACGTCGGTCACGAGATCGGCGTAGCGCGAAGCAATCCCCAAGTCCGACTTGGCGAGCACCATGTCCATGTTGCTCAGCAATGCCTGCAGGAAGGGCCACGTGCGGTACATCTCCCGCAGCCGCTCCAGCGCTCGGTCGCCCTCGCGCCTGCGGTACGCCTGCACGGCCGTGCCGAAGCCGTACCAGCCCGGCAGCATGATGCGCGCCAGCGACCAGCTGAATACCCAGGGTATTGCGCGCAGGTCCTCGATGTTGCCGGTCTGTCTGCGGGCAGCGGGACGGCTGCCGATGTGCAGGCCGGCAATCTCGCCGATCGGTGTCGCTGCGCGGAAGAACAGCGGGAAGCCCGGCGTCGCGTAGACGAGACTTCGGTAAGCACGATACGCATCGGTGCTCAGCGCTTCCATGATTTCGTGAAACGCGTCGAAGTCCGTGCCGTTGCCAGCGCTGTTCAAAAGCGTCGCTTCGAGGGTGGCTGCGACTATCGTTTCGAGATTGATTCTGCCGATCTCCGGATCGGCGTATTTGCTGGCGATGACCTCGCCCTGCTCGGTGATGCGAATCTGCCCGTTCACGCTGCCCGGTGGCTGGGCGAGGATCGCCTGATAGCTCGGGCCGCCACCGCGGCCGACAGTCCCACCACGACCATGAAACAGACGCAGTCCGACGCCGTGGCGCGCGAACACTTTCACCAGTTCGACTTCGGCCTTGTAAAGTTCCCAGTTGGCCGTCAGAAAGCCGCCGTCCTTGTTGCTGTCTGAATAGCCCAGCATGATTTCCTGATCGCCGCCGCGGCTCGTCAGCAGCTTGCGGTAGTACGGCAGCCCCAGCAGGCTATCCATGATCGTGGGACAGCCGCGCAGATCCGTGATCGTCTCGAAGAGCGGAATGATGTTGACATCGAGCTGCGGCTCCGTGCCGGGGCGCAGCAGGCCCGCCTCCTTCAGCAGCAGCGCCACCTCAAGCATGTCGCTGATGCCGTCGGTCTTGGAGATGATGTAATTGGGCATCGCGTCCGCGCCGTAGCGGCGATGAATGCGCGCCGCGGCGTCGAACACCCCGAGCTCGCCCGCGGTGGCTTCGTCGTACGCGAGATGGGGCGAGCGCAGCGGGCGCGGCGTTTCGATCTCGCGCAGGATCAACGCGCGGCGCTGCTCTTCCGGGAGCGTCGCATATCCGCTGCTGACGCCGGCACGCGCCAGCAATTCGCCGACGACCGCTTCATGCACGCCGCTGTGCTGGCGCATATCGAGCGGCGCCAGATGGAATCCGAACACCTCGACCGCGCGCCGCAATTGCCGCAAACGTCCGCGCGCGATCCGTTGCCCGCCATTGCGCTCCAGCGAGTCGACGATGATATCGAGCTCTCCCAACAGCTCGCTGCTGTCGCGGTAAGCGCTCGCCGCGTCGGACTCGGCGTGTCCGCCCGTATGCTCATGAAGCTGGCGCGCAGTCGCCGCTAGGCGGCAATGAACGCCCACCATCGCCCGCCGGTAAGGTTCGTCGCTGTGGTGCTCGGAACGGTCTGGCGAGGCGTTGGCGAGCCGCTCGAGCTCCGGCGTGACCGCCACCAGGTCCCGCGCCAGGCTTAGCTCGGCGCCCAGCTGGTGCCCTTCGGCGAGATAAAACTCGAACGCGACTTCCGACTGCCTGCGCATGGCGTGCGTGGTGACGTCGTGAGTAACGTTGGGATTGCCATCGCGGTCGCCGCCGATCCAGTTGCCCATGCGCAATACCGCCGGGACGGCGGCGCCGCGGCTGCCCAGCTCGGCGGCGACGCGGTCCTCGATCTCGGCATGCAGGCGCGGCACCTGGCGCAGGAACGTGTAGCGGTAATAGGCGAGCCCGTTTTCGATCTCGTCCCTGACCGTGAGCCGCGTCGAACGCAGTATCCGCGTTTGCCACAGCGTGAGAATCAGACGCCGAAGGGCATCGTCATTTTCTTGGAGTTCCTCCGCAGTGAGAGCGATGCGGTCGCGCTCTGCCACCAGGCGCGCAATCTCATTGTGGCAATCGAGGATGCTTTTGCGCTGCACCTCGGTCGGATGTGCCGTCAGCACCGGCGAGATCAGGGCACGGGCGAAGAACGCGCGCAGTTGCGGGTCGCCGATACCGGCGCGGTGGCAGCGCTCCAGTGCGCAGGCCATGCTGCCATCCTGCGGGGGCAGCTCCGCGAGCGCATGCGCGCGGCGCCGCCGGTGATGGTGCAGGTCCTCAGCGATGTTCGATAGCTGCGAAAAGAAGCTGAATGCGCGCGCAACCGCAGTGACGGCGCCGTAATCGAGGCCGGCGAGCAGCGCTTCCAGCTCGCCCGTGGCGCCGGCATCGCGGTCGCGGCGGAAACGGATCGCGGTCTGGCGGATGTTCTCGACCCGATCGAACATCTGCGCGCCTTCCTGTTCGCGCAGCGTGTCGCCGAGCAGCCGGCCGAGCAGCCGAATGTCTTCCCGCAGCGGCAGATCGGGGTCGGGGGATGAGGAAGAAGCGGGAGCGGCGGGTGCGTGCATGGCGATTCCCTTAAGCGAGTATTATGTCGCGGCGCGTTGCTATGGTTCCGCCACTCGGGCAAACATGCCATTACAAATACGGCGTCAAGGTCCCATGCACATGTAGCGCAGGCGACCTCGCCTGCCATCGTTCGTCCGCGATCTCATCGGAATGCAGGCGGGTTCGCCTGCGCTACGTCAGTTCCTGACGGGCGATTTCAAGAACGGTGCGATGACTAGGGATCGTGAGCGGTTTAGGCGCCCCACGGGCGGCTTGTGGTTGTCGGATTTCTTTACACGGCGCTGCGTCGGCGCTAAGCGAAAGCGCGCAGCTCATTGATTGTCAATGCAAAACATATCAAGCACGATTGTTGCTTCACGCAGGCAGTTGTTCCTTGTTTCAATCGCGAACTTGTAGGTCATCAAACTCGGGGGAGTGGACCATGCGTCAAAATCTGGTGTCTCGCGTTCCGTTTTGGGTCATCGCACTGATTGCAGCCGGTTGGTCGATCGCCGGCCACGCGCTCGTCGTGAGCATCGACGAGTTCACGATTACTAAAAACGGCGGAGCGTTTTTCACGGACAGCTTCGCTGACGGCAACGAACCGCCTAGTGCTCCAAATTTCGCTGGGGGCAACACCGCGACCTATAACGTACGTGGAACCATACCAAGCACCGCGGAAGCTGGCGGTGTGCTGCAGATTAACAGTGCTAACGGCGTCGTCACGGCTAATTCGATTGGAACGGCGCGCATTGAAACGCGCGTCAGGCTGCAGAGCAACATCGATCCGACGAACCTTGCTTTAGGTCTTAAGATCGACGACACGTTCACGGTCACGGGACGGTTCGACCTGGTTACGCCGTCGGGAGGATTCAATCCGCAATACTCTGTGCGACTCAACGATGTATCCGTTTCCAGCGCCCATCAGATACTGCAGTTGCAAGTCATCCTGAACGCGGCGACGGGGATACCGGAGGTCCGCTACATCATCCAGGACTTCGACGCCAACACCTTGATCACGCTCGCCAGCATTCCTTTAACACCAGCGGCGGGAGCAAATGAAATTGCGCTGACACTAACTCGGAACAACTTAAGTAACAGTAACATCCTCGCGAGTTTCGACTACTTGGCAGACGGCCTGTCTCTCGGTGGGGGCACTGCATTCCTCACACCTGGACTTGCATTTCAGGGCGAGAATTTCGTGCGCGCAGAGTTCAACGTGTCCGATGGGTTCCGTGCAGCTGCTGCCGTCCCCGAGCCGGTGACGATCTGGTTGATCGCCTTCGCATTGCTCGCCCTGCTGGTGGCCAGGCGTCGCGCGCAGCTCTAATCCAAGTAAG
>JBKJZR010000172.1:0-22095 GCA_046715035.1 Burkholderiales bacterium | reverse complement strand
TGGACGGCGCCTTCAAATGCGGGGCATCGGTCTGATGCACCGTCGCATAGCGAGCATCAATGACCTGCCGATCAAGGACGCCGAGCGCAAGTGCCGCTGGGCGCTGGGCCGCAGGCCCGATGATCATGCAGGTCTCTCGGAGCTCGGGTTGTAACGGGCTGCGGCAAAATATCCGCTGAACCTTTTCGCGGCCTAGCCACGGCCAGCGCGCAGCAGCACCGAGACACCGATCAGAAGCAACAGGACGCTGATGAAGCGCATCGCCTGCGCGCGCGAAATCCGGCCATGTATCCGGTTGCCTGTCCACAGCCCCAGCAGCGCGAATGGCGCGAGCAGCGCGAACATCAGCAGGCGATCGGCAAGCATCAGACCGCCCACCGTGAACACCAGAGCGCGAATCGAGGTGGAGAGCAGGACCATGTTGGAAAGCGTCGCCCGCAGGGCAATTTTATCGCGCATCCTGCGCGTCAGATAGATTGCATACGGGGGTGCGCCGATGCCGAACAGCGTACCCATGAGCCCCCCGGTGAATCCGGCGACCGGTGCCCAGGCGCGGCCTGCCGATGCAGGGGCGTCTCCCCGCCGCAGCGCATAAATCCCGTAGGCGACGAGGAACAGGCCGAGCACGGTGAGCGTCGCGCGCTGCGGCAGACTCACCAGCAGCGTAACCCCGAGCACTGCGCCGACCAGCGAGGCGGGCGCCATCCATTTCAGCTCTGATTTGTCCGCCTCGCGTGAAAAGCGCGTGCCCAGCGCGAGCGCCGCTGCCACGTCGAGCAACACGCACACCGGCAGCACGAATTCAAGGCTGTACAGATACGACAGCGCGGGCACGGCAAAAAGCGCGGCGCCGAAAGCCGAAATGCCGAAGATCACATATGCGCCGGCGACCACCGCCGCGGCGACTGCGAAGGTGTGCGGATCGAAGGGAATGGGCACAAAAAACGCCGGCTTGCATACGCCAGCGTCCGTTGCTCGCGCGTTGAGCGGAGCTTACCGCCGGCCCTGGAAGTGGATCGCGACCGGAAAGGCCGGGCGAATCACACGATGTTGAGGTGCTCGATCCCGGACATCACGTCCTTGTCTTTCGATTCCTTGCCGTTCAGCTTGATATTGAGCCGCAGCTCGTTGACCGAATCCGCGTTGCGCAAGGCGTCTTCGTAGCTGATTTCTCCCCCCTCGTAGAGCTCGAACAGGTGCTGATCGAACGTTTGCATGCCGAGCTCGCGCGAGCGCGCCATGATCGCCTTGATTTCGTGCACATCACCTTTGAAGATCAAGTCGGAGATCAACGGCGAGTTGAGCAAGACTTCCACGGCTGCAACCCGTCCCTTGCCGTCCTTTTTGGGGATGAGGCGCTGCGCCACGAAGGAGCGCAGGTTGAGCGAAAGATCCATCAGCAGCTGCGCTTTGCGCTCTTCAGGGAAGAAGTTGATGATACGGTCGAGTGCCTGGTTCGCGCTGTTGGCATGCAAGGTGCCCATCGCCAGATGGCCCGTTTCGGCGAAGGCGATGGCGTGGTCCATCGTTTCGCGGTCGCGGATCTCGCCGATAAGGATCACGTCGGGCGCCTGTCGCAATGTATTCTTGAGCGCCGAGTGCCATGAATCGGTGTCCACGCCGACTTCGCGCTGGGTGATCAGGCAGTTTTTGTGCTCGTGCACGTACTCGACGGGGTCCTCGATCGTGATGATATGGCCGTAGCTGTTTTCATTGCGGTGCCCGATCATCGCCGCCAGCGAAGTCGATTTCCCGGAGCCGGTGCCGCCCACGAAGATTACGAGCCCGCGCTTGCTCATGACGACGTCTTTCAGCACCGGCGGCAGCTTGAGCTCGTCGAACTTCGGTATATTGGTGGTGATCGTACGCATCACCATCCCCACCCGCGCCTGCTGGACAAACGCACTGACGCGGAAACGGCCGATGCCGGCGGGGTTGATCGCGAAATTGCATTCCTTGGTCGCCTCGAATTCCGCCGCCTGCTTGTCGTTCATCATGGCGCGCGCCAGATCGGCGGTATGCTGGGGCGTGAGCGTCTGGTTCGAAACCGGCGTCATCTTGCCGTCGACCTTGAACGCGGGCGGGAAACCCGCGGTGATGAACAGGTCCGACGCCTTCTTGCTGAGCATGGCGCGCAGCAGGTTGTGCATGAATGTTACTGCCTGGTCTCGATCCATGACTGCCCTCCACCCCTGTCTGTGACGCGACGGATAGTCTAACCGGTTCGCTCAGGTACTACCTGAAATTGTCCTTGTTGGCCGCTTTGCCGCGCGCCTCGTCGACCGCGACCACGTTACGCTTCACCAGTTCCTGCAGGTTCTGGTCCAGCGTCTGCATGCCGAAAGACTGGCCGGTCTGGATGGCCGAATACATCTGCGCGACTTTGGCTTCGCGTATCAGATTGCGAATCGCGGGCGTGCCGATCATGATTTCGTGCGCCGCAATACGGCCCATGCCGTCCTTGGTCTTCATCAGCGTTTGCGAGATCACCGCCCGCAGGGATTCGGACAGCATTGCCCTTACCATCTCCTTTTCCTCAGCGGGAAACACGTCGATGATGCGGTCGATGGTCTTTGCGGCCGAGCTCGTGTGCAGCGTGCCGAACACCAGGTGGCCGGTTTCGGCCGCCGTCATCGCCAGGCGGATCGTCTCGAGATCGCGCATCTCGCCGACCAGGATCACGTCCGGGTCCTCGCGCAGCGCGGAGCGTAGGGCGTTGGCGAACGACAGCGTGTGCGGCCCGATTTCGCGTTGATTAATCAGGCATTTCTTCGATTCATGAACGAACTCGATCGGATCCTCGACGGTGAGTATGTGGCCGTACTCCTCTTCATTCTTGTGATTGACCATCGCGGCCAGGGTCGTCGATTTGCCCGATCCCGTGGGCCCGGTCACCAGCACCATGCCGCGCGGCTGATCGGCGATGTCCTTGAATATCTTGGGCGCCTTCAGATCCTCCAGCGACAGTATCTTGGAAGGGATCGTGCGCATGACGGCGGCGGCACCGCGCTGCTGCACGAATGCATTCACGCGAAAACGCGCCAGGTTGGGAATGGCGAAGGAAAAGTCGCACTCGAGGTTCTCTTCGTAGAATTTGCGCTGCCCGTCGTTCATGATGTCGTACACCATGCCGTGGACATCCTTGTGCTCCATCGCCGGCAGGTTGATGCGCCGCACGTCCCCGTGCACGCGGATCATCGGCGGAAGACCCGAAGAGAGGTGCAGATCGGACGCCTTGTTCTTGACGACAAATGCGAGCAGTTCGGCGATGTCCATTATAATTTCCTCGGTCCGGTAGGCGGGTGAGCGGCGAAAGGGATCCGTTGGCGCGTGGAAACCAACATTAAATCCCTCAATTTCCAAGAAATTATGGCCATAATCGGCGCGAACTTGCAAGCCGTCAGGCAGCGCGTCGCATGTGCCGCGGCGGCGAGCGCGCGGCCTGTGCATGACATCGGCTTGATCGCGGTCAGCAAGGGATTCGACGCCAGCGCGGTGGCCGCCGCACAAGCCCACGGACAACACGCCTTCGGCGAAAGTTACGTTCAGGAAGCGCTCGACAAGATCCACGGCTTCGCGCGCGCGCCCACCCCCGGTTCCGAGGATCATCCAATGAGCGTTGCGCGCCACGGCGCCGACGTCGTATCCCCGCAGGGGCCTCTGCTCGGCCCTCTGGAGTGGCACTTCATCGGTCCGATACAGAGCAACAAGACGCGGCACATCGCCGCCAACTTCGCCTGGGTGCACAGCATCGACAGTCTGAAGATTGCAGAGCGCCTGTCGGCAGCGCGTGCGCCGCAGCTGCCACCCCTGCAGGTCTGCCTGCAGGTCAATATCGGCGGCGAGAGCACCAAGCGCGGCGTCGCCGCGGCCGACGCTCTGGTGCTGGCACGCGCCGTGTGCGCGCTACCGCGCCTAACGCTGCGCGGGCTGATGGCGATTCCACCAGCGGGCGGCAGCGAGATCCGGCAGCGTGCCTATTTCGCCGAACTGCGTAATCTCAAGGCAGAAATCGTCCATGCGGGCATCGCGCTGGACACGCTCTCGATGGGGATGTCGGACGACCTCGAAACAGCGATTGCCGAAGGCGCCACGCTGGTCCGCGTAGGAACGGCCATATTCGGCCCCCGGCCGCGCCCCGGATTGTAACGTAGCCAACGCAGGAGACGCACAGGTGGTGACGCGCTCAACTCCATCGGCCGCGGCAGCGGGCACGCGATGTATCGGTCTATGAAAATCACCTTTATTGGCGGCGGCAATATGGCGGGCGCCATCATCGGCGGCTTGCTGAATACAGGCTACCCTGCTGCATCGGTCAGAGTCGTCGAGATCGCCGCCGCCGCCCGGCAGCGGCTGACCGAGCAATATGGCATCGCAGCATTCGCTGCGCTCTGCGCAGAATCGCTGAAAAGCGACTGCGTCGTTCTGGCGGTCAAACCACAGCAGATGCATGCGGTCGCGACCAGCTTGCGGCCTTTGCTCGCACAGCAACTGGTCGTCAGCATCGCCGCCGGTATACGCATGGCCGACCTCGCGCGCTGGCTCGGAGGCCATCGCAGGATCGTCCGCGCGATGCCCAACACGCCGGCCCTCGTCGGTGCAGGCTGCGCGGCGCTGTACGCGGCCCCCGCCTTGAGTACCGAGGACAAAAGCCGCGCCGCGGCGATACTCGACGCGGTCGGAACGACGCTCTGGGTGGATCGTGAAGAGCAGCTCGACGCAGTGACTGCCCTATCCGGCAGCGGCCCGGCGTACGTGTTCTATTTCATGGAAGCATTGCAGCAAGCGGGGCTCGACATGGGATTTTCCGCTGCCGACGCGCGACGCCTGGCGTTCGAGACATTTGCGGGGGCGGTCAAGCTCGCGGGTCGCGGGGAAGATGTCAGCGCCCTGCGCGCCAGCGTTACGTCCAAGGGGGGCACCACGGAACGCGCGTTGGCGAGCATGGAAACCGATCAGGTCGGGCGGCTCATCGTCAAGGCCATCCGCGCCGCGGAACAGCGTTCCCGCGAGCTCGGCGACGAGCTGGGCACGATCCAGCCGTGATTACACAGGCCCTCATATTTCTCATCACCACCATCGGCGGACTGTTCACGCTCGCCCTGCTGCTGCGCTTCATGCTGCAAGTCCTGCGCGCGCCTGTGCGCAACCAGCTTGCCGATTTCCTCGCGGCGCTGACGGATTTTGTGGTTCGCCCTGCGCGCAGGGTCATCCCCGGGTTGTGGGGTCTCGATCTGGCGACGCTCGTGCTGGCGTGGCTGGTCGAAGCCCTGCAGATCTGGCTGACATGGCAGTTGCGGGGATATGAGTTCGGCGCAGCCGTCGGCTCTGCACTCGCCGTACTGGCGTTGCTCGCCGCGATACACGTCGCACGGCTCGCCGTGTACGTCGTGATGGCAGCAGTGATTTTCCAGGCGCTGCTCAGCTGGATCAACCCGTATAGCCCGCTCGCGCCGATGCTGACCAGCCTTACGCGGCCCTTCGTGCGTCCGTTCCAGAAACGGGTGCCGCCGGTGGCAAATGTCGACCTTTCGCCGTTGTTCGTACTGATTGCCTGCCAGCTTTTGCTGATCCTGCCGCTCGCCTGGCTCGAAGCTGCGGTGAGCCGGCCGCTGTAGAGGATAAACCGCTTGTCGTCGTCGCGTGACTTGATGTGGCCGGATGCGGATCACTGCTCTCTCCCGCAGCGTGCTATGTCGAAGGCATGCGATTGACTTTTTGCATCGAATGGTTGATCTTTTGAGAGGCTCGCCCGGAGCAACCGCCGCACGCTCGTCCGGTCGAGAATACTCAATCCTGAGCTGGTTAACGGACCCCTCCAGCATGGAGCATGCATGTCGAGCCAGCTCGAGCAACGCATAGCGCAGTTCACCGATTGGCGCGAGAAAATGGTCGCTGCGATCGAGGAGTTCCGCTCGTGGCAGGACCTGTATGGCCATGCGGACATCGAGCAGACCCTGCGCATTTACGATCTGACCGAAGATTTGCGCAACGACCGCATCCGCCTCGCGTTTCTCGGCGAATCGGCGGCGGACAAGCTGGGATTGATCAACGCACTGCTGTTCTCCGATCTTCCCAGCGGCCTCTTTCCAGCTGCGCACGACAACGAG
This sequence comes from Burkholderiales bacterium, assembly GCA_046715035.1. Lineage (GTDB taxonomy): Bacteria > Pseudomonadota > Gammaproteobacteria > Burkholderiales > SG8-41 > PALSA-1004. Next base: position 15,985 of record JBKJZR010000172.1, on the reverse strand, counting down.
CTGCTGTGCGCGACAGAGATCTTTCACGACCCGTCCGAGGCACCATTCGTGCGCGTGCTGCCGATGGACACCCGCAAGCGCAACGAAAGCATCGCATCGCTGCGCCGCAAGCCGATCGAATGGATCACCATGCGTCTGAATGCCCAATCGCCGGAATCGATCTCCGAGATCATCCGCAGCCTGAGTGAGCCCCGCAGCGTCGACATCGCCGAAGCTCATGCCCTCAACGTCAAGTTCGCGGAACCCGGCGGGGGAACGGTAGCCATTCCTGCGTGGCGCTACGCCCTGATTAACCTCCCCCATCCGATGCTGAAGAGCGGGCTCGTTGCACTTTACACGCCGAGCCTGCCGCTGTTGTCGTCCGAGCCGGAAGTGGCGCTGCGCATGACTTCGAGTGCGCAGTCGCTGGTGATGGTGCTGAAGGGCGAGCTTACGGCCGCGGCGCACGATGTCTGGAAGCAGTATATTCACCACGCGCCTGCGCACAAATTCGTGGTCCTTGACACGGCGGCCGGCGGCGCCGACGCCGACGCCGTTGCGCAAACGCTTGGCATCCCGGCGGCAAACGTGTTTGCGATGACGGTCCAGTCTGCCGTCGCGGAAAGGATGGCACACACCGAGGCGCGCGCCCACACTGATGCTATCGAACGCCTCGAATCGTTGCACGCAGCCAAACTCGTGCCCGAGCGTCAGACGCTGCTGCTGCGCATGGTGGCCAGCGAAATCGGTCCGCTCGTACAGTCTGCGCGGCAGGCGGTGGCCGCCCGCTTCATCGCCACGATCAAGGAGATGCAGGACTTGACCGCGGCGTCTGGCAAGAACCGCAGCGTCGCCCAGGCCATGCTCGCGCGGCTCGAGGGCGAGCGCAGGACGTACGAAAAAAGCGTCGAGGTCTTCAACATGACCTACGCCGACCTGACTGCGCGCGGCCAGGAGCTGCTGAGTGCACTGCACGATGAACGCATCGAGGCCATCATGAGCCACGACAAGCATTTCATCGAGGATGCATGGACGACCGCTGGCCTGTGGAAGAACATGCAGGCGTTGTTCGCGTACTTCACCGAGCAGGTGCAGAAGATCCTCAATTACGCGGTGAAGCTGACGGAATCCGTCGACGGCATCTACCAGGAGTTCCACGAGAACTTCGGGCTTGCCAAGCTCAGTCCGCCACCGCTCATACTCGAGGGGCACCTCGAGATCATGCTGGCGCTTGAAGAGAATGCGCGCAGCTTCTGCCACGACCCGGTCAACATCGCGACCTACAAGGATTTCATGGTCAAAAAGTTCTACGACGGGCTGGTCGAGGAGGCGCGCCAGCAGTTCGAGCTGACGCGCCAGGATACCGAGAACTGGCTGCGCGGCGCACTGGGGCCGCTCAAGCGTCAGATCACCGAGCGCCAGGGCCTGATGCTCAAGCGCGTGGACAATCTGCGCAATCTGAAGGGCAATGAAAAATCGGTCAAGGGCCGCTTCAAGCAGCTCGACGAGCAGCGCATCGCGCTGAAGAAGCAGGGCGATCACCTCGACCAGCTGCGCGCCGATCTGGCACTGGGCAAGCCGTCGCCAGCGGCGAGCGCGGCAGCGGCAAAATCGACCGCTGCAGGCTAGGCCAGCACCAGCAGCCGGCGCGCTTTGCGCTGCCGGGGAACCGCGTTATCATGCCCGCGTGGAGATAACTGCTGGAAATCGTTCGGATTTTAGCCAGAGCCCGGGCGCCGTCCGGAATCGCCTGCGCTGACGCATGGCGAGCCAGCTCGAAACCCAGGTCGCTCATTACCAGGAGTGGCGCGACCAGATGATCGCCGGGATCGAGTCCTATAAATCCTGGCTCGATACCAACGGGTACGCCGATATCCAGCAGTCGCTGCGCATTTACGACTTGATCGAAAGCCTGCGCAACGATCGCCTCACCCTCGCGTTTCTCGCCGAATTCTCGCGTGGCAAGACCGAGCTCATCAATGCGATGTTCTTCTCGCAGTTCAAACAGCGCCTGCTGCCGTCGAATGTCGGCCGCACGACCATGTGCCCGACCGAGATCTTCTACGATCCTGAGGAAGAGCCGTACATGCGGCTGCTGCCGATCGAAACGCGCAAACGCCAGGAAAGCGTAAGCGCGCTGAAGCGCCACACCGTCGAGTGGATCAAGATCAAGCTCAATACCGAGTCGCGCGCGGAAATGGCGCAGACGATGCAACATCTGGTCGAAGTCAAGACAGTGCGCATCGAGGAAGCGAAGTCGCTCGGCTTATGGGACGACCACAACCCGATGATCACGACCGTGGTCGTGCGCGATGGCGATCGCATCGACATCCCGGCCTGGCGCCACGCCATGATCAGCTATCCCCATCCGCTGCTCAAGAGCGGACTCGTAGTGCTCGATACGCCCGGACTCAACGCGTTGGGGACAGAACCCGAGTTGACGCTGTCGATGATCCCCAACGCGCACGCGGTGCTGTTTCTGCTGGCGATGGACACCGGCGTCACCAAGAGCGACCTGGAAGTCTGGCAGAAGTATGTGCAACCTGCCGCAACGCGACGCATCGCAGTGCTCAACAAAGTCGACCTGATGTGGGACGAGCTCAACTCGGAGTCCGATATCCTGCGCGACGTCGAGCGCCAGCTCGCCGCGACTTCGGCGCTGCTCAAGCTGCCGCGCACGCACGTCATGGCGATTTCAGCGCAGAAAGCGCTGCTCGCGCGCATCCGCGGCGACGATAGCCTGCTCGCCCGCAGCGGCATTCATCAGCTCGAGCAGCTGCTCGCAGCAGAGATCATTCCGGCCAAACAGGAGATCCTGCGCTCAGCGGTGCAGCGCGAGATCGGCAGCATGGTCGATGCCTCACGCATAGCAGTCGAGAGCCAGCTCGCTGCCACCGAATCGGAGGTTGCCGAGCTCACCGCGATGTCCGGCAAGAACCGCGGCATGGCGCAGGCGATGGTGGGGCGGCTGGAGACCGACCGCAGCAACTATCACGCAACGGTGCAGAGCTTCCGCAACACCTACAACACCGTCATGATCCAGGGCGACAAGCTGCTCAAGCAGCTCGAGGGCGAGGCGCTGGAGAAAATTCTCAACAAGGACCGCGAGTTTATCCGCGGCGCCTGGACTACCGCCGGCCTCTGGAAGAACATGCAGTTATTGTTTCAGTACTTCACTGAAACATCGAACAGGGTCCTGGCCTTCGCCAACCAGATCAAGGGCCTGGTCGACGCCACGTACGTCCATTTCCACGCCAAGTTCAACTTCGCCAAACTGTCGCCCCCGGCTTTGAATCTGGAAAAGCACACGCTTACGATCACGGGGCTGCAGGAGAGCGCCAAGCAGTTCTGTCACGATCCGATCAACGTCATGACCGAGAAACACTTTCTGGTCGCCAGGTTCTATGACAGCCTGGTCGGGGAAGCCCGCCATATTTTCGAGATGACGCGAACGGACGCTGAAAACTGGCTGAAGTCCGCGCTGAGCCCCCTCAATCTGCAGATCAAGACGCACGAGCAGGTGCTCGCGAAACGCATCGAGAACTTCAAGAAAATCCGCGACAACGTGACCTCCGTCGAAGATCGCCTGAAACAGCTGAACAAGACGCGCGGGGCCTTGCACCAGCAACACGAAGTCCTCGTGCGCATCAAAGCCAATCTCGACGGCGAGGCGCCGGCGCGTCAGGACGCGTCTCCCAAGAGACCGCGCAGGTCGCCTAGCTAAGCTAGCGGTTTGTTGAGGAGCGCATCAAAGTCCGTTCGTATTGAGACGCCTCCGGCACGTCCCGTGGTCCGTGGGGAGTGCTACATGAGCACGATATCGAATTGTTCCTGGTTGTACTGCGATTCCACCAGCAGCGACACCGGCTTGCCGATGAAGTCCGACAGCATCGCCAGGCTTTGCGACTCCTCGTCCAGGAATAGATCGATCACCTGCTGCGACGCGAGTATGCGGAATTCGCGCGCTTCGAACTGGCGCGCCTCGCGCAGGAGTTCGCGCAGGATCTGGTAGCAGACCGTCTGCGCGGTCTTCAGCTCGCCGCGGCCCTGGCAGACGGGACACGGTTCGCAGAGGACGTGCGCCAGGCTCTCGCGCGTGCGCTTGCGCGTCATCTCCACCAGGCCGAGCTGCGTGAAGCCGTTGACCGTCATGCGCGTGCGGTCGCGCGCGAGCGCTTTGCGGAATTCGTTGAGCACGGCATTCTTGTGCTCTTCGGTATCCATGTCGATGAAATCGATGATGATGATACCGCCGAGATTGCGCAGCCGCAGCTGCCGCGCAATCACCTGTGCGGCTTCGAGATTGGTCTTGAAAATCGTGTCGTCGAAGCTGCGCCCGCCGACGTAGCCGCCGGTATTGACGTCCACCGTTGTCAACGCTTCGGTCTGATCGATGATCAGGTAGCCGCCGGATTTTAGATCGACGCGGCGCGCAAGCGCCTTTTCGATCTCGTCCTCGACGCCATACATGTCGAGCAGCGGCCGCTCGCCCGCGTAGTGCTCGAGCCGTTCCGCAACATTGGGCGTGAATTCGAGCGCAAAGCCGCGCACCTTCTGGAACGTTTCGCGCGAATCGATGAGGATGCGCGCGGTTTCATCGTTCGCAAAATCGCGCAGCACGCGCAAGCTCAGGTTCAGGTCCTGGTATAACAGCGCCGCGGACGGTGCCGTGCGCGCTTTCTCCTGGATGTCTCGCCACAGCTTGCGCTGGTACTCGATGTCCGCCAGCAGCTCGCGATCGCTCGCCGCTTCCGCCATGGTACGGATGATGAACCCGCCGGCAGTATCGCGGGGCAGCAGCTGCTGCAGCTTTTCCCGCAGCTGCAACCGCTCCTCCTCGTCTTCGATACGCTGCGAGATGCCGATGTGCGACTCCTGCGGCAGGTAGACCAGCAGCCGTCCGGCGATGCTGACCTGGGTCGACAACCGCGCCCCCTTGCTGCCGATCGGGTCTTTGACGACCTGCACCATCAGGTTCTGGCCCTCGGCAAGCAGTCGCTCGATCGGTTTTGCTCCTTCGCCTTTGCCGCTATGCCCCCAGATATCGGCGACATGCAAAAACGCGGCGCGTCCGTTGCCGATATCGATGAATGCGGACTGCATGCCGGGAAGCACTCGTATGACTCTTCCCATGTAGATGTTGCCGACCAGGCCACGCGCGGAAGCGCGTTCGATCTGTACTTCCTGCACGATCCCCTGTAGGACGACCGCGACGCGGGTCTCCTGCGGCGTCACGTTGATCAGGATCTCTTCAGTCAATCGAGCCTTTCATTATTACAACACCGGGCTACGGTTCGGTTTCGCTCGACGCCCCTGTCCTGAGCCCCGTCGAACGGGCCTGTCCTGAGCCCCGTCGAAGGACTCCCCACGCCCTCCGGGAGAGGGGTTGGGGGTGAGGGTCGAGCGATCGCAGTTACGTAAATCAGGCAGCAACGCAAAGCTCGAACGCCGAGTCATGCCGGCGTGACGTCGCACCGGCGCAGCAGCTCGGCGGTTTCGTAGAGCGCGAGCCCCATGATCCCCGAATAGCTGCCGCCGATCGCGCGCACGAACACTGCCGCACGACCCTGAATCGCGTACGCGCCGGCCTTGTCGAACGGCTCGCCGCTCGCGACATAGCGCCGGATCTCGCCGGCTTCGAGTTCCCGGAATTCTACCGTAGAGGCTGACAACGCGGACTCGAGAAAGTCGCCGCGCGCGACCGCCATCGCGGTCAGCACCTGGTGCGTGCGGCCAGACAGCTGGCCCAGCATGCGCTGCGCGTGCACCGCGTCCTGCGGCTTGCCCATGATCTCGCCTTCGAGTACGACCGTGGTATCGGCGGCGAGCACCGGGTTGACGGGCAGCCGGCGCATCGCCACCTGCCGCCAGCCTGCCTCCGCTTTGGACTTCGCGATGCGCTCGACGTACTCGGGTGGGGTTTCGCTCGCCAGCGGCGTCTCGTCGACGTCGACCCCGCGACGCAGATCGGCGCGCATCAACAGCACGTCGAACGCGACCCCGATCTGTTTGAGGAGCTCACGCCGTCGCGGGCTGCGCGATGCCAGGTAAATTCGTCCGCCCATTTGCGTCATCCGCAGCAACGTGAGGCGGAAGATCCACCGCGATCGCAGTGCGCTTTTTCCTCCTCACGCCTCACGCCTTCCTCCTCACGCTCTATGGTATGGATGATTGCCCAGCAATGACACCGCCCGATACAGCTGCTCCGCCAGCACCACCCGGCACAAACCGTGTGGCAGCGTAAGTGGCGACAACGAGAGCAGCAGGTCGGCCTCTTGCTGCAGTTGGGCAGCCGTGCCGTCGGCGCCGCCGATGACGAATGCGACATCGCGGCCATCCTGCTGCCAGCGTTCGATGCGGCGCGCGAGTTCCACGGTGTTACACGGCCTGCCGCGCTCGTCGAGGACCGTCTTGAAGCAGCGCGACGGCAGTGCCACGCGCACCCGCTCCGCCTCTTCTTCCAGCCATTGCTCGCTCGACTTCCGGCCCGAGGAGGCGCGCGCGGCGGGCTTGATCTCCTGCAGCTCGACGCGCGCGGCGCGCGGCATGCGCCGGGAGTATTCGTTGAACCCGGTATTGATCCAGTCGGGCAGATTGTGACCCACCGCGACGACGATGAACTTCACGTCACTGCCGGGCGGTGCCGGCCGAGCGGCGCCGCGGCAGCACATCTGCCCCGCCCCACAGTTCCTCGAGATTGTAGTACTGGCGGATTGCCGGCTGCATGACGTGCACGACTACCGCGCCTAGATCCACCAGGATCCATTCTCCGCTGTCAGCGCCCTCAACGCCGTGCACGGTCGCGCCCTGCGCCTTGAGCTTATCCTGTACGTTCCTGGCCAGCGACTTGTTCTGGCGCGTCGAATCGCCGCTGACCACGATCACCTTGTCGAACATCGGAGTGAGGCGGCGCACATCGAGCACAACGATGTCGTGACCCTTGATGTCTTCCAGAGCGGCGACGGTGGCGCTAACCATTTTGTCGACTTTCATTGACCTCCGTGGTACAGATTGTTGCTGTGAATATAATCGAGAACCGGATCGGGTAGCAAATAACGCGGACTCGTGCCGCACGCGAGCGATGCGCGGATCATCGACGCCGAAATATCGAGCGCCGCGATGGACTGCGTCGCGATCCCTCCTGCCGGCGACAAGTGCGCAGCGAGCGGCTGCCTGAGCGAGCGCGATCCGTACTCACGCGCCAGGGGCTCGGGCATGCGCGCCGGCCACGAGTCCGGGGGAAAGCCCGGCCGATGCGCGACGATCAGATGGGCGTAGGAAAACAATTCGCGCCAGTGGTGCCAGGTCGCCAGCTCGAGAAACGCATCGGCGCCCAGCAGCACGCATAGCGGCCGGCTCGGGCCGACTTCGCGCCGCAGCTCGATCAGCGTGTCGACCGTGTAGCCCAGGCCGCTGCGCTTGACCTCGCGCTCGTCGGCCGTCAGCAGCGAATTTCCGGAGATCGCCAGCTGCACCATCGCGTAGCGTTGCGCTGGGCTCGCATGCGGTGCCGCGCGGTGGGGCGGGGTGCCGGTGGGAATCAGGCGCACCTCTGCCAGCCTCAATGCATCGCCGACTTCCTGGGCCAGGCGCAGGTGCCCGAAGTGTACCGGATCGAAGGTGCCGCCGAGGATTCCGATCGGGGCAGTCGACATGCGTTAACTGCGCCGGCTTAGAGCACCAGCCGCCTGATATCAGACAGCACGCTGCTCAGAAAAGCGATGAACCGCGCGCCCTGTGCGCCGTCGATCACGCGATGGTCATACGATAGCGACAGCGGCAGCATGAGACGCGGCGCGAACTGCTTGCCGTCCCATACGGGCTTGTTCACCGATTTGCCCACCCCCAGAATCGCCACCTCGGGAGCATTGATGATCGGGGTGAAGAACGTGCCGCCCAGCCCTCCCAGGCTGGAAATCGAGAAACATCCGCCCTGGAGATCGGCGGGGCTGATCTTGCCATCGCGCATGCGCCCGCTGATCGTGCCGAGCTCCCGCGCGAGCTCGAGCAGTCCTTTCTTGTCGGCATCGCGGATCACCGGCACCACGAGCCCGAGCGGCGTATCGACCGCTACACCGACGTTGAAATACTGCTTGAGGATCAGGCTCTCGTTGTCGGACGACAGCGACGCGTTGAAATTCGGATACTGCTTGAGCGTCACCACCACCGCCTTCATGAGGAAGGCAAGCAACGTGAAGCGTATCCCCTCCTTCTTGGCCTCTTCCGCCTGCGACTTGCGGAAGGCTTCGAGCTCGGTGATGTCGGCCTCGTCCTGCTGGGTGACGTGCGGGATGCTGACCCAGTTGCGGTGGAGATTCGCGCCCGAAAGCTTCTTGATGCGGGACAAGGGCTGCGACTGCACGGGACCGAACTTGGAGAAGTCGACTTGCGGCAACGGCGGCAGATTGAAACCCAGGCCGGCGCCGGTCGATTGCGGACGCGAGAGTTCCGTCTTGACGTAGGCCTGCACGTCCTCGTGCAGGATACGATTCTTCGCGCCGCTGCCGGTTACTTTGGAGAGGTCGACGCCGAGCTCGCGCGCAAAGCGCCGCACCGAAGGGCTGGCATGCGCGCCTTTGGCCTTGCCTTCGTCGATCGGCTCCAACGCCGCAGTCGGACTCGCGTTCGCGGGTGCGGCAGATGCAGGGCTTTGCGACGGCGCAGCGCGCGGAGCGTCCTTCTGCTGCGGGGCGGCGACCGGCGCTGCGGCAGGCGCTGCCGGAGCCTCCGCAGCCGGCGCTGCCGCGTCGGCCTCGAGCGTCAACACCAGAACGCCCTGCGAAACCTTGTCGCCGACCTTGACTTTGATGTCCTTGACGGTGCCCGCTTGCGGCGAGGGCACCTCCATCGTCGCCTTGTCGGACTCCAGCGTCACCAGCGGGTCTTCGGCTTTGACGCTGTCGCCGGGCTTGACGAGCACCTCGATCACCGGAATATCCTTGAAATCGCCGATGTCGGGGACTTTGACTTCGAGCACGCTCATGAGCTTCGCCAGGATTGAGGATTGAGGAATGCGGTTTCGCTTACCGCGCTTTGCTGTTTCACTCGATCCTCGCTCCTCAATCCTCGCTCCTCAAATGGTGGCGGGATTCGGGCGGTCGGGATCGATGCCATATTTCCTGATCGCCTCTGCCACCGTCTTGCGCGGCACCGTTTCCTGGTCGGCGAGCGCCTTCAGCGCGGCGACCGCGACATAGTTGCGGTCGACCTCGAAGAATTTGCGCAGCTGTTTGCGCGTATCCGACCGCCCGAACCCGTCGGTCCCGAGCACGGAAAGGTGATGCGTGGGCAGAAACGCGCGCACCTGGTCGGCAAACAGTTTCATGTAATCGGTGGCGGCGATCACCGGACCCGCACGGTCCTTGAGGCAGCTTTCGACGTGGCTCACGCGCGGCTCGCTCTCCGGATGCAGCATGTTCCAGCGCTGGACTTCGAGCCCGTCACGGCGCAACTGGTTGAAGCTCGTCACGCTCCAGATATCCGCCGCCACGCCGAAATCACGAGCCAGCAACTCGGCTCCCGCGATCACTTCGCGCAGGATGGTGCCGCTTCCCAGCAGCTGAACGCGCGCGCCTCCCTTCTGCGCCTTGCCCTCGCTCAGCAGATACATGCCCTTGAGGATGTTCTTTTCGACGCCTTCGGGCATCGCCGGGTGCGTGTAGTTCTCGTTCATCACGGTAATGTAGTAGTAGACGTCTTCCTGATCCTGATACATGCGGCGCAGGCCGTCCTGGATGATCACCGCGACCTCGTACGAAAACGTCGGATCGTAGGAAATGCAGTTGGGAATGGTCGACGCGAGAATATGGCTGTGCCCGTCCTCGTGCTGCAGACCTTCACCGTTCAGCGTCGTGCGGCCAGCGGTGCCGCCGAGCAGGAACCCGCGCGCGCGCATGTCGCCCGCAGCCCAGGCAAGGTCCCCGATACGCTGAAAGCCGAACATCGAATAGAAGATGAAAAACGGGATCATCGACGCACCGTTGGTGCTGTACGACGTCGCCGCGGCAATCCACGACGACATCGCGCCCGCCTCGTTGATCCCTTCCTGCAAGACCTGGCCGTTCTTGCTCTCTTTGTAGAACATCAGCTGATCGGCATCCTGCGGCGTATAGAGCTGGCCGACGTGGGAATAAATGCCGAGCTGGCGGAACATGCCTTCCATGCCGAAGGTGCGCGATTCGTCGGGCACGATCGGCACCACGTACTGGCCGATGTTCTTGTCGCGCACGAGCGTGGTGAGTATGCGCACGAATGCCATGGTGGTGGAAATTTCCCGGTCGTCCGTGCTTTTGAGCTGCGCCTCGAATGCCGACAGCGCCGGCACCTGCAGTGGCGGGGCCTTGCGGCGGCGCCCCGGCAGCGAACCGCCCATCGCGGCAGTGCGGCTGCGCAGGTAATTCATTTCCGGACTGTCTTCGGCCGGTTTGTAGAAAGGCACTTCCTCCAGCGCGTCGTCGGGTATCGGCACGTTGAACCGGTCGCGGAACGCTTTGATCGACGAAGTACCCATCTTTTTTTGCTGGTGGGTGATGTTCTGGCCTTCGCCGGCCTCGCCCATGCCATAACCCTTGATGGTCTTGGCCAGGATGACTGTGGGTTGCCCCTGGTGTTTCATCGCCGCCGCATACGCGGCGTAGACCTTGTGCGGATCGTGGCCGCCGCGGTTGAGCCGCCAGATGTCGTCGTCAGACATGGTCGCAACCATCTCGAGCAGCTCGGGATACTTGCCGAAGAAATGCTTGCGTACGAAGGCGCCGTCCCGCGACTTGAACGTCTGGTATTCGCCATCGACCGCCTCTTCCATGCGTTTGAGCAGGATGCCGTGCTTGTCGCGCATAATCAGCGGGTCCCAGTACGAACCCCAGATCACCTTGATCACGTTCCAGCCGGCGCCACGGAAATCGGATTCGAACTCCTGAATGATCTTGCCGTTGCCGCGCACGGGCCCGTCCAGGCGCTGCAGGTTGCAGTTGATGACGAAAACGAGGTTGTCGAGCTGCTCACGCCCGGCGAGTGAAATCGCTCCCAAGGATTCCGGCTCGTCCATTTCTCCGTCGCCCATGAACGCCCACACCTTGCGCCCCTGCGATTCGACGATGCCGCGGTCCTTCAAATAACGCATGAAACGCGCCTGATAGATCGCCATCAGCGGCCCCAGCCCCATCGACACCGTCGGAAATTGCCAGAAATCGGGCATGAGCCAGGGATGCGGATAGGACGACAGGCCCTTGCCATCCACTTCCTGACGGAAATTGTTCAACTGCTCTTCGGTGATGCGTCCTTCGAGGAACGCACGCGCGTACACGCCGGGCGCGGAGTGGCCCTGAATATAAATCAAGTCGCCGAGAAACTTGTCGTTAGCGGCGCGGAAAAAATGGTTGAAACCGACGTCGTAAAGCGTCGCGGCCGAAGCGAAGCTGGCGATATGTCCGCCCAACTCCGAGGACTCCTTGTTGGCACGCACCACGGTGGCCATCGCATTCCAGCGCACCAGCGAGCGGATCTTGCTCTCGATTCCCGCATCCCCCGGCGTGCGCTCTTCCTTGCCCGGCGGTATCGTGTTGAGATAGGCGGTGGTCGCCCTGAAAGGGATGTTGGTGCCGTTGCGGCGCGCCTTGTCGACGAGCTTTTCGAGCAGATAATGCGCGCGCTCGTTGCCGTCGTTTTCGATCACCGTTTCCAGGGCATCCAACCATTCCTGGGTCTCCTGCGGATCGACGTCAGGGTTGTCCTTCATGTCCATGGCTTATACCTTTGCGGGACGGTGCGGAATCCGGATTCGCCCCCTGTATCGGGGGGGCGCCTCGCGAGCGGGGATGCAGCTGAATTATATCATCCGACACTGCCCGCTTACCTTGTGCGCACGCGCGCGCAAGCCAGAAAATTCGCGCGCGATCCGGCGCGTGCCAGGGCGTCGCGTGGTCGGGGGACAAGGCTATTTTCCCGTGAAGCTGACCGCGCGCTTGGCGAGAAATGCCGCCATCCCCTCGCGGCGGTCAGCGCTGCCGAAAGCGAGTGCAAAGAGGCCGGTTTCGAGCGCGCAGGCGTTGACGAGGTCGAGGTCGACCCCGCGCCGCACCGCTTCCTTGGCCACCCGCACGGCGATCGGTGCCTTGGCTGCGATCAAACGCGCCGTTTCGAGGCCCTTGGCCATCAGCTGCTCGCGCGGCACGACATGGCTGGCAAGACCGATGGCGAGCGCCTCCTGGGCCTTGATCTGGCGGGCGGTCGTGACGAGCTCGAGCGCCAGCGCGCGGCCGACCAGGCGCGCCAGGCGCTGCGTTCCCCCAAAGCCCGGCGGAATGCCCAGATTTACTTCCGGCTGGCCAAAAACCGCGTTTTCGCTGGCGATGATCCAGTCGCATGCCATGGCAAGCTCGCATCCGCCGCCGAGTGCATAACCGTTGACCAGCGCGATCACCGGTATCTGCAGGGTTTCCAGACCCTGCATGACCTGCTGACCCTGCTGCGAGAATGCATGAGCTTCGAGAGTGCTCATCTCGAACATTGCGCTGATATCGGCGCCCGCTACGAAAGCTTTGTCGCCTGCTCCGGTGATCAGCAGCACCCGTGCGTCCACATCGTCCGCAACGCGCGCCGTCGCGCCCGCGAGCTCGGTCAGCGTCGCGGCATTCAAGGCATTGAGCGCCTGCGCACGGTTCACCGTCAGCACGTAAATACCGGGCTCGGCGTGTTCGAGAATGATGTTTTGATAGATCATGAGCAATCAGCTTTCTCGGTAGGAAGTAGATACGGGGCGCGTCCCGCGGCCGGCATCGGCATGTGCTATCGGGATGCCATACGAATGGCGCCGTCGAGCCGGATGACTTCTGCATTGAGCAGCGGATTCTCGATGATGAACGCTGCGAGTCGCGCGTACTCGGCGGGCGAGCCCAGGCGCGACGGAAACGGCACCTGCGCGCCCAGCGAGGCGCGGATTTCTGCGCTCATGCCCTGCAGCATCGGCGTATCGAAAATGCCCGGCGCGATGGTCATGACACGGATGCCCGATGTCGCGAGCTCGCGTGCGATCGGCAGCGCCATCGCGACGATACCTCCCTTCGACGCGCTGTAGGCGGCCTGCCCGATCTGCCCTTCGAACGCGGCGATCGATGCGGTGTTGATGATGACGCCGCGCTCGCCGTCTTCGTTCGGCGTGTTGCCCTGCATCGCATGCGCGGCAAGCCGCAGCGCGTTGAAAGTCCCGATCAGATTGACGTTGACCGCGCGCGTGAACGTTTCGAGCCGATGCGGACCGTTCTTGCCGACGACCCGCTCGCCCGGCGCGATTCCGGCGCAGTTGACGAGTCCGTGCAGGGCCCCGAACTCGCGCACGGCGCACTCGACGGCGAGCTGCACCTGCGCTTCGTGCGTGACATCGGTAAGGACGAATCGCGCAGCGCCACCGAGCGATCCCGCAAACTGTTCGCCCGTTGCCCGGTTCACGTCGGCGACGACTACGCTGCCTCCTGCCGCGACCAGGTGCTGCGCCGTCGCCGCCCCGAGCCCGGAAGCGCCGCCCGGGATCAGGAATATGCTGTTTCGGATCTGCATGGGGACGACCGCAAAGGAATCATGTCAGCTCGTGCGCGACGGATGGCTTGGTGCTTCAATCGTATTTTCTCAGATCTTCGATGACTTTGCCGTCGTTGGGCAAAGATCCCGGTGCTGCAAAAGCCACGGCCCCGCGCAGATTGCAGACCTCCCGCATCGTCGCCGCTATTAGCTGCGCCAGTGCATCGTCGTTGGCGCCGTCGATCTCGCAGTGCAGGGTCATGCAATCGGCTTTCTTCACGTCGTGATCGATCACCAGCCGGTACTTGCGGATGGCGGCGTGACGCCGTGCGACGTCGGCGATCTGGGAGGGCTTCACGAACATGCCTTTGACCTTGGCTGTCTGGTCCGCGCGTCCCAGCCAGCCCTTGATACGCATATTGGTGCGGCCACACGGACTGACGCCCGGCATGACAGCGGACAGGTCGCCGGTGCCGAACCGGATCAGCGGATATTCCGGTGTCAGCGTCGTGACCAGCACTTCCCCGACTTCGCCGGGCGTCACCGGCTCTCCGGTGCCCGGACGCACGACTTCGATGACGACTCCCTCGTCGACTATCATTCCTTCCTGCGCGGGAGACTCGTATGCGACCAGCCCGAGGTCGGCGATCGCATAGCACTGCAATGTGTGCACACCGCGTGCTTCGAGCCACGCGCGCAGCGCGGCCGGCAGGGCTTCTGCAGTCACCAGCGCTTTGCGCAGACAGCTTACGTCGGCTTTGAGCTCGTCCGCTTTCTCCAGAATAATTCGCAGAAACGACGGCGTGCCGACATAGCACTGCGGACGCAGGGCGACAATGGCCGATACCTGCATCTCGGTCTGGCCGGTTCCTCCCGGGAATACCGTGCAGCCGAGTGCCTGCGCCCCCATGTCGGCCATGAAACCGGCCGGCGTGAAATGGTACGAGAACGTGTTGTGCACGAGTTCGCCGCGGCGAAACCCCGCAGCATGCAGCGCCCGTGCGAGCCGCCAGTAATCGGCGCGCCGCGCTTCGGGATCGAACACCGGCCCCGGCGACATGTAGACGCGCCCGAGGCCGGCTACCGGCACTGAGGTCATACCCGCGAACGGAGGGTGCGCCTGCTGCAGCTCGACGAAAGCGGATTTGCGGGTGACCGGCAGCCGCGCGAGCGCGGCGCGATCGATGATGCTGGCAGGATCGATTCCGGCAAGCAGCTTGCCGAAGTACTGCGTCGAGGCCTGCGCGCGCTCGACCAACCCGCGCAGCGCGGCAAACTGCTGCTGCTCCCGCAGCTGCGGATCGCGCGTTTCGAGAGAATCGAAATGTTCCATTTCGAGCTTTCAGCGATCAGTGGACGAGCCCTGCTGGTCTTGGGTTCAGGCTGATCGCTGTCGGCTGAGCGCTCATCACGCCAGCCACCTTTTGCGCCGGCGATAGTGCTTTGCATCGCGATAGTTCTTGCGTCCGCCTGCGCTCAGTCCCAGATAAAACTCTTTTACGTCTTCGTTGCTGGACAGCGTGGCCGCGGTGCCTTCCAGCACGACCCGCCCGGTCTCGAGGATATAGCCATAATCGGCGTAGCGCAGCGCAACATTCGTGTTCTGCTCCGCGAGCAAAAAACTGACCTGTTCCTTCTGGTTCAGGTCGCGGACGATTTCGAAAATCTCTTCGACGACCTGCGGCGCAAGTCCCATCGACGGCTCGTCGAGCAGTATCATCGATGGCCGCGCCATCAAGGCGCGTCCGATTGCGGTCATCTGCTGTTCGCCGCCCGAGGTATAACCGGACTGGCTGGCGCGGCGTTGTTTGAGCCTCGGGAAATAGCCGTAGACTTTGTCGAGATCCGCGCCGATGTCGCTCTTGCCGCTGCGCGTGAACCCGCCGGTCAGCAGATTTTCATCGACGGTGAGGTGCGCAAAACAGTGCCGGCCCTCCATCACCTGGATCACCCCGCGCTTTACGAGCTCGGAGGGACTCAGCTTATCGATGCGCTGGCCGCGGAATTCGATCGAACCCTTGGTCACGTCACCGCGCTCGGCCCTGAGCAAGTTCGAAATCGATTTGAGCGTGGTCGATTTGCCGCAGCCGTTGGCCCCGAGCAGCGCGACGATCCTGCCGTCCGGAACTTCGAGCGACACGCCTTTCAGAACCAGGATTACATGGTCGTATATCACCTCGACATTGTTGACCGAGAGCAGGGGCCGCACGGCGGCGGGCTGGAGAGCGGCGGACATGACAGAACGTGAGGCGTTAGGAGTGAGGCGTGGGGCGGAAAAACAGCGATAGGCGCGGGGTGTGAGGGTTCCCTCCTCACGCCTCACGCCTTACGCCTTACGCTTGTACGTTCAATTTTCAGCTTACCTTCGAGCAGTCACGCGGCGTAATATTTTTTTCTTTTGCGTACTTTTTCGCCGCTTCCTCGACCATTGGGCGCAGCAGTTTGTCGTCGCCCGCGATCCATTCGGACACGAAATTCCACCTGGCGCCGT
>JBKJZR010000171.1:0-15213 GCA_046715035.1 Burkholderiales bacterium | reverse complement strand
ATCGGCGCTGATCATGCGCTGCGCGACGGGTGTTGCGACAAATCATGCTCTGGACACATGAAGCGGGTCAAGCGCTGGTGGGGGGCGCTTGCTGCCAGCTAGACAAACGCCGATTCAGGCCTCGCCGGCGTCCTCGAGCAGGCTACGCACGAGTTCTGGAGAAATATAAAAGCCCTGCTCGAACACGCGCCTAGAGATAGGGCTTCAGTGCTGGAATCAGCGTACGGCGTCTTGCCACAGCGAGAACACCCAGCGTACCGGTAAAGTCGATGCCGTGTGCCTGCGCCTTGCGCCGCGCTGATTCATCGTCGGATGTGATAAATTGCAAACTTGTTTTTCTTTTGAACGATTCATGAGCAGCCCTTCGCATCCGGCATCGCAAAGCCCGATCGTCCCGGTACAGCTGGGCCTGGATGACGAGTTCCAGTTCCGCTGTCATCGGGGCATAGCGTGCTTCAACAAGTGTTGCGAGAACATCGACATCATGCTCACGCCGTACGACATCGTCCGGCTGAAGAGCCATTTCGGCATGTCTTCGCGGGAATTCATCGACGCGTATACGACCGATTTCGCGCTCGATGCGCATGGCATGCCGGGGCTCAAGCTGAAGACGCAGGAGGGATCAACGGCGTGCGTCAACCTCACCGCATCGGGCTGCGGCGTCTACGCCGACCGGCCGGCAGCCTGCCGCTATTACGCGCTGGGGCTGGTATCGATGCGGCGCAAGGACACGGCCCACGATGAGGACTCGTATTTCGTCGTGCGCGAGGATCATTGCCTGGGCCACCAGGAAAACGCGGTGCAGACCATCGGGGAATACCGGACCGAGCAGGGAGTCGATGTCTATGACGAGATCAATCGCGAGTGGCGCCAGATCGTCCTGAAAAAGCGTTCGAGTGGCCCTACGGTGGGCAGGCCGTCCGCGCGCAGCCTGGAGCTCTTCTTTCTCGCGAGCTACGACATCGACGGCTTTCGCGCATTCGTCGCGAGCCAGGGCTTCGCCGAAGTGTTCGATCTGGACGCCGGCTTCAGGCTCGAGGTGCTGGCCGACGAGGTCAAGCTGATGAAGTTCGGCTTCCGGCTCCTGAAGCAGGTGCTGTTCGGCGAGCTCACGATCCCGCTCAATCGCGATGCCGCGCAAAACCGCGCCGCGCGCATTCTCGAGCGCGCCGCGCACGCGACTGCGGGGCGCGCCGCAGATCTTGCCGACGCGCAGGACCGGATATACGAGACCCTCGGTGAGTAGCAGCGGAGCGCCGAGTGCGCGCCCCACCTCGCAGCGGCGCAGCCCGCTGCCTGGCCCACGCCGATGACATCGAGGCCTGCGCCGGGCGCCCTCTCGTCGCTGCATTCACGCGTCGTGCAACCCGAGGCGCGGCTGATCGAGCGCGAGCCGTACTACGAGCCCGTCCAGGACGAAATAGCGCTGTTCGAAGCCGCCTATGCGAGTCAGATCCCGCTGCTGCTCAAGGGCCCCACGGGCTGCGGCAAGACGCGCTTCATGGAGCACATGGCGTGGCGTTTGCAGCGTCCGCTCATCACCGTGTCATGTCACGACGACCTCACTGCGGCGGATCTCGTCGGCCGTTACCTCATCACCAACGCCGAAACCGTGTGGGTCGACGGTCCTCTCGCCCACGCGGTGCGCTGCGGCGGCATCTGCTACCTCGATGAAATCGTCGAAGCCCGTAAGGACACGACCGTCGTCATACACCCGCTGGCGGACGACCGGCGCATGCTGCCGATGGAGAAGCGCGGCGAGCTGCTGCAGGCACCTCCGGAATTCGTGCTCGCGATGTCGTACAACCCGGGCTATCAGAGCGTACTCAAGGAGCTCAAGCAGAGCACTCGCCAGCGGTTTGTCGCCATCGAATTCAACTATCCCGGTGCGGCGCTCGAGAAAAAGATCATCGTCAACGAGACCTCGCTCGACAGCGACGCGGCCGACAAGCTGATCCGTCTCGCCGAAATGACGCGCAATCTTAAAGGCAACGGTCTCGACGAAGGCGCCTCGACGCGCTTGCTCGTGCACGCCGGCAAGCTGATTGCGCGCGGCATCGCGCCGCGTGCAGCCTGCAACGTCGCTATCGCCGAGGCGCTGACCGACGACGCCGAAATGCTGCGCGCGATCAATGAGCTTGCCGCCTCCCTTTTCTGATCCGCGCCTGGTCATCGCCGCGACGGAGCCTTTTAACGCCCAACAGCTCGAAAAGCGCCTCGACGAAGCGCTGGATCCTGTGCTCTCGTCGCGCCGCACGGCACAGCCCCTGGCGATCAGGCTCGCCGTTGTCGAGCGTGAGTTGCAGGAGTTCACGCTGCACTGGGTAGCGGTCATCGCCCGCACCAGCGGCGAGATGGCGTATCAGTTCGCTGCGCTCGCACCCCAGGCATTGGGCAGGCTCGATCGCGCCACGGTCGAAGCGTGGATCATCCACGCGATGGACGTCTTCGATCGCGAGGGCCTGTACCGCGGCGCCTCGGAGCTGAAGAACCTCGACGCGTTCATCGCCTCCACCCGCAGTGCGTCGCAGACGGTGACTCTGGAGGCCGCCCACAACGTCCTGGCGCTTTTCATCTGCGGCCTATCCGGGCGGCGACTTAAAGTCGAAGCGGCCAGTGAGCCCTACACCGACACCGAGACCATCCACCTGCCCGCGCGGATCGCCCACTACGCCTCCAACGCGCAGAATTTTGCGGTGTACAAGGCGATGACTACCCACCTCTGGGCGCAGACGCGTTACGGAACCTTCAACTGCAATCCGTGGGCGGAGCTGGGTGCCTATCCCGATGCGCATGCCGCACTGTCGCTGTACAACTATTTTGAAACCGTGCGCCTCGACGCCATCATCGCGCGCGAGCTGCCGGGGCTTGCCCACGAAATCGCGGGCCTGCGCGCGGGCGTGCCGGATGCTCCGGCGGAATGTGCGCGTTTGATCGCGAAGGACGCCACCTCGCGTGCCAGCCTGGTTCTGGTAAGGGCGCTGTACGGGAAATTCACGCCTCCGCTTATAAGCTACATGGGGGTACTGCGCGCTGAGCCTGCGCAGGCCGTGCGCGCCGCGCGCATCGCCCGCGAGAAGAAAGCACTCCAGGCGGAGCTTGCAGCCATGCTCGCGCAGCGCACGGACGAAGCCGAGCATCAACCCGGGGATGAGAGTGCCGCGCAGCGGTTTTCCGCTCAGCCCGGTGACGAGGCGCACGCCGGCGAGTTCGAGCTGCGCCTGGACGGCGCGGCCGTGACGCCGCCGCTGCACGTCAGTGACCTGCTGCAGTCGATCGCGCAGGACCTCGGTCATGTGCCGGAAGACTATCTGGTGCCTGCCGGAGACGGCGCATACCGCGCACAATCGGTGCCGGAGGACAAGGCCGCCGACGTATGGAAAGGGATCTATCACGAAGAGGGCGCCCTGCTCTACCACGAATGGGACTATCGCCGCCGCCACTATCGCAAACACTGGTGCGTGCTGCGCGAGCTCGATGTCCATCCGGGGCGCGCGGATTTCGTCGGGCTTACGCTGGCCCGCTACGCGCCCCAGGTGCGGCAGCTGCGGCGCACGTTCGAGCTGTTGCGCGGCGAGGACAAGCTGCTCAAGAAGCAGAAGAACGGTGACGATATCGACCTCGATGCCGTGATCTCTGCCTACGCCGACATGCGCTCGGGCATGGAGCTGACGGAGCGCCTGCTGACCAAACGCTACAAGGCCGAGCGCGACATCGCAGTGATGTTCATGGTCGACATGAGCGGCTCGACCAAGGGCTGGATCAACGACGCGGAGCGCGAGGCGCTGGTGATGCTGTGCGAAGCCCTGGCGGTGCTCGGTGACCGTTACGCGATCTATGGTTTTTCCGGGATCACGCGCAAGCGCTGCGAGATCTATCGCATCAAGCGCTTCGACGAGCCCTACAGCGAGCTTGTGCAGCGGCGCATTGCCGGCATACTCCCGCAGGACTACACCCGCATGGGCGTGGCGATCCGCCATCTGACCGCGCTGCTGAATGCGATCGACGCGCGCATCAAGCTGCTTATCACGCTGTCGGACGGCAAGCCCGACGATTACAGCGACAACTATCGCGGTGAGTACGGCATCGAGGATACGCGCCAGGCGCTTATCGAAGCTCAGCGCAGCGCGATCCACCCTTTTTGCATTACCATAGACCGCGAAGCGCGCGAGTATCTGCCGCGCATGTATGGGGCGGTGAACTACACAGTCGTCGACGACGTGGCGCGGCTGCCCCTCAAGGTCGCCGACATCTATCGGCGGCTGACGACCTGACGGGCTCCCTGGCCCGCCGGCCTGTCAGCAGACTGCCTTCAATTTTTTATCGAGCGCTCGGACCCATGAAAAGAGATTCGGACAACATTCCCAAAAACGTGCTCGGTGGCGCATTGCAGCCCTGCAGTGAAAAGCCGTTGACGGGCTTCTATCGCGACGGCTGCTGCAACACGGGCGACGATGACCTCGGCGCCCACGTGATCTGCGTGCGGGTGACTGCCGAGTTCCTCGCTTTCAGCCAGTCGCGCGGCAACGATCTGTCCACGCCGCATCCCGAGTTCGGTTTTCCCGGGCTGAAACCCGGCGACCGCTGGTGCCTGTGCGGGGCACGCTGGACAGAGGCGCTCCAGGCTGGCGCCGCGCCCCATCTGGTGCTCGCCGCAACGCACGAAGCGATGCTCGACTACGCGCCGCTCGCCGAGCTGAAGAAGTACGCCCTCGATCTGAACTGAGTGCGCTCCTGGACCTCGCGCAGCCCTGCGTTGGGGTCGTGCCGCACCGTTGCGATGCGGGCGCGGTTATGACAACCGGTCAGTTGTAGAGCGGAGAGCTGGCGTTCTCGTCCGCAACGGGCGCTGCGTTGTCTTCCACGTCGAGCTGGCTGCCGAGCTGCGCGCCCGGCGCCACTGTCTCGACCAGCTGCCCGAGATCCTCGAGCATGGGCAGTTCCTCGAGGGAGCGCAGATTGAGATCATCGAGGAACTGGCGCGTGGTCGCGAACAGCTCCGGCCTGCCCGGCACCTCGCGATGACCGACGACGTCGATCCAGCCACGCGCTTCGAGCGCCTTGACGATGTTGGTCGACACCACCACCCCCCGAATGTCTTCGATATCGCCGCGCGTGACCGGCTGCCGGTAGGCGATGATCGCCAGCGTCTCGAGCACTGCGCGCGAGTAGCGCGGCGGCTTTTGCGGATTGAGCCGCTCGATGTAGCGATGGTAGGTCGGACGCGCCCGAAAGCGCCAGCCGCTGGCCACGCTGACCAGCTCGACGCTGCGGCCATCCCAGTCTTGCGCGAGTTCGGCGAGCACGTTGCGCAGCGCATCGTTGCTCAGCTCTTCATCGAACAGCTTCTTCAGATCCGTCAGCGCGAGCGGCTCCGCGCTCGTCAGCAGTGCGGCTTCCAGGATGCGCTTCAGCTCGTGCAGGTCAAACGACGGTAAGTCCATGGGTCGATTTCACGTAGATCGGAGAATAGGGCTCTTGCTGGATCACTTCGATCAGCGCTTCCCGCGCGAGCTCGAGCACGGCGAGAAACGTCACGATCAGCCGGGCCACGCCTGCATCCGGCGAAAACAGTTGGGCAAATTCGAGGAACCTCGTTTCCTGCAAGCGCCGCAGGATTTGCGTCATGTGCTCACGGACCGACAGCTGATCGCGCGTGACGCGATGGTGCTGGTTAACGTGGGCACGTTGCAGCAGCCATAACCACGCTTGGCGCAGGTCCTCGGCATTGACGTTCGGCAGCGCGCGCTCGACGGCGTTGTCGATCCATACCTGAACCAGCGAGAAATCGCGGCCGGCCTGCGGCAATTGGTCGAGACGCAGCGCGGCGAGCTTCATCTGCTCATAGGCCAGCAGGCGCCGCACCAGCTCGGCGCGCGGATCGTTTGGATCTTCGCTCACTGAAGGCGGCCGCGGCAGCAGCATGCGCGACTTGATCTCTATGAGCACCGCCGCCATCACCAGGTACTCACCGGCAAGTTCCAGGCTTTTCTGGCGCATGAGCTCGACGTATTCGAGATACTGCATCGTCAGCTTGGCCATCGGAATATCGAGCACGTCGAGGTTATGCTTGCGGATCAGGTAGAGGAGCAGATCGAGAGGACCCTCGAAGGTCTCGAGGAACACTTCGAGCGCATCGGGCGGAATATAAAGGTCGTGCGGCAGCACGAGAACGGGCTCGCCGCGAAATCTGCCGATCGGCGCGGCCGTATCAGTAGGGACAGGGATCATTGCGTGTGCCACCGCGTCCGCAGCCGATTCAACAAAGAACTTGGCGATCCGGCTTGGTCAGGCATCCGCCATTTTACCGCGATTCGCGCGCGCAGCTGCCGTCGAATAACGCTCCATAGCGACATTGCGAAACCGGACGACCGTCCGGTTTCGCCGCCCGGCTACCGCCCAACCGACACGCGTATCGCTGGAGCGCATCACTTGTAGCTGAGTCCCATCACCTCGCGCACGTCGCGCATCGTTTCCTCGGCGAGCTTTTGCGCCTTCTCGCAGCCGTCCGCGACAATGCTCCTGACCAGAGTGGGGTCCTCCGTGTAGCGCTGGGCGCGCTCGCGCATCGGCTTCAGTTCTGCGAGCACCGCATCGATCACCGGCTGCTTGCACTCGAGACAACCGATGCCGGCGGTGCGGCACCCCTGCTGAACCCATTGCCGGCGCTGCTCATCCGAATAAACCAGGTGGAGGTCCCACACCGGGCATTTTTCCGGCTCCCCCGGGTCGGTACGCTTGATGCGCGCCGGATCGGTAGGCATCGTGCGTATCTTCTTGGCGACGCTGTCGTCGTCGTCGCGAAGGCTGATCGTGTTGTTGTAGGACTTGGACATTTTCTGGCCATCGAGCCCCGGCATTTTCGCAGCGGCGGTGAGCAGACTCTGCGGCTCGGTGAGTATGACTTTCCCCCCGCCTTCGAGGTAACCGAACAGGCGTTCGCGGTCGCCAAGCGCGAGATTCTGCGCTTTCTCGAGTAACGCGTGCGCCGCTTCGAGCGCATCGGCGTGGCCCTGCTCGAGGAACCGCGTGCGCAGCTCCCGGTACAGCCGGGCCCGCTTCGCACCCAGCTTCTTGACGGCAGCTTCGGCTTTTTGCTCGAAGCCAGGCTCGCGCCCGTAGACGTGGTTGAACCGCCGCGCGATCTCCCGGGTGAACTCGATATGGGGCACCTGATCCTCGCCTACCGGCACGCGGTTTGCCCGATAGATCAGGATGTCCGCGCTCTGCAGCAGGGGATAGCCGAGGAAACCGTACGTCGAGAGATCCTTGTCGGTCAGCTTTTCCTGCTGGTCCTTGTACGTCGGCACGCGTTCGAGCCATCCCAGCGGGGTAATCATCGACAACAGCAGATGCAGCTCCGCGTGCTGCGGCACGCGCGACTGGATGAACAGCGTCGCCTGCGACGGGTCGATGCCGGCGGCGAGCCAGTCGACGACCATGTCCCAGGTGTGCTGCTCGATGATATCGGGGGTATCGTAATGCGTGGTCAGCGCATGCCAGTCGGCCACAAAAAAATAACACTCGAATTCATGCTGCAGCCCGACCCAGTTGCGAAGCACGCCATGGTAATGCCCGAGATGCAAAGCGCCGGTGGGGCGCATTCCCGACAAAACGCGATCGGCAAACATGGACTCTTCCCTTACAGCGCCCGGATCAGACGAAACAGCTCGGCCGGGGCGAATCCGAATATCGCGCCGACGCCGGCGATCGACAGATTGATGAGCGGCCACAGGATGGCGCCCAGCACGCCGGTCAGCAGCAAAGCTATCAAAATGATAAAGCCGAAGCGTTCAATCTGCGCGAACTTCCATGCCAGTCGCTGCGGCAACAGGCTAACGGCAATGCGCCCGCCATCGAGCGGCGGCAGCGGCAGCAGATTGAGCACCATGAAAAGGACATTCACGAAAATCCCGCACGCACCGACGAGCACCAGCCAGGTGGCGGCGGGATTGCCCGGCGCGAGGGCGACACCTATCCTGAGCGCGATCCCCCACGCCAGCGTCATCAGCAAATTGCTGAGGGGTCCGGCCGCGGCCACCCACAACATGTCCTGCTTGGGCCGGCGCAGATTCGCGAAATTCACGGGCACCGGCTTCGCCCACCCGAAAAGGAAATCGGCGACGAGCAGCGTCGCCAGCGGCACGATGATCGTGCCGACGAGGTCGATGTGCCGCAAGGGATTCAGGCTGATGCGGCCTGCGGCGTACGCGGTCAAATCGCCGAAATGCCGCGCGACGTAGCCGTGCGCAGCCTCGTGCAGCGTAATCGCGAACAGCACGGGGAGTGCGAAAACTGCGATCTTCTGAACGACGCTAAGCTCCAACCAGTTCTCCAAAAACGTGCACCGAGCCCTTGCCCAGCCGGGTGATTATCGGTTCGTCGTGCGTAAGGTCGACCACCGTGCTGGGCACGACGTCGCAGGGCCCGGCGTCGATGACCAAGTCGACGCGGTGCTCCAGGCGCTCGCGAATGTCGGTGGCATCGCTGAGCGGCGCGCTGTCGCCCGGCAGCAGCAGCGTGCTCGACAGCAGCGGTTCGCCCAGCTCGACGAGCAGCGCGTGAGCCACGCGGTGGGCGGGAAAGCGCACGCCTATCGTCTTGCGCCGCGGGTGCTGCAGGCGCCGCGGCACTTCGCGAGTCGCCTGCAGGATGAATGTGTAGCTGCCATGCAAAGCGCTTTTGATGAGTCGGAACTGGCGATCGTCTATGCGCGCGTACTCGGCCGCCTCGGCGATGTCGCGGCACACGAGCGTGTAGTGATGTCGCGCGTCGATCGCGCGAATGGCGCGAATACGCTCGGTGGCTGCCTTGTCGCCCGCGTGGCAGCCCAGAGCAAAGCACGAGTCGGTCGGATAGACGATGACTCCGCCCGCGCGTACGATCTCGACCGCCCGGCGGATGAGCCGCGGTTGAGGACTTGCCGGATGTATGGAAAATAACTGGGCCAACGGGTGATCACTGCGCAGTGCGCAGCGCGAATCGCATCCCGAAACCCGGCGGGAATTCTTTTGCGTACGCCCGACGCGCAATGGCGATACGCACCACCGCTACAGCATGCTGATTCATCGATTGCTGCGCATCACGCGCCATGGAGATCCCACGATTGCCATACCGGAACGCAGCCGCGCGGCAGCACCGGCAGGCGGCCGAGATCGAGGTAACTCTCGGCGGGCGAGTGGAAGTCCGAGCCCGCTGACGCGGCCAGATCGTACTCCCGCGCGAGTTCGGCGTAAATCGCGTGCTGGTGCGGCTTATGACTGCTGCTCACGACCTCGATCGCGCCGCCACCGGCATCGCGAAACTCCTGCAGCAGATCGTGCATCGACGCCGTATCCAGCGGATAACGGCCCGGATGTGCGATCACCGGAATGCCGCCGCCCGCGCGTATCCAGCGCACCGCGTCGTCGAGATTCGCCCACTGCTGCGGCACGAAACCGGGCTGCCCTGCCGCCAGATAACGCTTGAATGCGGTCTTCAGGTCCTTGACCACGCCCTGCTCGACCAGGAACCGCGCGAAATGGGTGCGGCCGATGAGCTGCGGATTGTCGGCGAATTTCTGCGCGCCTTCGAAGCTGCCGGAGATACCCAACTCCCCGAGGGCGTCAGCCATTTTGCGCGCGCGCGCGATACGCCCTCCCCGCGTAGCGGCCAGTCCGGCCTGCAGCTCGCTGCAACCGGGATCGATACCCAGTCCGACGATATGGATGGTGTGCCCCCGCCAGCTCACCGAAACTTCGACCCCGTCGATCAGCTGCAAGCCGTGTTCGCGGGCAGCCTCACCGGCAGACGCCAAGCCTCCGGTATCGTCGTGATCGGTGAGCGCCAGCACCGCCACGCCCCGCTGCGCAGCACGCGCCACCAGCTCTGCGGGCGCGAGAGTGCCATCGGAATAGGTCGAGTGGCTGTGCAAATCGATCGCGGTCATCGGAACTGCGAAGCGCAAGGGATTGTAAAAAAAGCGAAATTCTACCAGAACGCGCTGTTGCATGTAATGGCGGGGCGCGCCGCGCGACCAACACCGGTCATGTCCCTGTTCGCACAACCCATTTTCCTGACCGCTGCCATCGCGCTGATCCCCGTGATGTTTCCGAGCGGACCAAGCGCCGCGGCTGAATGCACGGCGATGAGCGGCAGCCAGCGTGTCGCGGTTCTTGAGCTGTACACGTCCGAAGGGTGCGACAGCTGCCCCGCTGCCGACCGCTGGTTAAGCGCACTGCCCAAGAGTCTCAGGAGCGATCGCCTGGTGCCACTCGCCTACCATGTCGACTACTGGAACTACATCGGTTGGGTAGACCCTTATGCCCAGGCGCGATTCAGCGATCGCCAGCGCCAGCACAGCGCGCGGCGCCGGGCGACTTTTGTTTATACGCCGCAGTTTCTGCTCAACGGCGCAGACTATCGCCGCGGCATGCTGTCCGATGACATCGAAAGCAAGGTCAGCGCGATCAATCGCAGCAAACCGCTCGCGGACATCAAACTCACGCTGGCAAATCCGGGAACAGCGCTGACGGCTACAGCAGACGTTTCAGGCCGCAATTCGGCAGCCGCAGGCGCCCAGCTGTTCATGGCGCTTTTTGAAAACAATCTGCGCTCTGCGGTCAAGGCCGGCGAAAACAAGGGGCGCACGCTCAATCACGATTTTGTGGTGCGCGAACTGGCCGGACCTTTGCCGCTGGATGCCGGCGGCAACGGCCGTCACCAGCATACTTTTCCGATCGATCCGCGCTGGAAAGGGCAGGATTTGCAGCTCGCGGCTTTCGTACAGCACCCGCATACCGGAGAGGTCTGGCAGGCGCTGACCGCAGGATGCCGCTGACGCGAAACTGAGCGATTCGCGATCCGCGCCGGCCGCTGGGCGGCGGCCCCGCCTGTTTCCGCTGGATCAGGCTCCGACCTGATGCGCGGGCGATCGATGCAATCTGCTTTGTGCGGGCACGTGCTGCGCCAAGAATTCCATCTGGTCGGCGAGGATGCGGCGATTCGTCAGGATGAGGTACTCCGCGCGGTTGGGCACATACGGCAGATACAACAATTCCATATGCGCTTTTTCCGGCGTGCGATCGCTCTTCTTCTCGTTGCACGCCCGGCATGCGGTGACCGTATTCATCCACGTATCACGACCGCCCCGCGAAAATGGAATGACGTGGTCGCGCGTCAGGCGCGACGCCGAAAATATGCCACCGCAATAAGCGCACAGGTAGCGATCGCGGTGGAACAGTTCGCGATTATTGAGAGGCGGCACGTGGCTGAAAGCGCGCATCGCCATCGCCTTGCCCTTGATGGCCACGATGCTGCTCGCGGTGATTTCCGAGCGTTCACCCGAGACCCGGTTGCGCCCGCCGTGCACCGTGAAGGCGTGCTCACCCGCGGTCCAGGCCACCTGGTCTTTGGCGTAGTAGAAACACGCGTGCTGCCAGGTGATCCAGCGATGCGGCACGCCATTAGTGTCGAGCGTCAGAATCAGGGGAAATGCCCCTGACCGGGCGTGCAGCAAAATGTCGTGCGCTTTCAACATGGCGTTGGTGATCGGTGAGTCAAGTCACGCAGGAATCTAGCAGATTTTCTTGAATCTTATACATTTTTTCGATACGTAGGACAGTTTTCATGCGCTGTGAACGCGCGGGGACGGATAGCGCACAATGGACGATCCGTGGCCCGCATGATCCCGCGGTGGTGGCGAACGCTCCATAGCCAGAACGGCTGGCAATCCGCGGCCGGTCAGGTTATAATTGCAAAACAAGTGCTTATCGCTTCTCTGCGCATACCTCAACCCTGCTTCCATCTGGACCGTCGGCAACCGCGGCGGCTCCATCGCGTTCGGACGTGCCGCTCAACAAATCCAGGAGTTCTCACTGATGTCGTTTGAATCGCTCGGCTTGATGCCGGAATTGCTGCGTGCGATCGCAGAAGAAGGCTATACCGAGCCTTCGCCGATACAATTGAAGGCGATACCTCCCGTGCTGGCGCGTCAAGACATCATGGGATGCGCGCAGACCGGCACCGGCAAGACAGCGGGTTTTGCGCTGCCGATATTGCAGATGCTTGCACCGCAGCAAAACGCGAGTCCCTCGCCCGCGCGCCATCCGATTCGGGCGCTGATCCTCACGCCGACGCGCGAGCTCGCGGCCCAGGTCGAGGAAAGCGTTAGAACCTATGGCAAATATCTGACGCTGCGCTCGAGCGTCGTCTTCGGCGGCATCGATATCGCACCGCAAATCAAGGCACTCCGCGAGGGTGTTGAAATCCTCGTGGCCACGCCGGGCCGACTGCTCGACCACGTGCAGCAGAAAACAGTCAATCTCTCGCGAGTCGAGATTCTGGTGCTCGACGAAGCCGACCGCATGCTCGACATGGGCTTCATACCGGATATCAAGCGCATCATTGCCCTGCTTCCGTCGCAGCGCCAGAACCTGTTGTTCTCCGCCACGTTTTCCGATGAGATCAAGAAGCTGGCGAAGCAGCTGCTGCACGCCCCGGTTTCGATCGAAGTCGCGCGCCGCAACGCGCCCGCGGACCTGGTGACCCATCAGATGTACGAAATCGACGCTGATCGCAAACGTGCGCTGCTCTCGCACCTGATCAAGAGCCGGGACATGCGGCAGGTGCTGGTATTTGTGCGCACCAAACGCGACACCAACCGTCTGATGCGCGAACTGGTGCGCGACGGTGTCGCCGCCACAGCCATTCACAGCGATCGCACGCAGATTGAGCGCATGAAAGCGCTCGAAGACTTCAAGCAGGGTGCGGTGAACGTGCTCGTCGCCACCGATATCGCGGCGCGCGGGCTGGACATCGAACTGTTGCCGTTTGTGATTAATTACGAACTGCCGTACGTCGCCGAGGACTACATCCACCGGATCGGCCGTACCGGCCGCGCGGGCAGCACTGGCGAGGCTATTTCACTGGTGTGCCCGGACGAGCAGCGCATGCTCGACGACATCGAGAACACGCTGAAACGCAAACTCGAACGCCTGCCGCTGCCCAACCTGGGACCGGCGCGGCGTTCTGCTGCCGGCGGCGGTGGGCGCGCTGTTGGCCGCGCGCGCGCGCACGGCACGACGCCCGCCAAACCGCACAAGCCCGCAACTGCGCCGCTGCCTGGCGGATTCGACTTCAGCCAGCCCTACGAATCCAAGCCGGCCGATCCGCATGCGTCCCCTGCACACGCGCCGCGCGCTCATAACCGCGCTACACCCCGAACCCGGCCGACTGCCGCCCTGCTGGGCGGGCGGGCCACAAAAAAATCGTAACTACGAACCGCTGAACCAGTTATAGCCCTGGTCTTCCCAGTATCCGCCGGGGTAGTCGTTGGTGACGAAGATCGCCGTGATGTGCTTGGGATTCTTGAATCCGAGCTTGGTTGGCATGCGCAGCTTCATCGGAAACCCGTAAGCCACGGGCAGTACGGCATCGTCGAAACGCAGCGTCAGCTGCGTCTGCGGATGCAGCGCAGTGGCCATGTCGATGCTGGTGTGATAATCATCGGCGCACTTGAAACCCACGTATTTGGCGGTCAGGTCGGCGCCGATGCGCTCGAGCATCGTCCTGAAGGTCACCCCGCTCCATTTGCCGATGGCGCTCCAGCCCTCGACGCAGATATGGCGAGTAATCTGGGTCGATTGCGGTAAAGCGGTGAGCTGCGCCAATGTCCAGGGCGTCTTGTCGCGGATCAGACCGCCGAACTCGAGCTTGTAGCTAGCCCCGTCAACGCGTGGCGCCTCCGCTTCGGAATAGAAGGCGTTGAACGGAAACGGGCGCGTGATTGCGCTCTCGGGATACTCGATAGCGAGCTTGCCGGGATCGAATATCGCGGCCTGCACCGCGTCGTTCCAGTGCGACATTTTCCAAAGCACCTTCTGCACCGCATCGGTGTCGGTGATATCGCAGCCGGAGAGCATCGTTAACGCCCCGAGGCTAAGACCCTGCCTGAAGAACAGACGGCGCTCGATCGTGCGGATCTCGCGGGTCGGTTCGATCAGGCTGCGATCCGGTTTCGTAAGCCAGCGCTTCATGTCAGCTGCCCTCCCGAGTGCCATGCTGTTTAGCATATCCGGTCAGCATCGGCAGAAAAGTCCGCGGCACGAGTGCCACCATCGCGACGTGCACCACGACGAACAGCACCACGAACGCCATCGCGAAGAAATGCACGAGCCTGGCGCCTTCGTATCCCCCCATCAGGGCCGCAAGTTCCCGGAACTGAACAGGTTTCCACAACGCCAGTCCCGACAGCACCAGCACGAGTCCAGCGAGGATTACGCTGACGTACGCGGCTCGCTGCACGGCGTTGTAGACCCCGATCTCGTGCGCGATGCGCCCGCGCAGCGCATTGCTGAGCTCACGCCAGACGGCCATGGGCGTCAACGGCAGAAAACTCGATCTGAAATGCCGCGAACCGATGCCGTACACGACATAGACGATGCCATTGAGGACGATCAGCCACATTGCCGCGAAATGCCATTGCAGCGCCCCCGCCAGCCAGCCGCCGAGCGTCAGCTCGCTTGGAAACTTGAAATCGAACAGCGGCGACGCATTGTAGATACGCCAGCCGCTGGCGATCATAATCAGCATCGCAACCGCATTGATCCAGTGCGTAACGCGCACCACCCATGGATGCACTTTGATTTTTTCCATAACTCCTGCCGATCTGCACGTCCGCGATGTTGCGTCGCCTGCCGTGATGACTGCTCTCCCAGCGTCTGCTCCGGCCGATATCAGTCGGGTGGCATGCCGCGCCCTTACGCCGCTACGGCGGATAGTGCTCTGACGACGCGCGTTGCGCAATCGATGCCTGCAGCTCGCGCGCCACGCCTGAGCTGAGCGTCCCGGTGCTGTATCGTGCTGGTGCTGCCTTACGCTGCTGCTAAAGTAGAACCCCGTGCGCTCACCCTAACCCGTAGGAGCAATATGACCCGGAATATCGATTCAGCGACGCTGAGGGCGTGGCTGCAAGACGGCGGTGAAATCGCGTTGCTCGACGTGCGCGAGGCAGGCCAGTTTGGCGAATCTCACCTGCTTTTCGCGACGCCCGTGCCGTATAGCGTCCTCGAGGTCGAGGTCGCCCGGCTGGTGCCCCGTCGCACCACGCGTGTCGTCGTGTGCGACGACGGTGAGCTCGGCGTCGCGTCGCTGGCGGCGCGGCGCCACGCCGCCCACCGCTATAACCAAGTGAACCATGTACACGGTGGGCCGCGCCCAAGGGCCGCCGCCCGC
>JBKJZR010000170.1:0-9339 GCA_046715035.1 Burkholderiales bacterium | reverse complement strand
TTTTTTGATAGAAACACTGCTTTTGCCAGCCGTTGGGACAGCGCACCAAACTGAGCGGGCGGTCGCGCAGGTGGGGCACGATCCAGTCGCCGACGGCCTCGTAGTAGCGCGCAAGGTCGCGTTTGGTCAGCCCGACATCCGGGAACAGGAGCTTATCCGGATTGCTGAGCGCAATACCGGCAACGGTTATGCCCTGCTTATCGGCGCGCCCGGGTTTCGCCGTCGCGCTCGGGCGGGCAGCAGTCGCCGGCAGAGTTTTCGGCCCGGTACGTGGAGGCGTCACAGAACTCGCTTTGCGCGCGTCATCGGGTTCTTCGGCAACAGAACGTTCTCTCACCTCATCGGCCGCTTTCTTGTCCGCCCGCAAGCCCTGGAACGATGGGTGGCGCAGGGTGCCATCGTCGGTCCACTCGGTGAACGCAATTTCCGCAACGAGTTCGGGCCTGACCCAGTGCGCGCGCCGCGCTTCCGCGCCGCGCGGCGGATTGCTGAAGGCCGGCTGGTCCTGCACCAGCGTGTCGAGCCGGCGGCGCAGGTCTCCCAACGTAGCCTCGTTGAATCCGGTGCCGACCTTGCCGGAGTAGCGCAGGGTGCCATCGGGCTCGTAGACGCCCAGCAGCAGCGCTCCCAGACCGCTGCGTGATCCCTCGGGGTCGGTGTAGCCGCCGATCACCATTTCCTGGCGCTGACTGCACTTGACCTTCACCCAGTTGCGGCTGCGACCTGATTGGTAAGCCGAGGTCGCGAGTTTGGCGATGATGCCTTCGAGCCCGGCTTTACAGGCCTCGCGATAAAACGCCGCACCTTCGCCCACGACATGCGCGCTGTAGCGCAAGACATCGGGCGGCGATTCCATGATCGATTGCAGCAGTGCCTTGCGCTCGAGCAACGGAACTTTGCGCAAATCATAGCCATTCAGACAGGGCAGATCGAACGCGTAGTAAACCAGTCTGCTCTTATCGTCGAGAGTGAGCGCGTTCTGCAGCGCCTGGAAGCTGCTGCGGCCGTCCGCCTCGAGAACGACGACTTCGCCGTCGATCCATGCACTGTCGATGGGCAGGCGCGCGACGGCGCGCGCAATACCTGCAAAACTGGCAGTCCAGTCCTTGCCGTTGCGCGAAAACACCCGCGCCTCGCCGCCTTCCACGCGGCATAGCATCCGGTAGCCGTCGTATTTCATTTCTGCGATCCAGGCGTCTCCGTCGGGCGTGTGCTTGACCAGCGTCGCGAGCTGCGGTTCGACGACGTTCGGCAGGGGTGCGCGTACCGCACCCGCAACCTCCGCCAGCTGCGGTATCCGCGCGGCTTTGCGCACAGCGCCGCTTTTCACGTTGGCAGCGGCCGACCTGTTGGAATGCCATATCCGGTCGCGTTCCGCAGCGATCTCGTCGAGCGTGCGCCCGGTGGCGACGCTGCGCGGATGGTCGTCGACGACGCGCGCGCGATGCGCTGAACGCGCGAATTCGTCGTCTTCCTTGATCAGCAGCCACGCCTTGTCACCGCCGTACTTGCCGCCGCGGCTGCGCACGAGCGTCCAGCCGCCGCGGAGCTTGTCGCCGTGGAGCTGGAACTTGAGCTTGCCCTGCTGGTAGCCCGCGCGCGGGTCGTCCCTGGGCTCCCACGAACCGCGGTCCCATAACAATACGGTTCCCGCGCCATATTGCTTGGGCGGGATAACACCCTCGAAGCTTCCATATTCGAGCGGATGATCCTCGACGTGCATGGCGAGGCGCTTGTCGTCCGGATCGAGGCTGGGGCCTTTCGGTACGGCCCAGCTCAGCAGCACGCCATCGAGCTCGAGCCGGAAGTCGTAATGCAGATGGCTCGCGGCGTGTTTCTGGATCACGAAGCTCAGTGCCTTGCTTTTGCGCTTCGCAACGCGACCCTCGGGCTCGGGGGTCATCCGGAAATTTCGTTTCTTGCGGTAGAGCTCGAGCGCCATCGGCAAAGCCTGCGTGGCCGGCTAGGGGCGGGGTTCTGGCGCGGCCATCAGCTTCCGATAGGCGCTGAAGTGCCGGACTGCGTCCTGCATGCGACGCTGCGACTGATAGAGGAGCGCCAGGTTGTAATGGGCATCAGAGAGCTCGGGGTCGAGCGCAAGCGCCCGGTTATAAAGCCCGATCGCATCTTCGCTGCGGTCCTGGTCTTCGCGCAGCACGCCGAAGTTGAATAACAGCAAAGCATCATCGGGACATGCCGCGGCACCCTGCTCGTAGACGGCTTCCGCTTCGCTGAGTCGCCCGGCTGCATGCAGCAGCCGGCCCCAGTTCGCGTAGGCGCCGGAATGGCAGGAATTCTCGGTGACGGCCTCTTCGTATGCGGCAATCGCTTTCACGGCGTCATCGTCTTCGAGATCGAGGCCGCGAGCGAACCAGTCTTGACTCACGGCGGCCGCCCTCGCGGGCGGCTCGGCAAATTTCACGTCGCCTTTGGTGTCGGTCACGTCGAACGCCAGGAGGTACTGGCCGTCGTCAGCGCGCCATTGCGTGGCGCCCTCCATCACCACGACATCGTTGCCGATGGCAGCAATGCGCAATCCGCTGAGTGGCGGGGAGTCGGGCAGCTGCTGCCGCAGGCGTTTGAGCGCAGTGGCGATGCGCCGCTGGGAGACCTTGGCGTCGGCCAGCGCCTTCGCCATGCGCAGGACGATCAGGTCGCGAAAGCCGAAACGGTATTCGCGCCTGCTGCCGCGCTGCGGCGTCACGAATCCTGCGTCGATCCAGCGTTTGACGGTGGCAGGCGACACCCCGACGATCTGGCGCACTTGTTGTAGCGAGTAGCGCACAAACCCTGTCTGAAATGACTTCTATCTGCGACCCACCCGGGCGCGCGCTGCGGAGGCGGGCGCTGCTGCGGTGGCGCGCTTGGGCGGTTTGCGCTCGCCGCTTTTCGGCGTCGCGCTCGCGCGTGCCGGCGCCGACTTGCCGAGACTCGCCTTCAACGCATCCATGAGGTCGATCACCTTGCCGCTGCTCTGGGCCTCGGGTGCGGTCGGCGAAATCGAGATCTCCTGCCCTGCAACCTTCTTCTCGATGGCAGCCTCGATGCGAGTCCTGACATCATCCTCATACGCTTTGGGATTGAAGGTTGCGGATGAAATCTGTTCGATCAGCTGGATCGCGAGCTTGAGCTCGGCATCCTTGACCGGTGCCGACTGGATCTCGATGTCGGACATCGGCCGGACCTCGTCTGCATAAAGCAACTGTTGCATGATCAGCCCGTCTTCCACGGGACGCACCTGAACCAGGTACTGCTTGCCGCGCGCGGCCCAGCGCGCCAGTGCGCAGCGTCCGGTCTTGCGCATGCCCTCGGTGAGCAGGGCGTACGGCTTGGCACCGCCCTTATCGGGAGCGAGGAAGTAAGCCTTGTCGTAATAGATCGGGTCGATCTTTTCGTCGGGAACGAATTCGGTGATCTCGACGGTGCCGGTGGCCGCCTCTTCGAGTTCTTTAAGCTCTTCGGGCGTGAATGTTACGTACTGGTCCTTGGCGAACTCGTAACCTTTGACCATGTCGGCGCGCTCGACGACCACATCCTCCTTGACGCAAATGTATTGCTGGCGCAGACGCGACCCACATTTCTGATGGATCAGATTGAAAGACACGCCGGCGCGGGCCTGGGTCGCGGAGAACAGCTTTACGGGGATGGAGACGAGACCGAACGAGATCGTCAACGAAGCGATGGAACGGGCTGCCATAAACTGCTCCTCGAATATGCGGCGCAGAACGGCCCCAAGCCGCCTTAAGCGCTCGCTGAATGCCAACAGCACGGGAAGTTTAGCGTACCGCCGTTATCGGTTCAGCGGCGACGCCATTGTAGGAAACGTCTTACTGGATGGACGAAGGCTTCCCGCTCAGCATCAGCGCCGCAGCGCGCCGCCCCCTGCAGCCCCGGTGGCGGGTGCCGCGCTTCCGGCGCTGCCTGAGCCTGCCGGACCGCTGCCTGCTGCGCCTGTCGCAGCGGGCTTGCCGGCCGGAGCAGGCGTAGGAGTAGGGGTCTGGCCTGGGGTCTGTGCGGGAGGTGTAGGCACGGCCGGTGGGCTTTGCGCACCAGCGCCGGGCAGGTTAGGCGGGTTTTGTACCAGCGGATTCTGCCCGACCGGGGGTAGGGTGGGCGCCGGTTTCAATCCAGGTGCAGGAGCGAATTCCGCAGCCGGCTGGGTAGCGGGATTCGTGGTCGGCGCGATAGCACGTGGAGCTGGCGCCCGCGTCGGATCGACCGCCAGGCAACCGGGGCTATTGGCATCGACCGTGCGGTCGCGACATGCAGGATTCAAATCCTGTGGCGAAGCATCGCGCTGGGTACTCGGCTGCACCTGCTGCACCTGCGCGAATGACGACAACGCCAGGCTTATTCCCAATACAAACGTCAGGGTTTTGATTTTCATAGGGTCCTCCTGCTCGATTTGACCTGCACGCGTGTCTTAGGTTCGCCCGCCGACGCCACGTAGAAAGTCTTGATTCCGCGCGGAGATTGCTCGCGTAGGAAAACGCTTACGTTGACTGGCCATTTCTGCGGCGATACCCTCGCCTATTTACATTGCACCTATATGAAGGTTCACGAACGCATCTACATCGACGGCCAATGGGCGCCGTCGCAATCGACGTGCTTCATCGAAGTCACCAACGCAGCGACCGAGGAAGTGATGGCGCGCGTTCCCGATGGCGTGGCAGCGGATGTCGACAGCGCCGTTGCGGCGGCGCGCGCAGCATTCGCGCCTTGGTCGGCAACGTCACCGGCCGAACGCGGAGACTGGCTGCAGAAAATCGCCGAAGGGCTCGCCTCGCGCAAGGATGAAATCGCGCGCACCATCGCAGCCGAGGTCGGCACGCCGCTCAAGCTGTCGCAGCGTATCCAGGCGGCGCTGCCGCCCCAGGTGATGGCGAGCTACGCCCAGCTCGTACGCGAGTATCCGTTCGAGGAATCGATCGGCAATTCCCTCGTGGTGCGCGAGCCCGCCGGCGTCGTGGGCTGTATCACGCCTTGGAACTATCCTCTTCACCAGATCGTCGCCAAGGTCGCCCCCGCGTTCGCCGCCGGCTGTACGATTGTGCTCAAACCCAGCGAAGTAGCGCCGCTCACCGCGTTCATCCTCGCGGAGATCGTCGACGGTGTGCGCCTGCCGCGTGGCGTCTTCAACCTCGTGTGCGGAACGGGAATAGCAGTCGGCGAATCCATGGCGGCGCACCCGGAAGTCGACATGATTTCGTTCACCGGCTCGACGCGTGCCGGCAAGCGCGTGGCTGAGCTCGCGGCCGCCACCGTCAAGCGCGTTGCGCTCGAGCTCGGTGGAAAATCCGCATCGATCGTGCTGGGCGATGCCGATCTCGCCAAGGCGGTGCGTGGGACGCTCAACTCGTGTTATCTGAATTCCGGGCAGACCTGCACCGCGCTCACGCGCCTGCTGGTGCCCGCGGAACGCTATGAAGAGGCGGCGCAGCTCGCCGTCGAGACCGCCAGGTCGTTCACGCCGGGCGACCCGCTCTTATCCGACACAAAGCTGGGCCCGCTCATCTCTCACACGCAACGCGAGCGGGTGCGCGATTACATCCGCAAAGGCACGCAGGAGGGGGCTCAACTGTTGCTCGGCGGCGCCGCGGCGCCCGACGGTCTCGCCCAGGGTTACTATGTCCAGCCGACGATCTTCGGACGCGTCGAGCCGGGTATGACGATAGCGCAGGAAGAAATATTCGGTCCGGTGCTGTGCATCATTCCCTACAGCGACGAGGACGATGCGGTGCGTATCGCCAACGGCACGGTCTACGGGCTGGCTGGTGCCGTGTGGTCGGGCGACGCCGCGCATGCCCGGCGCGTCGCGCGTCGCCTGCGCACCGGCCGCGTGGATATCAACGGGGCAGCGTTCAACATGATGGCGCCTTTCGGCGGCTACAAGCAGTCGGGGCGCGGCCGCGAGCTGGGGCGCTACGGACTCGAGGAATTTCTCGAAATCAAATCGCTGCAGCTGCCCTAGTGTCCTGAGTCGTTAGTTCGTTGATGCGGACGGCGATGTTCCACTACCCGGTCGTGATACAAAAGTGTCGAGATCGGTGTCAGACGCGATAGCCAATCCACAGCCAGGTTGGGCACCTGGCGAGGATTTGCGACCATGTATGACGCCGATTCTCGGCGCTTTTGTTCAGCGAATTAGCGACTCAGGACACTAGACAGCCATGCGCACCCCGGTCAAATGCCGTGTCACGAAAACGGTGCTTGCCTTGGTGGTACTGCTGCAGGCAGGGGGTATTTGTGCCTATCCCGACCGGCCGCTGACGCTGGTGGTGCCGTTTCCGCCGACGGGCTCGGCCGACATCTACGGCACGCCGCGCATTACCAAGCTCGTCAGGATGATGCAAACGCTGTCGACGCCGTCACTCACCGACAGTCTGGCCATGGAACTCATCCAGGGTCTGAGCGGTGTGCTGGACCGGCCCGTCAACCTGGAGCGGCATCCACAAGGCAGGACGATCGTCGGTGCCCGCTTTGCGTCGCGTGCCAAGCCCGACGGTTATACGCTGCTGTTCGCAGGCAATCCGACGATCACGATCTACCCGGCGCTGTACGCGAAACTTCCGTTCGATCCGCTCAGGGATCTGGTGCCGGTCGCGGCGTTTGCTGAAATGCCGATCGCGCTGATAACGGCCAGCGACAATCCTGCGAAAACCGTGCGCCATTTCATCGATCGTGCGCGCATGTTGCCCGGGCAGGTAAATTATGCGGGGGTCGGCGATGCCACCACCGCTCACCTGACCGGCGAGCTGTTCCGGGCGACGACCGGAACCGAAATCGTGCATGTCACCTACAACGGCAGCGTGCCGGCGATCAACGCGGTGGCGACGCGCCATGTCGAGTTCGGCTTTGTGCCGCTGCCGAGCGTGCTGTCCTATCTCGAAGGCGGCAAGGTGCGGATCATCGCGGTGGCGGCGCGCGCACGTCATCCGGCGGTCCCGGCGGTGCCGACTATAGCGGAATCGGGACTTCCCGGCTTCGAGGCAAACGGCTGGTTTGGCGTGTTTGCTCCTGCGCGCACGTCTGCCGCAATCGTGTCGCTGCTCAACTACGAAATCAACCGGGCTTTGTCCGAAGAGGCGCTGCAGCGAACGCTGCTGGTGTTGGGATTCACTCCGGCGCCGGGCTCGCCCGAGGAATTCCGCGCACTGATACAGCGCGACAGCGAACGCTGGGCGCGCATTCTGCGCAGCGTTGCGCTGAGCCCCTGATCAGCCGCGGCGCTTGCGCGTGGTGACCGTGTTGGCGAGCACGCCGACCTTTTCGATTTCGCATTCGACGCGATCGCCATGCTGCAGGTACCACGTTCCCGGGCCGTTGTATCCCATTCCCGTGCCGGCCGGCGTCCCGCTGGCGATGACGTCGCCTGGTTCGAAGCCGGCGCGCGAGTACCACGCGACTTGGGCGGGAATCTTGTAGATCTGATACGCGGTGCTCGAATCCTGGCGCACCTCGCCGTTGACCCGCGTCACGATGCGCAGGCTGTGGGGATCGGCGATCTCGTCCCTGGTGACGATCCATGGGCCCAGCGGGGCGGCAGTCGGAAAGTTCTTGCCGATGCAGATATTGCCTTCTTTGCGCTCCGCGAATTGCACGTCACGGCATGACAGATCGTTCATAATCGTATAGCCGAACACATAGTCGTAGGCTGTTTCCGGATCGACGTCGCAGCAGTCCCTCCCGATGACGATGGCGAGCTCGTTTTCGTAATCGAACGTTTCGGTCCATACCGGCTTGCGCACCGTCGTGCCGTGGGCGACGACCCCACTCGCGAGCTTGACGAATCCGGCAACGCGCGTGTAAGCCTCGCCCGCGCCCTCGGCGAGGTGGTCGGCGTAGTTCTTGCCGACCGCCATGATTTTTCCAGGCCTGAGCGGCGCTTCCAGCGTGACGGCGCCGAGCGCGTATACCTGCGGCAGGCTTTCGCCACGCTCCAGCGTGGCCTCGACCGTTTCTGCCGTCGTCCTGACTGCGGCAAGCGCAGGTTCCCCATTGCGGATGCAATCGAGCAGCGTCGGCGGGAGCTTGCGGCCCGCCAGCGCCGTGATATCGAGCACCCGGTCACCTGACAGGAGCACGCCGAAGTGCCCACTGCGGGCGCGTGGGGGACGGAAGGTGAGCAGTTTCATCGACTATTACCTCGTGGTTAAAGGACGGCTCTGCGTTATGAGGATGGACATTTAGCCCATCAGCCCGGAGGCTGTTCGCCTGGGCACCGGCGTCAAGCGAGATCTGTCCGCGACACGCTGTCTCGACCCTGTCACCGCGCGGCAATGCGTCGGTGGCGGTGGTGGCTGAAACCAGGTTGTGATAATTTTACAAGGCACGCCAGGCAGAGTGTTGAATTTCGAATGGTGACGCCATGCATCTGCTCTTACGGTTGCTGACGGCGACTGCCGCCATTGCTGCGCTATCCTTCCAGAGCTTGGCGCAGGAACCGCTGGCGGTGGGCTGGCTCGAAAAAGTGCGCGTTTATCCGGGCGGGATAGAAATCGCCGCCAAGCTCGATACCGGGGCCGACGCGACCTCTTTGCATGCGCTCCCGATCCTGCATTTCAAGAGCGACGGCCAGGACTGGGTAGCCTTCGATCTCCTCGGCGCCACCGGCGAGGCAGTACGCGTCGAACGCAGGGTGGTGCGCAACGCGCGCATCAAGCGCGCAGGTGCCGTGCAGAGCAGGCCGGTCATCCGGCTCGCTATCTGTCTCGGGCCCATCTACCGCGAGGTCGAGGTCAATCTCGTGGACCGCTCGGGCATGAATCTCCCGATGCTGATCGGACGAAACTTCATGATGCATCGTGTGGTTATCGATCCGGGCCTGAAGTTCACCGTGGATCCCGATTGCAAGGAGGCGACGCGGCCATGAGCCGCTTGCATTTCGCCCTGCTCGCCGCGGTCCTCGGGGTGATCGGGCTCGTCCTGTTCGGTTACAAAGCGTGGATCTTGCGACTGCCGGTTGCACCCGACGAAACCACGGAGATCTGGCGCATCGAAGCGCGGGTGGCGTTTAAAGCCGTCGGCGGACCCGTCAAAGTGGTCATGCATTTGCCGCAGAACAGCGAAAACTACACGATACTCGACCAGAGCTTCGGCACGGGGGGATACGGGCTCACGACTGCAACGCGGCAAGATAATCCAGTGGCGGTGTTTTCGATTCAACACGCACAGGGGGAGCAGGTGCTGTATTACCGTGCGGTTGTGCACCAGTACGGGCTGCGCGAGAGCGCCCTGCCGGCCGCGCGGCCCGCCGGACCCAAGCCGCAATACAGCGCGGCCGAGCTGCTCGCGGCGCGCGCGCTCCTCAAAGCCGTCGGTCCGCAGGGGGCGGGTGGG
>JBKJZR010000169.1:0-7371 GCA_046715035.1 Burkholderiales bacterium | reverse complement strand
GTAGCTATTTGTCGCGCCTTGTCGCTCGGAGGATTTTTTGGAGTCCTCGGGAATGACGCTCCGGCGCTTTCGCATCGACTTGCCAGGTTAAAGGGCAACTTCGCGGAGCGTTACTCAGGAACGCTGGCCGAGCGCCGCGGCGATGTGCTCGCTCGCGCGCAGGCCAAAGACCACCGCTTTGATAATCCCGCCCACGTAGCCGCCGCCGTCACCGCCTTCGAGCCCGCCGGTGCTCGCGCCGGCGGCGTAAAGACCGCCGATCGGCGCGCCGTCAGGCCTGCGCACCCGGCCGTGCTCGTCGATCGCGATACCGCCAAACGTATAAGTAATGCCCGCGCACAGCGGCACTGCATAGTAGGGCGCGCGCTGAATCGGCATCGGCTTGACCGCGCCGCTCGAGCGCTGCGGGATGAGCGCCGTGAGGGTGCCCGCTGACAGCGCCTGATTGTAGGCGCCCACCGTCAGCTCGAGGCGCTCGGCGCGTATGCCGGTCTGCGCGGCGAGCGCCTCGAGGCTGGCGGCCTTGAAGATGGTGCCTCCCGCTTTTGCGAGGTGCGGATTCGCGGGTATGCGCGCGGCGCGTCCGGGGCCTTCCCAGATCGCCTCGTCGAATATCGCCCACGCGCACAGCGGGTCTGCAAGCTTGGCGATGCGATTCGCCACCAGCACGCCGCCCAGTCCCTCGTCGACGAAGCGCTCGCCCGCATCGTCGACGACGATGCCGACCGTGCCGAGCTCGTCGAGCTGGGGATACGGCCAGACTTTGTCGTTGGTGAAAGCATCGCGCGACAACATGTGTCCGTAAAAAAACTGCGTATCCGTGAGGTGCGCCCCCGCTGCGCTCGCCATGCGCAGGCCGTCGCCGACGCCGGTTCCCGCGCCGCGCTGCTTGAGTTTCTCGGGCGCGCGCGAAATGTGCTGGCGCACGAGCCCTGCGTCACCCTGGAAGCCGCCGTCGGCGAGGATCACCGCGCGGGCGCGCAGCGCGCGCGGGCCGTTCACGGTTGCCGCCTCGACGCCCGTGCAGCGGCCGTGCTCCTGCATCAGTCCCGCCGCAGGCGTGTTGCGCAGCAGCGTGCCGCCGCGCCGTTCGAGACTGGCCGCCAGGGTGCGCAGCGTGACATCGGGCCCGCGTCCGCGCCAGTCCAGGCCCGGGGTGATGGGACGCGGCGGCGCAAGCACCCATTGCTGCCAGACGATATTGCCAACGCGGATAAACCTGGCGCCTTCCTGCTGCAGCCAGTCGACGGCTCTGCCGCTGGTGGTCGCCAGGGCCGACGCGAGGGCAGGATCGGCCTTGCCCGCGGTAGCGTCGCTGATCACCTCGAGCAGCGTTTCCGGGCGGTCTTTGACATTATGGAAAGCGATGTGGATGACGCCGCCGGAATAGCGCGAATTGCAGGCATAGCGTTCATCGGCGCCGCGCTCGACCAGCGCCACACGCAATCCGTGCTCGGCCGCGCGGTTCGCCGCCGTGAGGCCCGCGAACCCGCCGCCCACGACGACGACGTCGAAGTCATCCGAGTCGCCCATGACGAGGCTCCTACTTCGGAATCAGCATGTCGGCCATGACGCGCACCAGCTCGACATAGCTCTTGAGCAGCACATAGACGACGATTCCTGCAACTGCCGCTCCGGCGAGCACGAGCGCTTGCCACGGCAGGCCTGTCACTGCAGCGATCGCTGCGCACAGCGGCAGTAGACCGATGACTGCCGCCAGCAGGTTACCGTGCTCGATGACGAGCTTGATAGTCGGATACTGATCCATCGACGCGAGAGCTCCTGTGATAGGAATGTGAGGCGAGCGGTGACGTCAGCGGGGAAGCGCTGCATTGCGGATGAAAGCGGCTCTGCTCATGGCAGCATTCTCCTCGTTTTGCTGCACGCGCGACCTGCGCTCGCTCGCGCGTCTGCAGCGCGCGTCGCTGCGCTGCTGGACAGGCGCAACGCGGTTGACTATATTCGTCGGCAGCCGGCTTGTGGTCTCGTATTATAAGAGCTGTGCGCCGTGACGGTCGTTTTCTATCTGAATTGAAAGGACTCGGGCATGTCTTTCAGCGGAC
This sequence comes from Burkholderiales bacterium, assembly GCA_046715035.1. GTDB lineage: Bacteria > Pseudomonadota > Gammaproteobacteria > Burkholderiales > SG8-41 > PALSA-1004. The sequence continues at coordinate 5,308 of JBKJZR010000169.1, read as the reverse complement.
GCATCGGGCTGCTGGTTCCGTCGTCGAACACCACTGTCGAGACCGAGTTTTTCCGCGCGCTTCCCGAGGGGGTGACGCTGCACGTCGCGCGGCTCTTCATCGCGCAGGTCACGCCGGATTCGATCGCCGGCATGGTGTCGACGCTCGAGTCGCAGTCGAAGCTGCTCGCCTCGGCGGATGTCGACATCATCGTGCTGGGCGCGACCGCGCCGAGCTTTCTGAAAGGTGCGGGCTACGATCGCGAAATGAGCAAGCGCATCGAGGACGCGACCGGCAAGCCGGCCACGACCACGTCGACCGCGCTGCTGGAAGCGCTTGCCGCGCTGGAGATCAAGCGTCTCGCGCTGGGGTCCGCGTACAGCCCTACCGTCAACGGCATCTGCGCGGCCTTTCTCGAGGCCAATGGCTACGCAGTCGTCGCGCAGGAGGGCCTGGACGTGATCGACAACCTCGCGATCGGCCGGCTGGACGTGCAGACCGCCTACGATATGGGCAGGAAAGTCGACCGCCCGGACGCCGACGCGGTCGTGCTCGCGTGCACGAACTGGAAGAGCATGGACATTATCGACCGCCTCGAGCGCGACATCGGCAAACCGGTGCTGAGTACCACCCAGGTCAGCGTGTGGGGCGCGCTGCACCGTATCGGTTATCGGGGCAGCATCCCAGGCTACGGACAGCTGCTGCGCGATATCCGTTCGCTCGCCAAGCAGAAGCAGGTTGCGTAAGGTCGCTGCGGCGCGCGGCGCGCGGCTGCGCGGCAAAGTCGCACTGATTACCGGCGCGAGTGGCGGGCAGGGTGCGGTCGAGGCCGAGCTCTTTGCGCGTGAGGGCGCGCGCGTGGCGCTCGCCGACGTGATCGATCAGCCCGGCAAGGCGATCGCCGCGAAAATCCGCGCGGCCGGCGGGGCTGCCTTCCACGTCAGGCTCGACGTGACCGATGCCGCGCAGTGGCGCCGTGCGCTCGACAGGGTGAAGCGCGAGTTTGGGGCTCTGCACGTGCTCGTCAACAACGCCGGCGTGGTGAGCCGGGTCGGCATCATGAACGTCGCCATTGACGAGTGGCAGCGCACGCTCGACATCAACCTGACGGGACCGCTGTTGGGCATGCGCGCGGCGGCGCCGCTGATACGCGATTCGGGCGGCGGCGCCATCGTCAACATATCGTCGACGGCCGCGATGGCGGGCCACTGGGGAGCGGCGTACGTCGCGAGCAAATGGGGCCTGCGCGGCATCACCAAGACCGCCGCGCTGGAGTTTGTGGACTGGGGCATCCGCGCTAATTCGGTGCACCCGGCGCAGGTCGACGAGACGAAGATGGCGGACAGCTCCGCGCCGGGGTACCGCGAGGCCAACCAGCGCGTCATTCCGTTCGGGCGCGCGGCACGCCCTATGGAAATTGCGCAGGCCGTGCTTTTTCTGGCTTCCGACGAAGCGAGCTATATCACGGGCAGCGAGATCGTCGTCGACGGCGGCTATACCTCCTTCGCGCTGGCGCGCGTGCGCAAGCAGCTGCAGCAGGAGTATGCGGCGCCGGCAACACGTCGGAGACGGGTGCCGCGCTAACTGCGCGGATCACGGGCGAGGCGAATGCTGCTATTGGCGCACCGCGGTTATCACGCCGACGTCGCGGAAAACACGATGGCGGCGTTCGCGGCGGCGGTCGCGCTCGGCGTCGATGGCATCGAAACTGACGTCAGATTGAGCCGCGACGGGCTGCCGGTCATCATCCATGACCGGGTCACACCGTTCAGACGCGCGGTCGCCGGGCTGACGCGCAACGAGCTCGAACGCGACGTTGGGCACGCAGTACCAGTGCTCGAAGACATCCTCGATGCTTTTCGCGATGTACTTTGGAACATCGAAATCAAGAACCCCGAGGCGCTGCCTGCAGCGCTGCCGGTGCTCAAGGCCTATCAGTCCAGGCGCCGGTTGCTGCTCACGTCGTTTCGGCACGATGTCGTGCGCGCGGCTGCGGACGAGCTCGAGATCGAGTGCGGCTTGCTGCTCGCCCACCGGCCGCTGGACGTCGCGGCGATGATTGCGGGTTGCGCGGCTCCGCGCATACGCGCCATCGTGTGGGACTACAACGTCGTCGACCCGGCCGTGCTGCAGGCAGTAACCGGCCGCGGCTGGAGCAACTACGTTTACGGCGCTGTGACGCCCGCAGAGCACCAGCACTGCGCCGGCCTGGGCGTGGCCGGCTTGATCACCGATCACCCGCTGGTCGCGCGGTCCGCGCCTTGACTGAATAGTCCTCAGTCCTCAGTCCTCAGTCCTCAGTCCTTCACCCTCTCTCCTCTCTCCTCTTTCTTCTCTCCTTTCTCCTCACTCCACACTTGTCCCTCCATGTACTTCATCCAGGCACTCGATCAGGGCACGACCAGCTCGCGCGCGATCGTGTTCGATCATGCGGGTGCGATCGCCGCGGTCGCGCACAAAGAGTTCCGGCAGATATTTCCGCAGCCCGGATGGGTCGAGCACGATCCGCATGAAATCTGGGAATCGCAGGTCGGCGTCGCTGCGGAGGCGATGGCGCGTGCAGGCATCAGCGCGCGGGACGTCGCCGCCATCGGCATCACCAACCAGCGCGAAACGACCGTCGTCTGGGAGCGCGCGAGCGGCCGGCCGATATACAACGCGATCGTCTGGCAGGACCGGCGCACGGCCGGGCACTGCGACCAGCTCAAGGCGCAGGGGCACGAAGCCCTGTTCACCGCGAGAACTGGCCTCGTGCTCGATGCCTATTTTTCGGGAACCAAGCTGGCGTGGATCCTGGACCACGTCGCCGGCGCACGCGAGCTCGCCGCGACCGGGCAGCTCGCGTTCGGCACCATCGATAGCTGGCTGGTCTGGAAGCTCTCCGGTGGCGGCGCGCATCTTACCGACGCGAGCAATGCGTCGCGCACGCTGCTCTTCGACATTCACCGCGGCGACTGGGACGACGAGTTGCTCGGGTTGCTGCGGGTACCGCGCGAGGTGCTGCCGGCGGTCGTCGCTTCCTCCGGGGTCGTCGCCGAAACGGCGGACGGATTGTTCGGGGCACGCATCCCGATCGCGGGCATCGCCGGCGATCAGCAGGCGGCGCTGTTCGGCCAGCGCTGCGTCGTACCGGGAATGGTGAAAAATACCTACGGCACGGGCTGTTTCATGCTGATGCACACAGGCACAACCCCGGTGCGTTCGCGCAACAAGCTGCTCGCGACCACAGCGTGGCGCATGAATGGGCGCGACGAGTACGCGCTCGAAGGCAGCGTTTTCATCGCCGGCGCCGTCGTCCAGTGGTTGCGCGACGGGCTGGGCGTCATCCAGGCGTCGGCCGACGTCGAGCCGCTCGCTGCCAGCGTGCCCGACAACGGCGGCGTGTACTTCGTGCCCGCTTTTACGGGATTGGGTACCCCGCATTGGGACCCCTATGCGCGCGGCGCGATCGTCGGCCTGACGCGCGGCACGGGCGCCGCGCACATCGCGCGCGCAGCGCTCGAAAGCATCGCCTATCAGACCGCAGACGTGCTGCACGCGATGGAGGCGGACGCGGGCATCCGGTTGAGCGAGTTGCGGGTCGATGGCGGCGCCACCCAGAACGGCCTGCTCATGCAATTCCAGGCCGATGTGCTGGGCGTTCGCGTCGTGCGTCCCCAGGTCTTCGAAACGACGGCGCTGGGCGCGGCGTACCTGGCGGGGCTGGGCGTGGGCTACTGGCGCGACGCAGATGCGATCGCCGCGCAATGGAAAACTGACCGCATATTCGAGCCGCGCATGGGCCGCGACCAGGCCGCAGAGCTCATGGCTGCGTGGCGTAAGGCCGTTGCGTGCAGCAGCGGGTGGGCCGCCTGATGCGCGAACTTGGAGAACCCACGCGCGAGGTACGTCGAATCAGGGTTGAACGTGGGCGGTGTCTGCTATGTTCCGCTTGGGAGGCTCGCGCAAAGGCTGAGCGGCTGCGCGGTCGGCCTCAGGCGTCGCGCATGACGGCGAGCAACGCGCCGCCATAGCGCTCGAGTTTCTTGGCGCCTATGCCGGGGATGCCGCGCAGGTCGTCGAGCGTGCGGGGCCGCACCGACGCGATGGCGTGCAGCGTGCTGTCGTGAAAGATCACATAGGCGGGGACGCCGTGCGCCTGCGCGGCGGCGAGCCGCCACGCGCGCAACGCACCGAGCAAGGGTTGCGCCGTGGCGTTGACGGCCGCCACTGCTGCGCCCGCCGGGCGGCCGCGCTTGCGTGCGCGAGGCGTTGCTTCGCGAAACGCGACGCTGGCTTCGCCTCTGAGCACGCTGCGTGCGCTGGCCGTGAGCTTGAGCGCGCCGTAGGCCAGGGAGTCCACTTCGAGATAGCCCAACGCGACGAGCTGGCGGAATACCGCGCGCCACTGCGGGTCCGTCATGTCGGCGCCGATGTTGAACGTCGTGAGCTGGTCGTGCGCGAGCTGTCTGACACGATCGGTCGCGTTGCCGCGCAGAACGTCGATCAGGTAGCCGGCGCCGAAGCGCTGGCCCGTGCGGTAAACGCATGACAGCGCTTTGCGTGCGGCTTGCGTGCCGTCCCACACGCGCGGCGGGTGGTCACAGTTGTCACAGTTGCCGCACGGCGTGCTCGCCTCGCCGAAATAAGCGAGCAGCCGCACACGCCGGCATCCCGCGGCTTCGGCGAGTCCGACGAGCGCATCGAGCTTCGCATACGATATCCGCTTGTACGTTTCATCGGCTGCGGATTCGGCGATCATGCGGCGCTGCTGGACGACATCGCCGAGGCCGTAGGCCATCCACGCATCGGCCGGCAGACCGTCGCGCCCCGCGCGCCCGGTCTCCTGATAATACGCTTCTATGCTTTTGGGGAGATCGAGATGCGCGACAAAACGCACGTCCGGTTTGTCAATGCCCATCCCGAACGCGATGGTGGCCACGATGACGACGCCATCGCCGTCGACGAATCGTTGCTGGTGCGAGGCGCGCGTTTGCTGGTCGAGCCCGGCGTGGTAGGCAATGGCGGCGACCCCCTGGGCGGCCAGGAACGCCGCGGTCTCGTCGACTTTTCTGCGCGACAGGCAGTAGACGATGCCGGCATCGCCGGCGTGTCGGGTGCGGATGAAATCGAGCAACTGGTCGCGCGCGTTATGCTTCTCCGCGATCGCGTAGCGGATGTTGGGCCGGTCGAAGCTCGCGATGAAGATCCGCGCTGCCTGCAGTTGCAGCCGGCTGACGATTTCGGCGCGCGTGAGCTCATCCGCGGTCGCCGTGAGCGCGATGCGCGGCACGTCGGGAAAACGCTCGTGAAGTATGGAAAGTCGGATGTACTCCGGCCTGAAATCATG
>JBKJZR010000168.1:0-43876 GCA_046715035.1 Burkholderiales bacterium | reverse complement strand
AAGCCCGCCACGCTGAGCGCGATGGCCAGTCTTTTTGTTTTCATCGGACACCTCCGCCGAAGGACGCACTGGACGCAGCCGGCGTCGCGGGACGCAGCGAGGATTCATCGGGCGGAAGCAGAAAGGCGAGCTGCGCCCACAGGCGCGCGGCTTCGAGCTCCAACTGCAGCGCTTGCAGGCGCACCTCGATCTCACTGCGCCGCGCGCCGAGCGCATCGGTCAACGACGACTTGCCGCCGCGGTAGGCGCTCATGGCCGCCTGCGTGCGTCCGGCGGCCAGCGGTACCATTTCGCGCTCGATGCGGGCCTGGCGCGCGCGGGTGTTCTCCCATTCGCCCAGCATCGCGCTGACCTCGGCGACATGGGCGCGCAACGCTTCCTCACGCTCTGCCCGCGCGCGCTCGACCTGCGACAGCTTGGCAGCCACCTCGCGGTCCTGCCGGTTCCTGCGGTCCCACTGCAGGGGGATGGAAACGCCGAACGACACCATGTTGGAATATTGCGAGCCTCGCTGACTGAAGGCCACTTCGGCGCTCCAGTCGGATTTCTTGTTCGCTTGTGCCAATTTCGCTTCAGTCGCGGCCACTTCCACCTGTTTGGCGAGGACGTCGATCCGCGGGTGACGGGCAAGCGCGATATCGAGGGCATGGATGTGAAAAGGCACGGTGTCGGTCGCAGGTTTTGCGCCCAGCAGCGCCTGCGCCCCACTGCCTACCCAGCGCGCCAGTGCCGTCGTCGCGGTGCGGACCTTGCGGTCCAGCTCGCTGGCGCGGTCTTCCAGTGCGACCTTGGCCGCGCGCGCGACGAACACCTCGGCCTGACTGCCGCGGCCGGAACGATAGGCGCTGTCGGCGGCCTCGATTTCCAGCTGCGCCTGTCTGATCTGCTCTGCCATCTGCATTGCCATCGCTTCGGCGTAGTAGCGATCGAACCAAGCCAATGCGGTATCGCGGTGAATATCGGCCAGCGTGACCGATTTTTCGGCTACTGCCTTGTCGGCTTCGCGCTCGTAGCGCTGGCCGCGCAGCTGGCGTTTTTCAGCGCGCGTGAATTCCTGCATCACGCCGATCCTGCGCATGGTCATGAAATCGGCGCCGATGCTGAAGCGATCAGGGCCGTCCACGGGAAGATTGTCGACTCCGAGCCGCAGCACGGGGTCGGGATTCTGCGCGGCGGAAACGGCCAGCTCACGCGAGGCCAGAACCACAGCGTCGTTGGCGTCGAGCTGGCGCGAGCGCTCGACAGCGAGCCGCTGGGCCTCGGCCAGCGTCAGGGGTGCTTCGCCCGCATGAAGGTGACCGGCGAACATGAGCACGCCGGTGAGCAGCAGGCGCGCGGTTACGCGCGTTGGACTATCCCGGTCGCCCGGGACTTGGGAATAGACGTACATAGGACCTCCAGATTGCAGCAAACCAAACACCGATCCGCGTAAAAGACGCGGCGGTGACGTGCGGGCAGTCGGGAGGTCTTAAATCCGCAAGCAACAGTTGCGGACGTTAATCGCTGGTGCAGTATCGCGCGCGCGAAGGTCACCCGCGGCGGCAGTGAACGAGCTCAGGGTAGCATCGACATCGGGCAGCGCTATCTCCGCCATCGCCACCAAACTCGAAAGTGGAACGGCGATGGCGGCGGCGTCCGGCAGCTGGCTGCCGGCCTGCCAGTGCTGCAGACACAGGTTGGGGTTTGCCGGGTCGAGCACTTCGCATCCGTTGACCATGTCCGAGGGTGCGGTTACGACTGCGGCGGACGGAAGGCTGGAGGCGCCCAGTCCCGGACACGCATAGGCGGCTACCGCGAACTGCATGAACAGCAGGCAGGTCGTGATAACGCAGCAAATGCGCGCAGTCTGGCGGCGCAGGTTTACACTCATGACGCTAACATAGCCTGTGTAATGCGCAGGGTCAACCCTGGCGCTTCTCCCCGGGGAATTTCTCGCTTAATATCCATCTATTTGATTACTCAGGATTGATATAGTTCAAGATGGCATCGTCAGCACCCGCCGACTTCGTCCGCTGGTTTCGCGCCGCGGCGACTTACATCCACGCTTTTGGCGGACGCACCTTCGTGATCGCGTTCGGCGGCGAGGTCGTGGCGGACGGCAAGTTCATGGCATTGACGCACGATGTCAATCTGCTGGCGAGCCTGGGTGTGCGGCTGGTCCTCGTGCACGGGGCGCGTCCCCAGATCGACGCCCGGCTGAAGCAGCTCAGGCACCGCACCCGCTACGTCGGCGACGTGCGCGTCACGGACGAAGTCGCCCTGTCGTGCGCCAAGGAAGCCAGCGGCAGGATCCGCGTCGAGATCGAGGCTCTGCTCTCGATGGGATTGCCGAATTCACCGATGGCGGGCGCCGACATCCGTGTCGCCACGGGGAATTTCGTGACCGCAAAGCCGATCGGCGTGGTCGGCGGAGTGGACCTCATGTATGCCGGTGAAGTGCGCAAGATCGATGTGACCGGCATCAGCGATCGCCTCGATCACAACGAACTGGTGCTGCTGTCGCCGCTCGGCTATTCGCCGACGGGGGAAATTTTCAATCTGACCCTCGAGGACGTGGCGGCCTCGGCAGCGATCGCGCTGGGCGCGGAAAAATTGATATTTTTGATGGATTCGGCCGGCATCGTCACCGGCAAGCGTGCGGAGCTCAAGCGCGAGCTGACGTGCAGCGAGGCCGAGCGGCTGCTCGCGCGCAACACTGCGCTCACGAGTGACGTGCACTGCTACCTGCCGCGGGCAGTCGCCGCGTGCCGGGCCGGCGTCAAACGGGCGCACCTGATTTCGCGCCACGCGCACGGTGCGCTGCTGCTGGAGCTTTTCACGCGCCAGGGCGTGGGCACGATGCTGACGCAGGATCCGGTGGAAAAGCTGAGCCAGGCCGGCATCGAAGACATCGGCGGCATCCTGCGCCTGCTCGAGCCGCTCGAGGCCGACGGGACGCTCGTGAAACGCGGGCGGGAACTGCTCGAGCGCGAGATCGGCCGTTTCTGCGTGCTCGAGCACGACCGCATGATCATCGGCTGCGCCGGTCTTTACGAGTACGACAACGGAATGGCCGAGCTCGCCGGACTCGTCGTCCACCCCGATCATCGCCGCGCCGGTGCCGGCGAGCGACTGTTGCAGGCGATCGAAGCGCGCGCCCGCAAGCACAAAGTCAAGCGACTGTTTGTACTGACGACCCGCACCGGGCACTGGTTCGTGGAGCGCGGTTTCGTCGCGGCTCCCGTCTCGGAATTGCCGCGCCGCAAGCAGGATCTATACAACTACCAGCGTCGTTCGCAGGTGTACATCAAACACCTGTAGCGACAACGATTCATGGAAAAACCGCATGGCGATCACCGCAGGACAGCGCACACCGTGCCTGCAGCCGCCGCCGAGGAATTCGCGCATTCCTGATAGAATCGACGTGCGCTGTAACAATTCTGCAACACGCGATTGTCACAATGCGAAACCGGACTAGGTCGGTTTCGCTCGACGCCCCGTCTGGAGGATTGCCATGGCAAGAACGGTCAAGTGCGTCAAGCTCGGGCGCGAAGCTGAAGGTCTTGATTTTCCGCCCTATCCCGGCGACCTCGGGAAACGGATTTTCGAAGGTGTCTCGAAGGAAGCATGGAAGCAGTGGCTCGAGCAGCAGAAGATGCTGGTAAACGAGAATCGGCTGAATCTCGCCGACAAGAAAGCGCGTGACTATCTGGCGCAGCAAATGGAACGGCACTTCTTCGGCGGTGGCGCCGATATGGCACAAGGTTACGTCCCTCCCCCCGGCAAGTAATCCCGGCTGCCCGGCCGCTGGCGGCGGCAAAGACCGAGCGTCTGCGCCTCGCTCTCGGCCCGCAGCACGGGACCGGCGCTCCAAGGCTTCGAACTGAAGCATCGCATGGCCAAACGTCACGTCGCATCCGATCTCTATCTCAATCGCGAGCTCGGCCAGCTCGCATTCAACCGCCGCGTACTGGGCCTCGCCGAGGATCGCACCGTTCCCGCGCTCGAGCGTCTGCGATTTTTGTGCATCGTCGACAGCAACCTCGACGAATTTTTCGAGATCCGCGTTGCGGGTCTTAAGGAAGAGATCGCCGCCAACGCGCCCAGCGGGCCGGACGGTATTTCACCGCGCCAGGTTTTTCGCGAGGTCTCGCGCCGCACCCAGGAGCTGGTGGCGCGCCAGTACCAGGTGCTCAACGACGACATCCTGCCGCAGCTCGCCACCGAGGGCATCCGGTTTCTGCGCCGCAACAAGTGGCACGCCGCGCTGAAAGATTGGGTCAAGGAATATTTCTTCCGCGAGCTGATGCCCGTGCTCACGCCGATCGGCCTCGATTCCGCGCATCCGTTTCCGCGGCTCCTGAACAAGAGCCTCAATTTCGTGGTCGAGCTCGCGGGCAAGGATGCCTTCGGCCGCAAATCGAGCATGGCTATCGTACAGGCGCCGCGGGTGCTGCCGCGCGTCATTGCGCTGCCGCGCCCGATATCCGGCTGCGAGCACGGTTTCGTGTTCCTGTCATCGATCCTGCATGCCCATGTCGAGGAGCTGTTTCCGGGAATGACGGTGCTGGGCTGTTATCAGTTTCAGCTTACCCGCAACAGCGATCTTTACATCGACGAGGAGGAGCTGCGCGAGCTGAAGAGCCTGCGCAAGGCGCTGCAGGGCGAGCTGTTGCAACGCCACTTTGGCGACAGCGTGCGACTCGAAGTCGCGGATTCGTGCTCACCGCGCATGGCGGAAGCGTTGCTGCAGCAATTCAATCTGACGCACGAAGACCTCTATCAGGTCAATGGTCCGGTCAACCTCGTGCGGCTGATCCAGATTCCGGAGCAGGTCGATCGCGCCGAGCTGAAATTTCCGCCGTTTGTCCCCGGCATCCCGCGCGAGCTGACGCGCTTCCCGAACATCTTCGATTGCATTCGGCGGGGCGACATCCTGCTGCACCATCCGTATCAATCCTTCCTGCCCGTGGTCAACTTCATCGAGCAGGCGGCCAACGATCCGCAGGTCGTCGCGATCAAGCAGACCGTCTACCGCACCGGCGCCCAGTCGCAGATGATGGACCTGCTGATTTCCGCCGCGCGCAACGGCAAGGCGGTGACCGTCATCCTCGAACTGATGGCGCGGTTCGACGAGGAGGCGAACATCAACTGGGCGCAGCGGCTCGAGGAAGTCGGCGCGCACGTGATCTATGGCGTCGTAGGGCACAAGACGCACGCTAAAATGGCGCTGGTGGTGCGGCGCGAAGAGCGGGTGCTGAGACGTTATGTGCACCTCTCGACCGGCAATTACCATTCGCGCACGGCGACGCTCTATACGGATTTCGGGCTTTTCACCTGCAACGACGAAGTCTGCTCGGACGTGAACGAGGTGTTTATGCAGCTGACGGGCCTCGGCAAGGCGATGAAGCTCAGGCACCTGTGGCAGGCGCCGTTCACCCTGCACCAGCGCAGCGTGAAAGCCATCCACAACGAAACCAGGATTGCGGCCGGCGGTGGCAAGGCACGCATCATCGCCAAGATGAACGCGCTGCTCGAGCCCGAGATCATCGCCGCCCTCTATGAGGCGTCGCAGGCCGGCGTCAGGATCGAGCTGATCGTGCGCGGCGTGTGTGCGTTGCGGCCCGGCATACCCGGCGTTTCGGAGAATATCCGCGTGCGCTCCGTGCTCGGCCGCTTTCTGGAGCACACGCGGGTTTTTTACTTCTACAACGGCGGTGCCGAGGATGTTTACCTGTCCAGTGCCGACTGGATGGACCGCAATTTTTTCCGGCGCATCGAAGTGTGCTTTCCGGTCCTCGAGGCGCGGCTCAAGCGGCGTGTGATCCGCGAGGGCCTGCGCCCATTTCTGGCGAACGACATCGAGGCCTGGGAGATGGACGCGTCCGGCCAATACAAACGCCGCAAAGGCAGGCGCGGCAAGCGCGGTGATGTGCAGCGGGTGCTGCTCGAGGCGCTGGCGGCCCGGGGCGGGGAGTGAGTCGCGAACCACCGGTTACGGGTAAAGAAGCTGCGTTTGTGTTACAGGCGCTGAGGAGCGGCGATGGATCTGATTCTATGGCGTCACGCTGATGCAAAGGACGGCACTCCCGATCGCGAGCGCCCGCTGAGCGCCAAGGGCCACCAACAGGCGGCGCGCATGGCCAAATGGCTGCGCCGCCATCTGCCCGACGCGGCCGGGGTGCTGGTGAGCCCCGCCCGGCGCGCACAGGAAACCGCAGCGGCCCTGACCCGCGACTTCCGGACGATCGACGACATCGGCACGACGGCGACCGCACAGGCGATACTGGTCGCGTGCGGCTGGTCGGGCGATGACCGCACCGTTGTGGTCGTCGGGCATCAGCCGACACTCGGCGAAGTCGCGGCCTTATTGCTGACCGGCAGCGTCCAGCAGTGGAGCATCGAAAAGGGCGCGGTGGTCTGGATTGCGCATCGCGCGACACGCGCCCGATTACGGGCGGCGATTTCGCCGGATTTGCTATGAAAGCAGGATCGAGGATTGCGCCTTCTCCTCAGTCCTCGATCCTCGATCATGCCGCCTGCGCTTCCAGGCTTGCTTCCAGCTCGCGCAGCGACTTGATGTCGAGCTTGTAGTCGATGGCGTTCCAATCCTCGATTTCTTCGTGGAGCGCGGTCACGGTCAACGGGTTTTGCGCCAGCCACTCCCGGTCCAGGGCGAGGCGGAGGGTATGGCCCTGGACTCTGGCTTCGATTTCGGGCAATGCCACGTCGGCCCGGCTGCGGTAAATGAGCGCCGCTAACCGCAACGCCATCACCATGCGCCAGTCGATCACCTCGACGTCGCGCGTGAATATCTTCTTCAGAGAACGGCGGTGGGCGCGCAGCAGCGTGGCGAGCCGCCATTGCTCCATTTTTGAAAACCCCGGCATGTCGGCATTCTGGACGATGTAGGCGGAGTGCTTGTGATAGCCGCTGTAAGCGACCGAGATGCCGATCTCGTGCAGCTTGGCTGCCCATGAGATGTAATGCGGCGCAGACTCGTCGACATCGTCGGTGCCGGCGGTAAAGCTGCGATATAGGGTCAGCGCGAGGCTCGCGACGCGCCGCGCCTGCCTGGAATCGATGTGATAGCGCTGCATGAACTGCGATACGGTGATATCACGCATGTCGTGGTGCTGGAACCGGCCGAGCAGATCGTAAAGTATGCCCTGGCGCATCGAGCCGCCGGCCACGACCATGTCTTCGATCTCCAGCGCGGACAGCGCGGCACTCATGATCGCGAGTCCGCCGGGCAGCACGGGGATGCGGTCGCTTTTCAAACCCTCGAGGTCGAGGCGTGCGACGTCGCCGGCCTTGATCATCGCCGAGCGCAGCCGCTCGAGGCCGCCGGGGGTGATGCCGGCCTCGGCGTAGCCGTTGAGCTGGAGTATTTCCGCGAGAGCGCGTGCGCTCCCCGACGAGCCCACGGCATGCTGCCAGTTGCCTTTGGCAAAGCCGGCGATGATGGTCTGCAGCTCGTTGCGTGCCGCCAGCTCGGCGGCCTTCATCGCGGCCTTGGTGACTTTGCCGCCGGGAAAATACTTGAGGCTGTAGCTTACACAGCCCATGTACGTGCTTTCCAGCTTGAGCGGCTTGAATCCGCGCCCGATGATGAACTCGGTCGAGCCGCCGCCGATGTCGACGACCAGGCGCTTGTCCTTCGACGCGGGCAAGCTGTGTGATACCCCCACATAGATCAGGCGCGCTTCCTCGCGCCCCGCCACGACTTCGATCGGGAACCCGAGCGTGGCTTGCGCCTGCTTGAGGAAGCCGCCGGCGTTCTTGGCGACCCGCAGCGTGTTGGTGCCGACCGCGCGCACCGCGTGTGGATCGAAACCGCGCAGCCGCTCGGCGAACCGCTTCAGGCAGTCGAGCGCGCGCTGCTGGGAGTCTTCGTCGAGGCGCTTGTCGCGGGTAAGACCTGCCCCCAGCCGGATGGGCTCACGCAGTGCATCGAGGGGATAGATCTGGTCGCCGACGACGCGGGCGGCCTGCAAGTGGAAGGAGTTCGATCCGAGATCGACCGCGGCGAGGGTGGAATAGACCGCCATTATTGAGTCATCGGCCCGCAGTTATCGTGCGCAGTGTCTGGTCAGGTTCGGCTCTTAGTATAGGTAATCTTGTATATCGAAGCTACGGATTCTTGCCGCGTCACGGGTGCGCGGTCAGGGCTTCGCGCTCGATCGCTTCGACCCCGGTGTGCCGCACGTCCTTGCCCTTGACCATATAGACGACGTATTCGGACATGTTCTTCGCATGATCGCCGATGCGCTCGACCGCCTTGGCGATAAACAGAATCTCGAGCGCATGCGAGATCGTGCGGGGATCCTCCATCATGAACGTGATCAGCTGACGAATAATGAGCCGAAACTCGTCGTCGACCTGCTCGTCCTGGCGCACGACCTTGGCGGCGATCGTCAGGTCGAGGCGGGCAAATGCATCGAGTGAATTGCGCAGCATGCCGAGCGCGATGTCGGCCACGTGTTTTACTTCGGTCGACCGCGGTATGTGGTGGCGGTCCGATTCATAGATGCGCTGCGTCATGCGCGCAATTTTAGCGGCCTCGTCGCCGATGCGCTCGAGGTCGGTTATGGTCTTGACGATCATCAGCAGCATGCGCAGATCGCCGGCCGCCGGCTGGCGGCGTGCGATGATGGTGCTGCAATCCTCGTCGATCGCCACTTCGAGCGCGTTGACACGATGATCATCCTCGACCACGCGCGCCGCCAATGCCGTGTCGCCTTTGGCCAGCGCATCGAGACCGCGCACGATCTGGTCCTCGACGATGCCACCCATCTGCAGCACGCGGGCGCGCACCGCTTCGAGCTCGGCATCGAATTTCTTGGAGGTGTGTTCTGAGCTGGGCATCCTCGGCTCCTGTGCAGAAGGAAAAGTCTAACAGCGGATTGTGACAAACATGTTGCGCAATCATGACACACGCTCAGCGGGTCAGCGTCTGCACCCCCGCAGCGGTGCCGAGCAGCAGCACGTCTGCGCCGCGGCGTGCAAACAGCCCGCTCGCAACCACGCCGACGATCTGGTTCAGCGTGCTCTCCAGCTCCAGGGGTTTCACGATCTGCAACTTGTGCACGTCGAGGATGAGATTGCCGTTATCGGTGGTGTATCCCGCGCGCAGCGCCGGCTGTCCGCCGAGCTTGACCAGCTCGCGCGCGACATAGGATCGCGCCATCGGAATGACCTCTACAGGAAGCGGGAACCTGCCGAGCACGTCGACGAGTTTGGATTCGTCGCCGATGCAGACGAACTTTGCCGCCACCGCAGCGACGATCTTCTCGCGCGTGAGCGCGCCGCCGCCGCCCTTGATCATCGTTAGATGGTGCGTGATCTCGTCGGCGCCGTCGACGTAGACCGGCAGCTCATCGACGCTGTTCAGATCGTGGACCTCGATACCGCAGCGCTGGAGCCGCTGCGCCGTCGCTGCCGAGCTCGCCACCGCGCCATCGAAGCGGCTGCGGATGCGTGCGAGCTCATCGATGAAGAAATTCGCAGTCGAGCCGGTGCCTACGCCGACGATGCTCCCCGCCGGCACGTAAGCGAGCGCAGCCCTCGCGGCAGCCTGCTTCATTTGCTCCTGGGTCATGCGGCCATGGTAATCGCTATGCGAGCGACGGTAAACCCGCGCGCCTCCAAGCAGGTACACGCCGGCGCGCGCCGACGAGCCGCGTACCCCCCATCAGGGAGGGGGCCGCGCGTGGTAAAAAGCGTCCGACCCTGCTACTCTCTAGCTCCACCGCTGCCCGTTGCAACCGAATGAAGATCGATTACCTGGAGCGCATACTCAAGGCGCGCGTTTACGATGTCGCCATCGAATCTCCGCTCGAGCGCGCTCCCAATCTCTCCGCGCGGCTGAACAATACCCTGCTGCTGAAACGCGAGGACATGCAGCCGATATTCTCGTTCAAGCTGCGTGGCGCCTATAACAAGATGGTCCGGCTCTCTCCCGCGGCGCTCGCTCGCGGCGTGATCGCTGCTTCGGCAGGCAACCATGCCCAGGGAGTGGCGCTTGCGGCGCAGAAGCTGAAATGCCGCGCCACCATCGTGATGCCGATCACGACCCCGCAGATCAAGATCAGCGCCGTGGCGGCGCGTGGCGCGAAGGTCGTGCTCGAAGGCGATTCTTACGATGCGGCGTACGCGCATTCGCGCCTGCTCGCGCGGCGGCACAAGCTCACGTTCGTGCACCCTTACGACGACCCGGACGTGATCGCCGGACAGGGTACGATCGCGATGGAAATTCTGCGACAGACGCAGCGCAGGATCGACGCGATATTCGTGGCCATCGGTGGCGGCGGGCTGATCTCCGGCATTGCCGCTTACACGAAGCGCCTGCGCCCCGAGATCAAGGTGATCGGCGTCGAACCCGTCGATGCCGACGCGATGTACCGCTCGCTCAAGGCCGGCAGGCGCGTGCGGCTCGAGCAGGTGGGCTTGTTTGCCGACGGCGTCGCGGTCAGGCAGGTCGGCGTGGAGACTTTCCGCATCTGCCGCGAGCTGGTCGACGAGGTCGTGCGGGTCGACACGGATGCGATCTGCGCCGCGATCAAGGACGTCTTCGAGGACACGCGCGCGATTCTCGAGCCCGCCGGAGCGCTGGCGATCGCGGGGGCCAAGGCGTGGGTCGCGCGCCGCGGGGTGCGTGGCAAGACGCTGGTGGCGGTGGCCTGCGGCGCGAACATGAATTTCGACCGGCTGCGCTTCATCGCCGAGGAGGCCGAGCTGGGCGAGAAGCGCGAGGCGGTGCTGGCGGTCACCATCCCCGAGCAGCCCGGCAGTTTCCGCAAGTTCTGCTCCCTGCTCGGGCCGCGCAACGTGACCGAGTTCAACTATCGCTACGCGGACAGCCGCGCGGCGCATGTATTCGTCGGGGTGCAGGTGCACGACAGCGCGGAGACCGCGCGGCTGGTGCGCGCCCTGCGCAGGCAGGGCCTGCACGCGCTGGACCTGAGTGACAATGAGCTCGCCAAGTTGCACGTGCGCCATCTGGTCGGCGGACACGCCCCGGCCGTCGAGCACGAGATACTCTACCGCTTCGAGTTTCCCGAGCGACCCGGCGCCCTGCTCAAGTTTCTCAACAGCATGCAGCATGGCTGGAACATCAGCCTTTTTCATTACCGCAATCACGGTGCGGACTATGGGCGCGTGCTGGTGGGCATGCAGGTCCCGCCGGGCGACAAGTCCAAGTACAAAGCGTTTCTGGCCAGGGTCGGTTACCCGTATTCGGACGAGACGCGCAATCCCGCCTACCGCCTGTTTCTCGGTTAGCGGCGGCCGTTCACAGGTGTACCGCGCAGTCAGCGACCGCCAGCAGAAAGCCGGCACCGCATGTCACCGACCCTGCCGTTGTCATCTGCGCCGCGCTTTGGGCCGTTGGCGTAGCTATGCTGCTTTATACCGTCGAATTGCTGGCAGAGCGCCGCCAAAAAACCGTTAGAATTAAGTACCTGTGAAACACTTCTGCATCATTGCGATGGTTGGCTGGGCGTGGTTGGCGCTGCCGGGCCATGCCGCCGGTCAGGACGACAACTTTCTCGTGGCACGCGATGCGTTCCGCGCCGGCGATCTCGTCAAGCTCGAACGCTATGCCCGGGCCCTGAACGAACACGTGCTCGAGCCTTACGTCGCCTACTGGCTGTTGAAGCTCCGGCTCGACAGCGCTGCCCCTGCCGAAATCAGTGCGACGATCGAGCGCCTTAAGGACGGGCCGCTCGCCGATCGTCTGCGCGCTGACTGGCTCAAGCTGCTGGGCATGAAGCAGCAATGGGAGCTCTTCGATGCGGAATACCCCCAGCTGACTGCCGAAGATACCGAGCTATTGTGTTATTCGCTGCAGAGCCGGCTGCGCGCCGGGGGCTCGGAAGCGCTCAGCCATGCGCGCACGCTGTGGTTTTCGGGGCGCGAGCTACCCGAGAGCTGCAACGTAGTTTTCAATGGGCTGGCGGAGCGCAGGCGGTTGTCCGCAGACGATGTCTGGACGCGCATCCGGCTCGCGCTCGAGTCGGGAAATACCGGCGTCGCGCGTCGCGTGGCCGAGTTCCTGCCCGCGGGCGAGCAGCCCGACCCGCAGGCCCTGGCCTCGATTGCGGTCAATGCGCAGGCCTATCTCGACAAGAAAACCTACAACCTCCAGTCGCGTGCCGGGCGCGAGACGGTGATGTTCGCCGTCCACCGGCTCGCGCGCACGTCCCCGCAGCTGGCGGCGCAACAATGGGTGAAGCTCAGCGAGCGCTTCAGCGTAGCCGAGCGCGGCTACGTGTGGGGGCTGATAGCGCTAAATGGCGCGCAACGCCACGATCCGAGCGCACTGCGCTGGTTTGCGCAGGCCGGCGATCTTGCCGATTTTCAGCTGGCGTGGAAGGTGCGCACGGCGCTGCGCGCGCGCAGCTGGGGCGATGTCCTGACGGGGATCGACGCGATGTCGGCCAAGGAGGCGCAGGATCCCGCGTGGCGATACTGGAAAGCGCGAGCGCTGAAAACACAGGGGCGTCCGGCCGAGGCGCAAGCACTGCTTACACCGCTGGCTGCGGAGTACAGCTTCTATGGCCAGCTCGCGGCGGAAGAACTGGGCCTGCGCAATCAGGCGCCGCCCGCGACCTATAAACCCTCCAGGGAGGAAGTGCAGGCGATCGGCAGGCTCCCCGGGCTCCAGCGCGCGCTGGCGTTTTATCGGCTGAACCTGCGCTTCGAAGGCAACCGCGAGTGGAACTGGACGATCCGCGGCCTCGACGACAAGGAGCTGCTGGCGGCGGCGGAGCTCGCCCGTCGCAACGATCTTTACGATCGCGCGATCAACACGGCCGATCGCACTCGCGAGCTGCATGATTTCAGCATGCGCTACCTGGCGCCCTATCGCGAAGTGACGAAGGACTACGCCGGCCAGCAGCGACTGGACGAAGCGTGGGTTCATGGCCTCATCCGTCAGGAAAGCCGCTTTATCGCCAACGCGAAGTCGAGCGCGGGTGCGAGCGGGCTGATGCAGCTCATGCCCGCCACCGCTCGCTGGGTGGCGCAAAAGCTCGGCCTCAGGAACTTCAGCGGTGCGCAGACCAACGAGATCGAGACCAACATCAATCTCGGCACGTGGTATATGAAACACGTGCTCGAAACGCTCGACAATCATCCGGTGCTCGCATCTGCCGCCTACAATGCCGGCCCGGGCCGCGCTCGCGCCTGGCGCGGCGAGGGACCGATGGAGGCCGCGATCTATACCGAAAGCATACCGTTCAACGAGACGCGCGATTACGTCAAGAAAGTGATGAGCAATGCCACCTACTATGGCCAGCTGTTCGGCCAGTCCATGATTACGCTCAAGGAGCGCATCGGCATCATTGCACCGCGCCCGCGCAGCGCCGACAGGCCGTTGGACGAACCGGGAGGCTGACGGCAAGCCAATGGCTGGGCCAGCAGCGACAAGATGGAAATCAAGCGAGTAATGGTGCTGGGCGGCAGCGGCTTCGTCGGGCGCCACATCGTGCAACTGCTGAGCACCGCGAAGTTCCAGGTGTGCGTGCCGACGCGGCGGCGCGAAGCCGCGAAGCGGCTGATTCTGCTGCCGACAGTGGATGTGGTCGACGCGGACGTGCACGATGAAATCGAGCTCGTTCGCCTAACGCGCGACGCGGACGCAGTGATCAACCTCGTGGGGGTGCTGCACGATGCACCGGGCGAGCGCGGCTTCGAACAGGCGCACGTCGAGCTGACGCGCAAGGTCATCGCAGCGACCCGCGCGAACGGCTGCGCCCGGTATTTGCATATGAGCGCACTCGGCGCTGACGAGCAGGGGCCGAGCAAGTATCAGCGCACCAAGGGCCAGGCCGAGGCAATCGTGCGTGGGTCGGGGCTCGACTGGACGATTTTCCGTCCGTCGGTCGTGTTCGGCCAAGGGGACCGCTTCCTGAACATGTTCGCCGGCCTGCTCAGATGGTTTCCCGTGATGGTGCTCGCGAGCCCCCGGGCGCGCTTCCAGCCCGTACATGTCGAAGACGTCGCGAGTGCGTACGTGCGCGCTCTCGAAGACCGTGCAACGTTTGG
The DNA here is from genome assembly GCA_046715035.1 of Burkholderiales bacterium. Classification (GTDB taxonomy): domain Bacteria; phylum Pseudomonadota; class Gammaproteobacteria; order Burkholderiales; family SG8-41; genus PALSA-1004. The sequence goes on along the minus strand of JBKJZR010000168.1, from coordinate 29,848 downwards.
TCAAACGTACAGTTTGTGCGGGCCGCGGGCGTACACGTTGCGCGAGCTGGTAACGCTCGTCGGCGCGATGACCGGGCGCCAACGCCCGATCATCGGACTCAGCGACCCGCTGTCCTATCTGCAGGCCTGGTTACTCGAATTACTGCCGGTGAAGCTGATGAGCCGCGACAATTATCATTCGATGAAAGTCGACAACGTGTGCAGCCAGCCATTCCCGTTCGGCATTCAGCCGACGGCGATCGAAGTTGTCGCACCGACTTATCTCGGCAGCGATTTTCCGCGGGCGCGCTACCGTGGCTATCGGGATCGCGCGGGCCGGCCGGTGGAGCGCTGAAGCTGTGGAATATGCCCTCGTTATCGGCAACAAGAACTACTCGTCGTGGTCGATGCGCCCTTGGGTGCTGCTGCGCCAGGCCGGCATTGCGTTCGAGGAAGTGCAGCTCGAGTTCAACGCCGACGCCCGCGCACAAGGCGCTGAAGCCTACTCGCCGACAGGACTGGTGCCGGTGTTGCTGGCGAATGGCGCGCCGGTATGGGATACGCTGGCGATCTGCGAGACCATTGCGGAAATGCATCCACAGCAAGGCCTGTGGCCGGCGCAAGCGCGTGCGCGCCAGGTGGCGCGTTCGATCTGCGCGGAAATGCACGCCGGTTTCCGTGATCTGCGGGCATCCATGCCGATGAACATCCGCAGCGCTCATCCCGGCAAGGGCATGAATCCCGCCGTGCGCAGGGATATCGACCGCGTCGCCGCCATCTGGCAGTCGTGTCGGGAGGACTACGGCCGCAACGGCGCGCTGCTCTTCGGCAGCTTTGGCGTGGCGGACGCCTACTACGCACCGGTGGTGATGCGTTTCATGACGTATGCAGTCGACCTGCCGCCGGTTGCGCGAGCCTACGCCGATGCGGTGCGCGCGCTGCCAGCGGTTCAGGAATGGATGGCGGCCGCGCGCCGGGAAAGCGCATTCGTTGCCGCCGACGAGCCCTACGCAACACCGTGAAAATCTATTCGGTCGGCGGAGCGGTGCGCGACGAGCTGCTGGGCTTGCCGGTGCAGGATCGCGACTACGTCGTGGTGGGGGCAACGCCCGAGCAGATGATCGCGCTCGGCTACAAACCGGTGGGTAATGATTTCCCGGTCTTTCTGCATCCCGAGACGCACGAAGAGTACGCGCTGGCGCGCACCGAGCGCAAGATCGCGAGGGGCTATCGCGGCTTCGAGTTTCAGGCTGCGCCGGAGATCACGCTCGAGCAGGATCTGGAGCGGCGCGACCTCACGATCAACGCGATCGCCAAGGACGAGGCGGGCAACGTCATCGATCCTTTCGGCGGAGCAGCCGACCTGGCCGCGCGCGTCCTGCGTCACGTCGGTCCCGCTTTCGTCGAAGATCCCGTGCGCATACTGCGGGTCGCGCGCTTCAGCGCGCGGTTTGGCTTCGTCCTCGCTCCCGAGACCCTCACGCTGATGGGCGAAATGGTCGCCAATGGGGAAGTCGACGCGCTCGTTCCAGAGCGCGTGTGGCAGGAGCTCGCGCGCGGCCTGATGGAGCGCGAGCCGTCGCGCATGTTTCGCGTGCTCGACGACTGCGGGGCGCTGGCGATGGTGCTGCCCGAGCTGGCGGGACAGTTTGCCGGGTTCGCGGGCAAGCGCACGCCGCAGGTGGTCGATGCGGCCGCCACACGTGGTCTCGGGCTGGCGCAGCGCTTTGCCGTCCTGGCGATGGGCGCCGGTGAAGCCGCGATAGCCGAATTGTGCGAGCGCCTGCGGGTGCCCCAGGATGTGGGCGAGCTGGCGCTGCTCGCTGCGCGTTATTGCGCGGATATCAGCCAAGTCGCGGCGGTCAGGGCGGACGCGGTCCTGCGGTTGCTGCAGTCAGTGGACGCGCTGCGCAGACCGGAACGTTTCATGGAGATGCTCGAAGTTTGCGAGGTGCGCGCGCTGCGCGAAAACGACGCATCGTTTCCGCAGTCCGCGTGCCTGCGGGCGGCCCTCGCCGCCGCCCAGGCAGTCGATGCCGGCGCCATCGCCAGCCAGGAAACCGAGCCACAGAAAATCAAACAGCAGGTTGCGCGCGCGAGGACCGCGGCGATCCGCGACGCGCTCGGCGCGGCGCTTCCCCGGGCCCGTCGCGCGCCGGCCAAGGAGGACGAATGATAGATCTATACACCTGGACTACGCCCAACGGCCGCAAGGTGTCGATCATGCTCGAGGAAGTAGAGCTGCCGTACCAAGTGCACGCGATCAACATCGGCAAAGGCGACCAGTTCAATCCCGCCTTCATTGCGATCAACCCGAACAGCAAGATTCCCGCGATCGTCGATTCCGCAGGCCCCGGCGGACAGCCCTATACGATGATGGAATCCGGCGCGATCCTCGTTTATCTCGCGGGCAAGACCGGCCGGCTGCTGCCGCGGTCGGAACGCGGCAAGTACGATGCCCTGCAGTGGCTCATGTTCCAGATGGGCGGTGTAGGGCCGATGTTCGGCCAGGTGCACCATTTTCTGCGTGCCGCCAAAGAGCCGGTCCCGTACGCCATCGAGCGTTATCAGACCGAAACGCGCCGGCTGTACGGCGTCCTCGACCGGCACCTGGCGGGTCATGAGTATCTGGCGAGCGAATACTCGATCGCCGACATCGCGACTTACCCGTGGGTCGCGCGTTTCGAGTGGCACCAGGTCGACCTCGCCGAGTTCCCCAACGTTAAACGCTGGTACGACACGATAGCGGCGCGCCCGGCGGTGCAGCGCGGTATGAGCGTGCCGGTGGCGGCCTGACGGCCGCGAGGCGCAAGGCGCAAGAACATCTCCCTGCAGTCCCCGCAGAGCGAGGCGATATGAAACGCAGACAATTGATATTCGCGAGCGGTGCAGTATCGTGCTCGAACCGGCGCGCTGAAAGCGCGCGTCAGAAGCGCCGTACTTCCGTCAGCGGAGCCGGCCGTGCCGCTGCAGAAAGCGCACGATCTGTGCGGTGTCGAGCTCCGGCAGCGTGCGCAGCGCCGGGTCGCCAATCACCCGGTTCGCCCATGCCATGTTGCGCTGCATACGCTCCACCACGCCGGGCCATTCGCGCGCGGTGTGGCGCTGCGGGTCTGGAAGCACGTGGCATTGCGAGCACGCGATGCTGAACATTTGTCCCGGGGAAGACTTGAGCTCGGGATACTTCGCCGCATCGATCTCCTGCTGCGCGTGCTTTTGGAGGTAGCTGACCAGGATGCCCTGCTCGTCGGGAGACGGCGCCTTTACGTCGCCCATCAATTCCTTCATCAGCGTGCCGAGGTTGCCTTTGCCCTGCATGCGCCACACCATGCGTTCCACGACCGGCTGCCACTTCGCGGCGTTGTGCATCGACGGGTTGGGCAGATGGTGGCATTGCACGCAGTAGGCGACGGTCAGCCGGGCGCCGCTTGAATCCGGCTCGGGCAGGAGCCTCGGCTCTACCGTCGGCGGCAGGATGCGTTCCAGCATGCCGCCGTGGCGGCTTTGCTCCCAACGTTGCGCGCTGCGCGTCGCGCCCCCATTCCACGCGGGCTGGGCGAGCGCAGTGCCGAGGGCGCCGATGAACGCCACAGCTGCAATCAGAAATGGGATCGCACGGTTCATGCGCTACCTTAAGGGGGTCCGGACCGCCCGGTCAATCAGCCGCTACAAGGTATGCCGCTTATCGCCGCGCCTGAATCCCAGCATGGCGATATCGGCGTGTTTTCCCAACGCGATGACCTTGAACAACTCACCCATTTCGGCTGGGCTCAGCAGTGTTTGCGCCTCTGCAGCGAGCGGCAGGTAAGCGGCCGGGTCGGCGGGGTCCGCGGCGCTCAGAATTTCGGTGATGCCGCAATTGACGAGAAACCGGGCCTGGCTCGCATATCCCAGGACGTTCAGTCCCGTTTCACTTCCAGCGCGCGCAATCGCGCTGAAATCGACGTGGGCGGTGATATCCTGCAGCCCGACCAGGGCCAGGGGGTCATCGTGCGCGCGGTGGCGGTAATGGCACATCAGCGTGCCCATCGCGCGCTGCGGGTGATAGTACTCGTGCGCCGCAAATCCGTAATCGACGAACAGCGCCACGCCGCGGCGTAGCCGGGATGCCAGTGTGCGGGTGTAGGCCTGCGCGGCCAGCGGAAGCTCGGTGACATAGTCGTGTGGAGGAAGCTTCAGCGGCGCGGCCGCGACGCGCAACGGCTCGGCGGCGGGGCGCTCGCTCCACTGCAGGGCCCCGCTCTCCCCAAGCGCCACGCAGTGTTCCAGCAGCATGCCGTCGCGGGTCGCCACGCGGTGCACAGGCATCGCGTCGAGGACCTCGTTGGCCAGGATCAGCCCATCAAAGGCGGACGGCAGCGCGTCGATCCAGGCGATGTCCACCGCGCCTCGCTCGAGTTCATGGTGCAGCAGCTCGCGCTGACGTGATTTCAGCCCGGCGCTGGTCTCGAGTATCAAATAACGGCGCGGGAGCCGGTCACGGGCCGCAAGTTCCGCGAGCAGGTTGCGCGCGAACCGTCCGGTGCCGGCGCCGATCTCGAGAATATCGCGCAATCCGGCTTCCACACACTGTGCGACCTGGCGCGCGATCGCGCGCGCAAACAAGTGGCCGAGCTCAGGCGCAGTAACGAAATCGCCGCCGCGCCCGAATTTGCGGGCGCCGGCGCTGTAATAGCCGAGGCCCGGTGCGTAGAGTGCGAGCTCCATGAAACGCGCAAAGCTGATCATGCCGCCCGCTGCGGCGATTTCGGCGGCGATGAGCGCAATGAGACGGCTGCTATGCGCCAGCGCTTCCGCGCCGGGTGCTGGCAGGCCCGCAACGTCAGCGGGCAAAGGATGGCTCATCACGCGTGCGCTAAAATCCCGTATCGGTGGATGATGCGAGTATGACGGCAAGCCTAGCAGTCCGTCGGACTTAGAGGGTCCGACAGGCTGCTAAAAGCAAAACCGCCCCATTTTTTCTGAATAATGTCTGATTCCACCGCCGTTTCACCTGGGGCAGCACGCAGCAACGACATTGCGATGGCTTTTTTGACGACACTTGCGCATTTTTTCCGGGGCGGTTTTGCCTAAGGAGCTTGTCGGACTCGAGTCCGACAAGCTCCTGGCGGATAAGGTCGTGCTGATAACCGGCGGCGCCAAACGACTCGGCGCGGCGATTTGCCGGCGGCTGCATGCACGCGGCGCGCGCGTGATGCTGCATTATCGCGCCTCGGTGGTCGAGGCGAACGCACTGCGCGACGAGCTCAATCGCTTGCGCGCGGACTCGGTCGCGCTCGTTCAGGCTGATCTGCTCGACGCCGCGAGCCTCCCGGGCCTGGTCACGAACACGGTCGCGCGTTTTGGCGCGCTCGACGTGCTGGTCAACAACGCGTCGAGTTTTTTTGCGACGCCACTGGGAGAGATCACGGAAACGGGATGGCATGATCTGATCGGCACCAACCTCAAGGCGCCGCTGTTTCTGGCGCAGGAGGCGGCCCCGGAACTGCGCAGGCGCAGCGGATGCATCGTCAACATCGTGGATATTCATGCCGAGCTGCCGATGCGAAACTATCTCGTATACTCGGTGGCGAAAGGCGGTCTGCTGGCGCTGACCCGCTCGCTTGCCCGCGAGCTGGGGCCTGAAGTCCGGGTCAATGGTGTGGCGCCGGGAACGATCCTCTGGCCGGCAGACGGCACCTGGGCAGATGAGGCGGCGCGCGAGCGTATCATCGGCCAGACGGCTTTGCAGCGCATCGGCGAGCCTGACGACATTGCGAAAGCGGTCGAGTTTCTGGTGAGCTCGGCTCCCTACGTAACCGGGCAGGTGATCGCCGTGGATGGCGGCCGCAGCGTGACGATATGACCCAGGCGGCACCGGAACTGAAAGTGCGAACGCCACGATGACGCAAAAGCAGGTTTACGAAGGCAACAAGCTGCAGAAACGTCTGCGCAGGCTGGCAGGCGCAGCGATCGGCGATTATGCAATGATCGGCGCGGGCGATCGCGTCATGGTGTGCCTGTCGGGCGGCAAGGACAGTTACGCGCTGCTCGACGTGCTGCTGAGCCTGCGCACCCACGCGCCGATCGATTTCGAGATCGTCGCGGTCAATCTCGATCAGCGCCATCCCGGCTATCCCGAGCACGTGCTGCCGGCCTATCTCGCCGCGCTCGGCGTGCCTTATCACATCGTGGTGCAGGACACGTATTCGGTCGTCAAGCGCGTCATTGCCGAAGGCAAGACGATGTGCTCGCTGTGCTCGAGGCTGCGCCGCGGCGTGCTGTACCGGGTCGCCAAGGAGATCGGCGCGACCCGGATTGCGCTCGGCCACCACCGCGACGACATCCTCGAAACGTTTTTCCTCAACCTGTTTTTCGGCGGCAAGCTCAAAGCGATGCCGCCCAAGCTCGCCTCCGACGACGGCGCCCACGTCGTCATCCGGCCGCTGGCTTACGTCGAGGAGCGCGACCTGGCGGACTATGCCGAACTGCGGCAGTTCCCGATCATTCCCTGCGACCTGTGCGGCTCGCAGCCGACGCTGCAGCGCAAGCAGATCAAGGCGCTGCTGCGCGAGTGGGAGCAGAAATTTCCGGGCCGGGTGCAGAGCATCTTCCGCGCGCTCTCCGACGTGCGCGCTACGCACCTCATGGACCGCAAGCTGCACGATTTTGCTGCCGTGGCGGCCTCGGGGGTGGCGATTGCGGAAGGCGATCGGGCCTTCGATGCGGACGAACTTCCCGCCGTTACGGCATTCGCCGAGGACGAAACAGTGTCGCTCGTGTAACGTACCGCCCGCATGATGTGAGCTCACACTCACAGATACAACCGCATCAATCCAGCGTCGTTGTGCTATCAGACCGAATTGTCTATCCAGTCGCTGCGTAAAGGTTGTCAAAATTATATTGTCATGCTACGTTCTCATCCTATGAATTGCGTTGAACGGCTCGTCGCCTATTTCGGCACCCAGGCCGAAGTCGCGCGTCAACTGCGGCTCGACCGCGCCGTCGTCAACAACTGGGTCAAGGCCGGCTACGTGCCCGCGCGCTGGGCGATGGAGATCGAGAACGCCACGCGCGGCCAGGTCGCCGCGGCAGACGTGCTGACCGAGGCTACCGCCCGCAAGCCGCTGCGAATGAAATCCCGGCCCGACGGCGAGAGCCTGTTCGGGTCGTCCACCACAGGAATTGAAACCATGAATGAGTTTGCGCCAGCAAAACGCGTCACGTCCTTCCATCCGCCGCAGCGCACCCTGCTCGGGCCAGGGCCGTCGGAGATAAACCCACGGGTAATGGCGGCGATGAGCCTGCCCGCCATCGGCTATCTCGATCCGGTCTTCGTCGAGATGATGGAAGAGCTCAAGGGTTTGCTGCGCTATGTCTACCAGACCCGCAATCCGCTGACTTTTCCGATCTCGGGGCCGGGATCGGTGGGCATGGAATACTGCTTCGTGAATCTGGTCACCCCGGGCGACAAGGTCATCGTCTGCCGCAACGGCGTATTCGGCGGCCGCATGATCGAAAACGTCGAGCGCTGCGGCGGCGTGCCGATCGTCGTCGAGGACGCCTGGGGCGAGCCCGTCGATCCACAGAAGCTCGAGGACGCGCTCGCCAACAACCGCGACGCCAGGTTAGTCGCATTCGTCCACGCCGAAACGTCCACGGGCGTGCAGTCCGACGCGAAGACCCTGGTCGAGATCGCGCACCGGCACGAGGCGCTGACCATCGTCGACGCCGTCACCTCGCTCGCGGGCACACCCGTGCTGACAGACGAATGGAAATTCGACGCGGTCTACTCGGCGAGCCAGAAGTGCCTGTCGTGCACGCCGGGGCTCTCGCCGGTGTCGTTCACCGAGCGCGTGGTCGATCAGGTCAAGGCCCGCAAGGACAAGATCCACAGCTGGTTCATGGACATGAATCTGCTGCTGGGCTACTGGGGCGCGACGACGCGCACGTATCACCACACCGCGCCGACCAACAGCCTTTACGCGTTGCACGAGGCGCTGGTGATCCTCAAAGAAGAAGGCATCGAGAACTCGTGGGCGCGGCACATGCGCCACCACCTCGCGCTGAAGGCCGGCCTGGAGGCGATGGGCCTCAAGTTTCTGGTGCGCGAGGGCGCCGGGCTGCCACAGATGAACGCGATACATGTGCCCGAAGCGGTGCGCGAGCGCGAAGCCGATGTGCGCAAGACACTGCTCACCGAGTTCAATCTCGAGATCGGCGCCGGCCTGGGACCGCTGGCCGGCAAGATCTGGCGCATCGGCCTGATGGGATACTCGTGCAAGCCGGAAAACGTCATGCTGTGCCTGTCCGCACTCGGGTCGGTGCTCGCCGACATGGGCCTGCCCATCCACGTCGGCGACGCCGAAGCAGCCGCCCATGGCGCATACGCCTCGCTCCACGCGCGCGCCGCGCAGGCGAAGAAGAAAAGAATCGCACAGCCTGCCTAGCAGCCTGTCGGACTTAGAGGGTCCGACAGGCTGCTAAAGGAAAACCGCCCCATTTTTTCTGAAGAATGTCTGATTCCACAGCCGTTTCACCTCGGTGAGTACGCAGCAACGACATTTCGATGGCTTTTTTGACAATACTTGCGCATTTTTTTCGAGGCGGTTTTGCCTAAGGAGACGCTTCGCCGGTCCAAGGGGGCACCGAGCTATAATTGCGCGCAGTGACCTCCGCCGCCCCGCAATGCGCCATTCTCTTCGCCGACGTCAGCGGCAGCACGACGCTGTACGAAAAGCTCGGCGATCAGCGCGCGCTCGCGGCGATCGACTCGGTGCTCGCCGAGCTGCGCAAGTCGGTCGCGGTGCAGCGCGGCCGTGTGATAAAAACCATCGGCGACGAGATCATGGCCGTGCTGCCAACCGCGGACGCCGCAATGCAGGCGGCTTGCGACATGCAGAACCGGGTCGCAGCCATTCCGCCCATCGAGAGCGCGCGCCTGGCGATCCGTGCGGGCTTTCATTTCGGCCCGGCAATCGAAGAGGGCGGCGACTTTTTCGGCGACGCCGTCAACACCGCGGCGCGCATGGCGGGTCTTGCCAAGGGTGGACAAATCATCACCACCGAGGCGACGGTCGAGGCCATGTCGCCGTTGCTGCGCTCTGCCACCCGCGACCTGGACGCGATGTCGGTGAAAGGCAAGCAGGACCAGATCCGCGTTTTCGAGGTGCTTTGGCAGGATAGCGATGATCTCACCACGATGGCGATCCGCAACGAAGCGCCTGCAGCCCATGAAGCGACGCTCGCGTTGTCGTACGGGGGAATCACACTCGAGCTCGGCGCCGACCAGCCGTCGGCATCCCTCGGCCGCGACGCGGGCAATGATCTGGTCGTTGCGGACAAGATGGCGTCGCGCGTGCATTGCAAGATCGAGTATCGGCGCGGCAAGTTTCTGCTCGTCGATCAAAGCACCAACGGCACGTACGTGAAAGTCGGCGGCGACCCGGAGATGCTGCTCAAGCGAGAGCAGTTCATGCTGCGCGGCCGCGGCGTGATCAGCCTAGGCCACACGTCGGGCGCGGCAGATGCGGAGATCGTCACCTTCGTCTCGAACTGACGCGCAACCCAGGGCGCTCCCGGCGCCGGAAACAATCAGGGTGTCCACGTTGTCCTAAGGCAGGAACAACCACTGCCAAGCCGCCCCGCTTTGGTGCGCCTATGAAACGCTGCCAGGACCGGGCGCGCCGCCCGCGCTTTAGCTTTAGATCGTCGTCAGCTTCTTGATCGCAGCGGGATCCTTGAGCACGGCTTTCTGCCGCGCGGGAGGTGCCGCATACAGCGATGCAGGCGGATTGGTATCGAGCCGCGCGAGCACGGCCTTATCGCTGCATGCCGGATCGAAAGCCACATTGATCTGGTCACCGCTCGTCGCCCCCAGATTGAAGCAGGTCTGACCGATTTTGGCGTTGAGCGGCTTGAGGATGGTCGCGGCGACGAGGTCGGTCACCGGCCCCGTTCCCCCGGACAACTGCAAATCATAAATCGCTGCCGCGCCCGCCCGCCGAGCGGCAGCGATGACAGGCTGCAGCCCAATCAACTCGCGCACGATCGCGTCTTCGGTGCTCCTGTCTGGCAGGCCATCGACCTTGAGGGTAACGCGGCGACCGCTGGCGTTGAAATGACGTACGAAAAAATCACGCGAGAATTCGTCGGCAATCTTGCCGCCGATCGCAGCCAGCGCCTGTTCCTCGGTGGCCCACGACCCCGCGCCCACCGGCAGCTTGTTGTTGTAGTAGATCTCTTCGCCCGTCTGCCTGTCGATGCATTTGACGGTCCATGAAGTCAACAGGTACTTGTCGATCGTGATGCCGGAAGCCTCGAGCCGCGCCGAAAGTTTTTTCAGCCGCGCTTCGCCAACCACTGAAAAATCGGCGGGCGATGACGGCGGCGCCTTTGCGTCGTCCGACCAGGTGCGGAATCCGAACGACTTGATACGCTCTTTCAGGAGGTTCTCGGCGACCTGCGAATTTTGCGCGGGCGCGTCGCCGCGCTCCCCGCGCACGTTGATGCCTACCGAAATTCTGGGATCGCCATTGTTGCGGATAAACTCGATGCGCTCATCGCGCGACATTTGATTGAGCGATTTCTGCACTTCACGCACTTTGACTGCCGCCTGTGTCGTCACGTACATGAGCCCGTCCTTGCCGAGGCGCGGCTCGCCTTCCTGCACGATGCTGGCGATATAGTTGCCGCTCTTGGAAAGCAGACGGTCGCGCAGCACATCGTAGTTCTTGGCAAGCGATGCCCGGTCGAGATAGAGCGCGATCGCTTTCTCGACGAGCTGGCTCTTGGAATCGGCCCGCACGTCGGCTGCAAGCAGCGATTTGTCGGTTTGGTACTTCTGGTCGTGCGGGTCCGCGAGCCCGACCGCGCTGATGATCATCGTTCCGGGTTCGCTGTTGACCGCTGCCACTGCCACTGGTGAAGCGGGGGCGGCCTGCGCTACAACTGGCGCCGGCGCCGCTGCCAACAGAGCAGAGGGTGGCGCGGACGTCGCGGCGGCGGGAGCGACCTCCGGCGTGCGGGGCATGACGAAATAGCTCGCGATGCCGACGCCGATGACGACTGCCGCCACCGCAGTCACCGCCAGCACCGGCGATTTGCGCTGGGCGACCGGCGCTGCCGGCGCAGCTGGCAGCGGCGCAGCCGGCGGTACCGAAGGCACGATTGCGGCCACCTTGGCCGTTGCCCCCGCATCGGTATTGAGCACCGTCTGGTCGGACCCCGCCGCGGGCGGGACGGCGAGGCCGGGAGCGGACTTCCCCTCCGCGGCGAGCTTGATCGCCTCGGCAAATTCGCGCGCGGACTGAAACCGGTCTTCGGGCCGCTTGGCCATCGCCTTGCCGATGACCGCATCGAAAGGCCTCGGTGCCTGCACGTTCAGCAGCGATGGCGGCGGTGGATCGACGCTCAATACCTTGTGCATGATCGTCGTCGCTGCGCCCGAGAAGGGACGTTCTCCTGTCAGAAACTGGTAGAGGACGACACCGGCAGAGAAAACATCCGTGCGCCGGTCCACGGTTTGACCCATGAACTGTTCCGGCGACATGTAGGCGGGGGTGCCCAGCACCGTGCCGGCCTGCGTGTACTGCGACGATTCGATGCGGGCGATGCCGAAGTCGGCGACTTTGATCTGGCCGTTCGCGAGAATGATGATGTTCGCCGGCTTCACGTCGCGGTGCACGACGCCGTAGTTGTGAGAGTAATCGAGGGCATCGAGCAGCTGGGCCATGATGCGCACGATCTCCGGCAGCGGGAAACGCTCGCTCTTCTCGAAATAGCTCTTGAGCTCGCGCCCGCGCACGAACTCCATGGCGATGAACGAAACGCCGTGGTCGTCGCCGAAATCGTAGATCGAAACGATATTCGGATGATTGAGACGGCCTGCGGCTTTGGCTTCGCGCTGGAAGCGCACGAGCAGCTCTTCGGCCTCGGCGCCGTCGAGCTGATCGCGGCGGATCGTCTTCAGCGCGACAGTGCGCTCGATCGCCGGATCGAAGGCCTCATAGACGACACCCATCGCGCCACGGCCCAGCTCGCGCAGGATTTCGTATTTACCGAGCTTGGCGGGTATCTGTTCGCTCATGAACGCTCCCGTCGGCCGGCGTGGCCGGCCTTATTTGTAGCGGTTGTCGATTTCCCAGACCGTCTTCTGGATCAGGCGCTGCACCATGGTGTCGAGCGAAACGCCGCCCTGCTGCGCCGACGAGATGCCCAGCACGGAAGTGGAAGTCGTGCCTACCTCCATCTTTTCCTCGGTGTAGCCTTGGGCTACCTGCTCGGTGGTTTCCGCGTTCATGATCTTGTAGCGCATGCCGATGATCCATACGCCGCTCGTGTCCTGATTGCGCACCGAGCCGACCGCAGTGCCGCCGGCCGCCGCGCCGCGCGAGCCGCCGAGTATGCCCACGATATTTCCCAACGCGCGGCCATCGAATCCCTGCTGCGCGGCGGCCACCTGCTCGGTCTTGAGGACGTCGAACTTGACGACCCACTTGGTGGTTTTCAGCTTGCCGCGCCCGAGCATCTTGCGGGCCTGATCAGGGTCTCCCAGGTTGTACGCGAGCGTGAACTCGTTAAGCAGTGGTCCGAGGTTGGTGCGTTCGAGCACCTGAAAATTCGCGTTGGAGAGCTCGATCTCGGCGAAGTCGGCGATGTTGTTGGAGCCGAACTTCTGCGTGAACGTCGCGTTGTTGCTTTTGATCTCACCGGGTATCACGATCAACGCGGGGCCACGCTTGCTGGCGTTCGTGTATTCGACCGGCTTGTAGACTGCGCGATCGGCGGCTTCATTGGTCTTCTGCGAAGTCGAGGTGGACGGCGAGGGGCTGCTGTCGGAGCCCCAGCGCGGCTGCGCGCAGGTCGCGCCGGACCATGCCAGCAGGGCGCCGGTCGCAGCGATCATCGTGGCCTTCGCAAACTGATTATTCATGTGGATTCTCCTTAATGGACAGCCGCTCGCGGTGCGAACGTGTGCTGAGCGAGATTACTTTTTTCGCCTGGGCTCGGCGGTCACTGCTTTGGTGCAGTAGTCGCTGTAAAGCTTGGTGACGACTTCGTCGGCATGCTCGTTGATCAATTTCGACGCCATTGCGCGGGTGTCGCTGCCCGAGTACGAGCCGTCCTGAGCGGAGGCGTCGGAAATCATGCGGCCGCTGGTGTCCACGAGCGTGAAGCCCATGCCGACGGTAACTTCATTGACGTTGATGATGCGGTTGACCGCCGCCTGCGTGGTGATGAGGCCACGCAGTATAAAGCTCGCGCCGAGTCGCCGCGAGGCGGAAAGCGCGGCGTCGGGATTGCCCTTGAAATAGGCGTCGATCTCGGCCTGCGCGATCTGTCTGCGGATCTCTTCCGGCGTATACGTCCTCAGGCCCAGCCCGCGCAGCCGCTGATTGATCGCCTGAAAATGCGGACCGTAGTTCTGCTGATTCGCCGAAATCATGCCGCCTGACTGCTGCTCGCCGATGATCACCATGATCTTCTTGTCTTTGAGCTGCGCGCGGCAGGGCGTCGACAGCCGGTCGGCGATCACCTCGTCGCGCGCCTGCTGGCGTTCCTGCTCCTTCGCCTTTCTGGCCTCTTCCTCCCTGGAGAAACTGAAACCCTGCGCGCAAACGGTCGTCACCGACAACAGTGCAGCGGCAAGAACGAGGGCTGGTCTTCCGGTTTTCATATCGAGCAGAGCCTGTGCTCCAAGGCGGGAGCTCGCGCAGGGGTGGAATTACCGAGCAGCCAGTTTAAGCAAATAAGGAGGACAAATCCAGATTCAATTAAACATCGCTGTGCAATGCGTCACGCTTGCTGACCGGGCAGGGCTGGGACAGGGGCGCTGATGCAGTTGGCCACTATCGCGCGGTGGCTCCGGCCCCTTAAGACGGCGCGGCGGCGTGCTCAGCCTTGGGCTGGCTGGCGGCCGGACTGGCGTGGGCGGGAGCGTGCCGCCGTTCGCAGCCCGTCGATGTAGCTGTCGATCAGCGGCTCGGCAGCCGAGGCGAGGTTCAGATACTTGGGGTCGAGCACCCAGTTGACGATCAGGCCGTCGACGAGCGCGTGCAAAGCGATTGCTGCCAAACGCGGGTTCACTGACGGCGCGAGCAATTTCTTTTTTGCCGCGTTGCGCAGTCCGCGCTCGATGTACTTGAGGCACGCGTTGCGACATTCGATATGACGCGCGCGCACCCGCCTCATGTCGTCCACGTACTCGACCTTGTGGCAGCAGATCTCGAACACGCGCTGGCACTGCGCATCGGAAGTCAGGCGCTTGAGCACGCTGAGCGCGCAGGCACGCACCGATTCGAGCGGGTCGCGCGCGTCAGGGTCCGCGGCGCGCGCTGCGATCTCCTCCATCGGCAGCGCCACGCGCTGCGTCATGGCGCCGAACAGATCGGCTTTATTCTTGAAGTGCCAGTAGATCGCCCCGCGTGTCACGCCCGCCGCTGCGGCGATGTGATCGAGCGATGTGTGCGAGACACCCTTGTCGAGAAAGACCTGCTCGGCCGTGTCGAGGATGCGGGTGCGGGTTTCCTGCGCTGCTGCTTTGGTGCGGCGGGCCATTCGTCCCTTCGATCAGTTTGGCAAACCTCTTTACATACATTCAAGGATGTATGTATAATCGTAACCGATTAAGCGCGCTTCGTCCACACCGTTCCGCGCGCAGCGCTCACAGTGCTTCGTTTGCCGCGTACGACGCCCCGCGATCCCGCGATCCCAATAAATGACCAATACGGACAACTCCTGACATGGTTCCCGACTTGCGCTCGCCCCACGTCCGCTTTTCCGCTGTTCCGTTCGCACTGGCGGCGGGTTTCGTTGCCGCGTTTTTTCTCGCTGCGTGCGGAGACGGCACCCAGAATCCGGCCAAGGGGCCCGCACCAGGCATGATGGCGTTACCCGTCACGGTGTTGCACGCCAAGCCGCAGCGGGTGCCCGCATTGACCGAGGCGGTCGGCCAGACGGAAGGATCGCGCGAAGTCGAGGTGCGCGCGCGGGTTTCCGGGATCGTGCAAAAGCGGCTCTATCAGGAGGGCGAATCGGTGCGCGCCGGCGCGGTGCTGTTCGTCATCGATCGCGCGCCCTATGAGATAGCCCTGGATCAGGTCAAGGCCTCGCTGGCGCAGGAAAACGCGCGTATCGAGCAGGCGCAGCGCGAAGCGGGGCGCATGAAGCAGCTCGCGGCGGAGCGCGCAGTCAGTCAGAAGGAATACGACGACTCTGCTTCGACGCTCAAGCAATCCGAAGCCGCGTTGATGGCAGCCCAGGCCAAGGTGCGCGAGGCCGAGCTCAACCTGTCCTATGTCGCGGTCACCGCGCCCATCGGCGGTGTGACGGGGCGCGCCCAGCGTTCCGAGGGCAGTCTGGTGACGGCCGGCACCGACAGCGCGCTGCTGACGACCGTTGCCCAGATCGACCCGATCTGGGTGCGCTTTTCCTTCTCCGAATTCGAGTACGCGCAATTGCGCAGTGCCGCGAAGAAAGCGCAGATCAGGCTCGTGCTGCCCGATGGAAAAATGTTTGCGTCGACCGGGCGGGTGAACTTCGCCGCATCGACGGTCGATCCTAGGCTCGGGACCGTGCAGTTGCGCGCCGAGTTTGCCAATCCGGGCTTCGGGCTGCTGCCGGGGCAGTTCGTGCGGGTCCAGGCGCTCACCGGCGAGGAGGAAGCGTTTCTCGTGCCACATGCGGCCGTGATGCAGGGCGAACAGGGCCGCTTCGTGTGGCTTGCGGGACCCGACGGCAAGGCCGCGATGCGCCCGGTCGAGGCGACAGCGTGGTCCGACAACAACTGGATTGTGCGCAAGGGACTGGTCGAGGGCGACCCGGTCATCGTCGACAACCTGCTGAAGATACGTCCGGGCGCCGCGGTGCAGCCGCACCAGCCGGGGGCTGCGCCGGGTGGGCCTGCACCGGGCGCTCCCGCACCCGCGGGCAAACCCGCAGCGGCGCCCCCGAAAAAAGCCGGCTAAAGCGCCCCGCCATGTCCCGATTCTTCATCGAACGTCCCATTTTCGCGTGCGTCATTGCGATCATCATCGTGCTCGCGGGCCTGGTTTCCGCGAAGATTCTGCCCATTGCGCAGTATCCCGAGATCGCGCCGCCGACCGTGACGATCACGGCCAGCTATCCCGGGGCGTCCGCCGAAACGCTCGCCAAGACCGTGGCCGCGCCGATCGAGGAACAGCTTTCGGGCGTCGAAAACCTGCTCTACTTCAGCTCCAGTTCGGCCTCGAACGGCCTGATCACGATCACCGCCACTTTCGAAATCGGCACCGACGTCGACAAGGCCACTTTCAACATCAACAATCGCGTGCAGCTGGCTACGCCGCGCCTGCCGGACGAAGTGCGGCGCAACGGCGTCACGGTGGCGAAACGCTCGCAGAATTTCCTGCTGGTCATCTCGCTCAACTCGCCGAAAAGCACGCGCGACACACTGTTCCTGTCCAACTACGCGACGCTGAACGTCATCGACGACATCAAGCGCATCCCGGGCGTTGCCGACGTCGTGAATTTTGCGGCACGCGATTATTCGATGCGCGTGTGGCTGAAGCCCGACCGCATGGCGCAGCTCGGCGTGACGACCGCAGACATCCAGGCCGCGATAGCCGCTCAGAACGCGCAGTATGCGGCGGGCAAGATCGGCGCCGAGCCCGCGCCCAGGGGCCAGTCGCTCGTCTACACGGTTACGGCGCGTGGCCGGCTCGTAGAAGCCGAGCAGTTCGGCGACATCGTGCTGCGTTCGGGCAACGTGGGCAACGTGGGCAGCGTGGGCAGCGGCAGCTCGGGCGTGCTCAAGCTCAAGGACGTCGCACGCATCGAACTGGGCGCGCAAAACTACGACGCGTCGAGCACGATCAATGGCCAGCCCGCCATGCCGCTCGGTGTGTTTCTCCAGTCCGGCGCCAACGCGCTCGACGTAGCCCACGCGGTCAAGGCCAAGATGGCGGAGCTGAAGCGTGAGCGCTTTCCAGGCGACGTGGATTACAGCATTCCCTACGATACGACGCGCTTCGTTTCCGCCTCGATCAAGGAGGTCGTGCACACGATCGTCGAGGCGGCCTTGATCGTCGTGCTCGTCGTCTTCGTTTTCCTGCAGACCTGGCGCGCCACGCTGATTCCGATGCTGGCCGTGCCGGTCTCGCTGATCGGCACTTTCGCCGGTCTCTGGCTGTTCGGCTTCTCGATCAACACGCTGACGCTGTTCGCGATGGTGCTGGCGATCGGTATCGTGGTGGACGACGCGATCGTGGTGCTCGAGAACGTCGAGCGCCTGATGCGCGAGGAAAAGATGCAGCCCTTCGATGCGGCGATCGAGGCGATGCGCGAAGTGCAGGGCGCGGTGATCGGCATCGTGCTGGCATTGTGCGCGGTGTTCATACCGGTCGCGTTCCTCGGCGGCATCGCCGGGCAGCTTTACCGCCAGTTCGCGGTCACGGTCGCCATCGCGGTCGTCCTGTCCGGAGTAACCGCACTGACGCTCACGCCTGCGCTGTGCGCGATTCTGCTCAAGCAGGGCGATCACACGGGCGGCTGGCTGGAGCGCCCCTTCCGGTGGTTCAACCGGGGCTTCGAATGGACTACGCGGCGTTTCATCGGTGCGGTCGACCTCGCTTTGGCGCGCCGTGTGCTGGCGGGAATCGCCTTTGCGGCGCTGCTCGCTGTCGTCGGCGTGCTGTTCTGGCGCATCCCGGGCAGCTTCGTGCCTCCTGAAGACCAGGGCTACATCATCGCCGCAGTCCAGTTGCCCGATGGCGCCACCCTCGAGCGCACCAGCAGAACGACCGAGCAGTTGCGCCAGATGATGGCCGACAACCAGGCGATCGAGAACTTTTTCATCGTCAACGGCTTCGATTTGATCGGCGGCGGCAACAAAGGCAACGCGGCGACGATCTTCGCGCCGATGAAGCCGTGGGACCAGCGCAAGCAGACTTCGGTCGCACTCGCGAACGAGGTGAGCGGCAAGGGCTTCATGCTGGCGGACGGCATCGCGTTCGCGTTCAATCCGCCGGCCATCCAGGGTCTGGGCGCCGCAGGCGGGTTCGAAGTATACGTCCAGGGGCGCACCGAAGCGGATCCGCAGAAGCTCGCCCAGGTAACCGGTGAATTCGTCGCTGCGCTCAACAAGCATCCTGCGCTCACCGGTATCAACACGTTCTTTCGCCCGACCGTGCCGCAACTGCGCGTGGAAGTCGATCGCGAAAAAGCATTGGCGCTGGGGGTTCCGGTCAACGAGGTGTTCATCGCGCTGCAGGCGCAAATGGGCTCGCTGTACGTGAACGACTTCAACCGCTCCGGCCGCACCTATCGGGTGACGATCCAGGCTGATGCGCCGTATCGATCCAAGCCCGAAGATCTCGGCAGCGTCTACGTGCGCTCGGCGACCACCAACAGCATGATTCCGCTCAAGGCGCTGATCAAGGTCGACAACATCATCGGCCCCGAGCAGATCGAGCGCTACAACACCTATATCGCTGCCAAGGTGCTGGGCAATGCCAAGCCCGGCTTCAGTTCCGGCGAGGCGATCGCCGCAGTCGAGGAGGTCGCCAAGGCGACCTTGCCGCAGAGCTACAGCATCGAATGGACGGGCCAGGCATTCCAGGAAAAGCGTACCGGAGCCGCGTCGATTTTCGCTTTCGGATTCGCGATCATCATGGTCTACCTGATCCTCTCCGCATTGTACGAGCGGTGGGGCGTGCCGCTGGCGGTGATACTCGCGGTGCCGTTCGCGCTGCTGGGAGCGCTCGGGTTCGTGTTCCTGCGCGACATGAACAACGATATTTATTTTCAGATCGGCCTGATCGTGCTGATTGGCCTGGCAGCCAAGAATGCGATCCTGATCGCGGAATTCGCGATGCAGGGCATGGAACAGGGCAAGCCGGCGGCGGTGGCGGCGCGCGAAGCCGCGCGCCTGCGCTTTCGTCCCATCGTCATGACCTCCCTGGCATTCGTGTTCGGGGTGTTGCCGCTGGTGCTTGCGACCGGCGCCGGCGCCGCGGCGCGGCAGTCCATGGGCACGGGGGTTTTCGGGGGCATGGTGATCGCGACCTTCGTGGCGCCGATTTTCGTACCGCTGTTTTTCGCGCTGCTCGCGCGCAAACCCCGGCCTTCGCCCCAGCACGACGCGTTGCCATCGGCGGCGCCCGCGGAGAGTGGCACATGAGCGCGCGCCTCTCGAAGGTGCGCGGAGCCCTGGTGGCCGCGATGGGAACGGTGCTGGTTGTCGCCGGTTGCTCGCTCGGTCCCGCCTATCAACGGCCCGAGATGGAACTGCCCGCTACGTGGTCTCCAGCGCCCGCGGGAGGCGTCGAGGTCAGGGATGCACGCTGGTGGACGGTCTACGGTGACCCCGTGCTCGAGCGGTTGATCGACGAGGCGCTCATCAAGAATGCGAATCTCTCTGTGGCCGCAGCGCGCGTCGAGGAAGCGCGCGCCGTTCTGGCAGGAACAGCGTCTGAGGAGACGCCCAGTGGGATTATCAACCTGGACGCCTCACGATCGCGTATTTCGCGCCGCACCTCGCAATCCTCGACGAATCGCAGTGAGCCGGTCAGCAGCAATTACCGAGTAACCGTCGACGTTGCGTACGAGCTCGATCTCTGGGGACGGTTACGCAACGCCACCCAGGCCGCGCGCGCAGAATTGCTCGCTACCGAGTCGGCGCGCGATACGGTGCGTATGACCCTGGTTGCAGATGTGGCGCAGGTGTATTTCGCGTTGCGCGCGTTCGATGACCAGCTCGGCGCGACGCGCAGGTCGCTCGAATCGTATACCGAATCGCTGAGGATTCAGCAGCGGCGCGTCGAGCTGGGCGTGCTGTCGGATTTCGAGTTTCGCCAGCGCCAGGCGGAAGCCGCCGCCGCGCGTGCGCAATTGTTCGTGCTCGAGCGCGGCCGCGCGCAGCAGGAGACCACACTTGCCGTCCTGCTGGGCCGCAGCCCCAAAGCGATATACGAAGACACGGTAGATGCCGGCACAGATCCTGAGAACGCGACTGCCGTGGTCGCAGTGCCGTCGGATATGCCCTCGCAGCTTTTGCTGCGACGCCCGGATCTCGTCGAGGCCGAGCAACGGCTGGTCGCGGCGAATGCGCGCATCGGCGCTGCGCGGGCGCTGTACTTTCCGGCGATTTCGCTGACGGGCTACCTCGGCAGCGAAAGCATTGCGCTGGGCAGCCTGTTCACGGGGCCGGCCGGGATCTGGGGACTCGCGATCGCGCTGGCCCAGCCGCTATTCGGCGGGGCGCGCATCGACTCGCAGGTCGAGGGCGCGACCGCGCGCGAGCGGCAGGCGCTCGCGCAGTACCAAGGTGCGATCCAGAACGCGTTTCGCGAGGTTCGCGACGCATTGGCGGCGCAGGTCACTGCCCGCGCGCGGCTCGCGGCTGAAACGCAGCGCGTGACGGCACTGCGCGAAACGCTGCGCCTCGCGAAGCTGCGCTACGACAATGGGCTGGCGGGCCAACTCGACGTGCTCGATGCCGAACGCAACCTGCTCGCAGCGGAGCAAAACCGCATCGACGCGCTGCGTACCCAACGCGCCGCGATCGCCGATCTTTTCAAAGCGCTGGGGGGCAGCTGGACGACGCGTGGCGAAAGCGCGCTCAGCGGTCGGTCTGAACCCGCGCCTGCGCCCGCGCTGAGGTAGCGGAGACATCCGCTGCGGCACCGGCAGCAACCTTTACGCCCCGCAGATTGGCGCGCTCGATCGAGCGCTGCACGAAACCCGACGTTCTGGCCTGAGCGAGGAACTGGTTGACGTAGGCGAGTCCGGCGGACCGTCCTTTGGGTACTGCGATCGCCTGTTGTGCCGCGAGCACGCTGCCGTCGAGCACCCGCGACCCGGGGAGGCGGGCCGAAAGTTCCAGCAGCCGGTGGGTGTTCGCCACGTAGGCATCGGCCCTGCCCGACTTGATCAGTTCGAGCGCCGCCGGCAGCCCGCCGGTAGTGCGCACGAGCTGGGCGTGTTTGAGCGTGCGTGTGAAGTGCAGGTCTATCGCATCGCCCTGCCCGACGCCGATCCGCACGCCGGGACGATCGATATCGGCGAGGGTGCGGATGCCGGATCCCGCGGGCACCAGGCAGGTGTTGAGCGCTTCGAGATAGGGCCGCGAAAAGTCCATCACGCTGCTGCGCTCGCGATCGATGGCCAGAAAAGCGACATCCCACTTGTCCGATCCCGCACCCGCGACGATTTCTTCGGCGCGCCCGACGCCGCTCGTTTCGAGCGGCACGCCCAGGCGATTCGCCAGCGAGCGCGCGAGATCGATCGCGGGACCATGCAGCTCGCCCGTCTTGGGGTCTTTGGTTGCCTGCACCGGGTTCGCAAGGATGAGCGTCACGCGCAGCGAGCCCTTGGGCGCGAGCTCGGCGAGCGCCGCTGCACTGGGCAGATCGAGCGCGGGTGTTGCACACCCGGCAATGGCGAGCGCGATGAGCGCAGCCGCAATGCCGACCCCGCCGCAAGCGGCTTTCTGAAGGGTCCGATGGTTCATGCCGCGCGCCTCTGAATGGGTAAGCGGGCTTCCATCATACCGCGCACTCAGTTTGGCGTAGCGAGCGTGAACTGCAGGGCGGCGAGATGCGCGTACAAGCCATTCTCGCCGAGCAGGGCGGTGTGCGTGCCGATGCTGACGATACGGCCATGGTCCATCACCGCAATGCGGTCGGCGCTTTTTACCGTCGCCAGACGGTGAGCGATGATGAGCGTGGTGCGCCCGCGCATGAGTTCGGCCAGCGCAAGCTGCACGACGCGCTCGCTTTCGGCATCGAGCGCGCTGGTCGCCTCATCGAGTAGCAGCACGGGGCGGCTGGACAGTATGGCGCGCGCAATGGCGATGCGCTGCCGCTGGCCTCCCGAGAGCCGCGTGCCGCGCTCGCCAAGAAAGGTGCGATAGCTGTCCGGCATACGGCGTATGAACTCGTCGGCAAATGCCGCGGCGCAGGCGCGTTCCACCTCGGCATCGGTCGCGTCCGGGCGGCCATAGCGCACATTGTCGCCAACGCTTGCGGCAAAGATCACGGGGTCCTGGGAGACGAGCGCGATGCGGCTGCGCACCGCCACGGGATCCGCCTGCTTCAGCTCCACCCCGTCGAGCGTGATCGAACCGCTGTCGCAGTCGTAAAACCGCAGCAGCAGCTGAAAGGCCGTCGTCTTGCCAGCGCCGGACGGGCCGACGAGCGCAAGCTTCTCACCCGGCGCGACCGCGAGGCTGAAGTCGTCGAGCGCAGGCGCATCGCGGCGCAGCGGATAACGAAAAGTAACGTGCTCGAAGCGCACCTCGCCGCGCGCCGGATGCGGCAGCGCTACCGGCCGTGCCGGCGCCCTGATCACCGGCTCGGCCGCGAGGAGCTCCATGATGCGCTCGGTTGCGCCCGCGCCGCGCTGCAGCTCGCCGATGACTTCGCTGATGGCGGCCACCGATCCCGCCACGACGACCGCGTAGAAGACGAACGCCGAAAGGTCGCCGGAGCTGATGCGACCGGCCAGCACGTCGTGGCCGCCGATCCACAGCACGACGCCGACGGCGCCGAAAACGAGGAATATGACGAACGCGATCAGCAGGGCGCGCTGGCGCAGGCGCGCCACCGCGGCGCCGAACGCAGCCTGCACGCGCGCGCCAAATGATGCGCGATCGTGCGCTTCGTGGCCGTACGCCTGCACCGTGCGTATCTCGTGCAGCGCTTCGTCGAGGTACGCGCCCACCTCGGCAATGCCGTCCTGGCTGGCGCGCGACAGGCGGCGCACGCGCCGCCCCAGCATGACGATGGGCAGCACCACCAGCGGCACGATCAGCAGGATGAGCAGCGTGAGCTTGGGACTGGTGACGAAGAGCAGCGCCAGTCCCCCGATCAGGAGCAGCACATTGCGCAGCGCCATGGAAACGCTGGTGCCGATCACCGTCTCGATTTGCGCGACGTCGCCGGTCACGCGGGCAATGACTTCGCCCGTGCGGGTGGTTTCGAAGAATTCAGGAGACAGCGTGAGCAGGTGCGCGAACAACGCGCCGCGGATATCGGCGACGACGCGCTCGCCTACCCACGAAACCAGATAAAACCGCGTGTACGTTGCGACTGCCAGTACCGTAACCACGAACAGCAGACCGAACAGGATCTGATCGAGCAGCGCCGCGTCGGCGCCGACGATGCCGCGGTCGATCACGTGACGCAGGCCCTGGCCGATCACGAGGACGCCGCCTGCAGCGACCACGAGGGCGACCAGCGCTCCGGCGATGCGCGCGCGGTAGGGCCTGAGGAAGCCGAGAATGCGCGCGAGCTGACGCAGCTCGCGCGTGGGCGGGACGGGCCGCGGGTCGCTCATGGCTGGCGGCGGAATGTGCGTGCGGGGGCGGCTTACGTTTCGACCGTTACGCCTTTCCAGAAAGCGATGCGCTCCCTGTTGCCTTCGACAACGACGCAGTCATCGCTTGCGGCGATGGCCGAACCCTTCCGGCTCGCGCGGGGCATGGCGTTTCCTCCTTTGAGACATCATTGTTGAGCATCAAAAAACCGGCCGACCTCGAGGCTGCGCTCGACGCTTGTCCTGAGGACCGTCGCAGCGCTCGCCCGTCACCCGCTGGAGTGAAGTTCAGGGCCGGGGGTCGAGCGCTGTAACGCGGTTAGGTCAGACCAAAGCCCTGTAGCGCCGCACGCCGCTCGCGTTACAGTCCCAGCCGCTGCCAGATGGTCGTGGTGAGCCCGGCCTGGTTGAGGGTGTAAAAATGCAGCCCGGGCGCGCCCTGCTTCAACAGGTCATCGCAGAGCGCCGTCACGACATCTAGGCCGAAAGCCCGAATCGACGCGAGATCGTCGCCGTAGCCTTCGAATTTCTTGCGGATCCAGCGCGGAATCTCGGCGCCGCAGGCGTCCGAGAAGCGCGCGAGCTGCGAAAAACGGCCGATCGGCATGATGCCCGGAACGATGGGGATATCGATACCCATCGCTTCGCATTCATCGATGAAACGGTAATAAGCATCGGCATTGTAGAAGTACTGCGTGATCGCCGAATCGGCACCCGCCTCGACTTTGCGCCTGAAGGCGAGCAGGTCGTCCTGCGCGCGGCTGGACTGGGGATGAAACT
The DNA here is from genome assembly GCA_046715035.1 of Burkholderiales bacterium. Lineage (GTDB taxonomy): Bacteria > Pseudomonadota > Gammaproteobacteria > Burkholderiales > SG8-41 > PALSA-1004. The sequence continues at coordinate 5,815 of JBKJZR010000168.1, read as the reverse complement.
CGGGGTAGGCAGCGACTTCGATATGGAACGTGTCCCCGAACTCGGCGCGGATGAATGCCACGAGCTCGTTGGCGTAGCGGAACTCGCCGGTCGCCCCCAGCCCCGAGGGCAGGTCGCCCCGCAGCGCCACGAGATGCTTGATGCCGTGATCCTGGTAGCGCTGCAGCCACTCGCGGATATTCTCCTTCGTCGACGCGACGCAGGAGATGTGCGGCGCGGCCGCATGGCCGGTCGCCCGGATCTCGAGCACGGTGCCGAGCGTGCGCTCGCGCGTCGAGCCGCCTGCGCCATACGTCACCGAGAAAAACTTCGGCGTCAGCTGCGCGAGCTGTCGCGTTGTCGCCCGCAGCTTCTCCTGCCCCTCCTCCGAGTTGGGCGGGAAGAACTCGAAGCTGAAGGTGCGCGTGAATTTCCTTTGTGATTGCATGGGTAGTCACTGTAACAATAATTTATTCTGCCACGGCGGTTATTAGCGCGGTGCGTAGATCGTCCGAAATCGTTGGTATATTCCGCAGGTCTTCGCCTGCATCAGCATGCCGCGATCACGAAGACTCGCGCGCGATACGCCGGGCTCGCGCGCTTCAATCGCCGAAAAAGTTGTTGCGCTGACCAAGTAACTGCGGGTGGGCAACACGTCGAGCGTCAGTGTCTTAAACTCATGCAGCAGATCCGAAGTTAAGTTCTGCGAGGTCGAGCTTGAGTATGTCGTGCTTGAGCAACGCGAGAAAGCGTTCGCGCGGCGTCACGCTTTTCTCCCGAGATTTTCGAGATGCGCCTTGGCCGCTTCACCCAGCCGCGTGTCGAACGTCGCCAGCGGCGCCTTGATCTCGGCCGCCAGCCAGAGGTATGCGGCGTCGTACGCGGATAGCTTCCACCGCACGGCAAGATCAAAGACGCCATCGGTCGCGATGGAGCGGCGTTCGATGTCCAGCGCAGCGAATTTGGCCAGCGCCGCGGTGGCAGCTTCCACGGAGGCGAGCCTGCGGCGGAGCTTGTTCAAGGCGGCATTGGTCATCTCGAGATCCACCACTTCCGGGGCGCACAATGCGCGTCCCCGCATCCAGGCCAACGCCTGCTCCTGCTCGGTTTCAGCGAACACCGCCGCAGTCAGCACGCTGGCGTCGACGACCAACGCGGGCCGTTGCGCATAGGTTGCCGGCGGTTCCGCAACGATGAGCCTCGCCATTACTCAGTCCGGCTGATCGTGGCGCCCGGTGCGCGCCCATTCCTCGCCGTAGCGGCCGTCCCGCATGGCGCGGATAAAGCCAGTGGAACTGGGCGTGCCCCGTGGAAAAAGCTTGCGCGCCTGCTCGGCGACTTCGTCGATTGAAAGCTTGCGTACCGGAGAAGTTGCTGCCTCCGATGCGGGGACGCGCGCATCGACCGCACTTTCCAGGATCGCCATCAACTCGCCTTGCAGCGAGCGGTGATTGCGCTCGGCCCGCGCGCGCAACGTTTCTGCGAGCGTGTCAGGCACATTCTTAATCGATAGGTTAACAGCCATAATGGCTCCAAATAACTTCCACTATGGAGCCATTATGGAGCCGCTCGCCCAAAGCCGTCAAGCGGCTATCAATAGCGGTAGTGGTCGGACTTGTACGGCCCCTCGATGGGCACGTTCAGATAATTACACTGGGATTCGGTCAGCACCGTGAGGTCGACGCCGAGCTTGTTCAGGTGCAGGCGCGCCACCTTCTCGTCGAGCTGCTTGGGCAGCACATAGACCTTGTTCTCGTACTGGTCGCCCTTCGTAAACAGCTCGAGCTGCGCGAGGGTCTGGTTGGTGAATGAATTGGACATCACGAACGATGGATGGCCGGTGCCGCAGCCGAGGTTCACCAGCCGGCCTTCGGCCAGCAGGATCAACCGCTTGCCGTCGGGGAACACGACATGGTCGACCTGCGGCTTGATGTTGTCCCACGGGTAAGCTTTGAGCGCAGCGATTTCGATCTCGGAATCGAAGTGGCCGATGTTGCACACGATCGCATTATGCTTCATGCGCTTCATATGCTCGTGCGTGATCACGCTGACATTACCGGTGGCGGTGACGAAAATATCCGCCTTGTCAGCCGCGTAATCCATGGTCACGACGCGGAAACCCTCCATCGCCGCCTGCAGTGCGCAGATCGGATCGATCTCGGTCACCCACACCTGGGCGGACAGCGCGCGCAAAGCCTCCGCGCTGCCCTTGCCGACGTCGCCGTAACCCGCGACCACGGCGATCTTGCCGGCGATCATCACGTCGGTAGCACGCTTGATCGCGTCGACCAGCGACTCCCGGCAGCCATAGAGGTTGTCGAACTTGGACTTGGTCACCGAGTCGTTGACGTTGATTGCGGGAAACGGCAGGCGCCCCTCTTTCTCCATCTGGTACAGGCGATGCACGCCGGTCGTCGTCTCCTCGGCGACGCCTTTGATGTTGGCCTGGATCCGCGAATAGAAGCCGGGCCGCTCCTTGAGGGTCTTGCGGATCGCCGCAAACAGCACGCGCTCTTCCTCGTTCGTGGCCTCGGGAAGAACCTTCGGGTCTTTTTCGGCTTTCGCGCCGAGGGTCACCAACAGCGTCGCGTCGCCGCCATCGTCGAGGATCATGTTGGGCGTGCCGCCGTCCGACCAGTCGAGGATGCGGTGCGTGTATTCCCAGTAATCCTCGAGCGTTTCGCCCTTGTACGCAAATACCGGAATGCCGCGGGCGGCGATCGCGGCTGCGGCGTGGTCCTGCGTCGAGAATATATTGCACGATGCCCAGCGGATTTCCGCGCCGAGCGCGGCAAGCGTTTCGATCAGCACCGCGGTCTGGATGGTCATGTGCAGCGAGCCGGCGATGCGCGCACCTTTTAGGGGCTGCTTGCCTTTATGCTCTTCGCGCACCGCCATCAAACCGGGCATTTCAGTCTCGGCGATGGCGATTTCCTTACGGCCGAATTCAGCCTGGCCGATAGCGGCGACTTTGTAGTCGGTAAACTGGGGATTGACTGCGGCTTTCATGATGCGTCCTCCATTCAGATTGCAAGTCGAATGGGCGCCCTTGCGGGTGTGCTTGCGCACCCTGAGCGTGGCGGACGGACGCCCGCTGCAGCGCCCCTCAGGGTGGAATGACGCTGTTTGCGGTGCGCTAGCGGGCGGCGTCCTTGAGCGCGGCGACTTTGTCGGTCGCTTCCCATGAGAACTCGGGCTCGTCGCGGCCGAAGTGCCCGTAAGCCGCGGTCTTGAAATAGATCGGGCGCAGCAGATTCAGCGCGTGGATGATGCCCTTGGGACGCAGGTCGAAATGCTGCTCGACCAGCTTGCCGATTCTATCGTCCGCGATCCTGCCCGTGCCGAACGTGTCCACATGGACGCTGACCGGGCGCGCGACGCCGATCGCATACGCGACCTGCACTTCGCATTTGCTGGCGAGGCCCGCGGCCACGATGTTCTTCGCGACATGGCGCGCAGCATAGGCCGCCGAGCGGTCGACCTTGGACGGGTCCTTGCCGGAAAACGCGCCGCCCCCGTGACGTGAATAGCCGCCGTAGGTGTCGACGATGATTTTACGGCCGGTCAGGCCGGTGTCGCCCATGGGCCCGCCGATCACGAAACGCCCGGTTGGGTTGATCAGATACTTGGTATCTTCCTTCAGCATGTGCTTGGGAAATACCGGCTTGACGATTTCCTCGATGACCGCTTCCTTGATCTGCTCGTGGGTGACGTCGGGGTGATGCTGTGTCGAGATTACGACGGTTTCGATCTGCACCGGCTTGCCGTCGACATAGCGCACAGTGACCTGCGACTTCGCGTCCGGCCGCAGCCACGGCAGGCGCCCATCCTTGCGCAGTTCGCCGTGGCGCTCCATCAGGCGATGTGAATAATAGATCGGCACGGGCATGAGTTGCGGCGTCTCATCGCACGCGTAACCGTACATCAGGCCCTGATCGCCGGCACCCTGCTCGAGGTCGAGGCCCTTGCCTTCATCCACGCCTTGCGCGATGTCGACGGATTGCGCATCGTAGGCGGTGAGCACGGCGCAGCTGCGATAGTCGAAGCCGATAGCCGAATCGTCATAGCCGATTTTCTTGATGACGTCGCGCGCGATTTCGCTGTAATTCACCTTCGCGCTGGTGGTGATTTGGCCCGCCATCACCACCAGACCGGTGGCGACTAGCGTCTCGGCGGCTACACGACCGTGTTTGTCCTGGGCTAAGATGGCGTCGAGCACGGCGTCCGAAATCTGGTCCGCGACCTTGTCCGGATGACCTTCGGAAACCGATTCGGAAGTAAATAGAAAATCACTCATGGGGATAGGGCGGGCGGAAGTGACAAAGCGCGAGAGTATATATCAAACAGCAGCCAGGCCCTAAAGCGAATTTCATGCCAGACGCGCCCGGGCCGCGGCGCGTTCCGCTCGCAGCACACTACACGGTGGACGGTAGCGCAACTGCGGCAGCAGTCGCGGGGGGCGCATAGTGGAGCGCCTGGGCCTCGTGCTTATCTGGTTACTGCATTTCCTGCCGCTGCCGTTGCTCTCACCGCTCGGTCGCGGTCTCGGCCTGGTCCTGTATGCGCTGGCCCGTTCGCGCCGCCGCGTGGTGCTCACCAACCTGGCGTTGTGTTTTCCGCAGTTCGATCGCGCGGCAAGGCGCGCGCTCGCGCAACAGCACTTTTGCGCGTTCGGCCGCAGCCTGCTCGAGCACGGCGTTTTGTGGTGGGGCTCCCAGGCGCGCATTCAGCGCATGGTTCGCGTCGAAGGCCTCGAGCACTGGCGAGCCGTCGCGGACCGGCCGGTGATCTGGCTCGCGCCACATTTCGTCGGACTCGATATGGGCGGCTCGCGCATCATCACCGAATGGCGCGGCGCATCGATGTACAGCCAGCAGAAGGACCCGGTTTTCGACCGCATACTGCTCCACGGCCGCACCCGCTTCGTGAAGCCGGTGCTGTTCGCGCGCCAGGACGGAATCCGCGCAGTGGTCAAGACCATACGCGAAGGTGTCCCGTTTTATTACCTGCCCGATATGGATTTGGGCCCGCGCGATTCGCTGTTCGTGCCTTTCTTCGGCGTGCCGGCCGCGACCGTCACTGCGCTGCCGCGCCTCGCGCAGCTGGGACGCGCCGTCGTCGTGCCTGCGGTAACCCGCCAGCTTCCTGGTGCGCAGGGCTACGAGCTGCGCTTTTATCCGGCGTGGCAGGATTTCCCGGGAGACGACATCGCGGCTGACACGCGCCGCATGAATGCTTTCATCGAAGAGCGCGTGCGCGAAATGCCGGAACAGTATTATTGGCTGCATAAGCGCTTCAAGACGCGTCCGCCGGGCGAATCCAGTCCGTACGAACGCCCGCCGGCAGTCGAATGATTGCTTGCCAAACTCGGAGGGAGCGGACATGAAGCGTGAGACCGATGCCGCTGTCCAGGCGAGCGTAGTGCCGCTCAGGCCACAGGACGTCGAACGGCTATGCGCGCTCGCGGGCGAGATCTGGCGCCGGCATTACCCCGGTATCATCAGCGCCGCGCAGATAGAATTCATGCTGCAGCAGCGTTACGATCCGCGGATCGTGCGTGCGGAGCTGGAGCGCGGCGACATCTGGTGGGACCAGCTTCTGCTCGACGGCACGATGGCCGGTTTTTGTTCCTACTTCGTGCTGGCGCCGTCGGACGCGATGAAGGTCGACAAGCTCTACGTGCATCCCGATTTTCAGCGCCGGGGTTACGGCGGCATGCTGCTGGACCGCGCCATCGCCATCGCGCGGGCGCGTGGCTGCCGGTCGCTGGTGCTTGCGGTCAACAGGCGCAACGGCCCCGCGCTGGCGGCATACGAAAAGTACGGGTTCAGCGTCG